>NZ_JBHIOR010000005.1:0-121557 GCF_042195605.1 Bartonella sp. AP88HLJMH | reverse complement strand
ATAAAGTTTGAGACATTGAATTATGCTATTCAGGATGTTCGGAAAGAAGCAAGACAAGCTGCTGCTATTGGTCTAGCGGTGTCCAACTTACGTTACTATGATATACCAGGATCTTTAAGTGTTTCATTTGGGAGTGGTTTATGGCGCAGTCAATCTGCACTTGCTATTGGTGCTGGTTATACATCTGAAGATGGAAATATTCGCTCGAATGTATCTGTGACAAGTGCTGGAGGTCATTGGGGAATAGGCGCTGGAATTACTCTGAGGTTGAGATGATAATAGAAAAAATGGCTGTTATTGTAAAAACGAGAAGTATGTTAGTAAAGGTTCTGTTTGCTCTTGCCTTAATAGGCAAGAGCGAAAGCTTTGCCAACGAGAACAATAATATTTATACAGTGCATCCACCGCACTTATCGATACCTAAGGGAGAACCTGGCGAAACACGTCGAATTATTATGCAGTTTTATGATTGGACTTTGATTTGTGACGAAAAACAAAAGCTTAAACATAAGCAAGGTATATGTAATGTGACACAGACGGTTCATGATCAAGAAGGAAATACCATTTTTAGTTGGTCTCTTGTTTCTACGACAAGTGGTCAAGCAGTGATGCTTTTTCGAACATTGCCAAATTCTGATATAAATGTTCCGATTCAAATGTTTGTAAAAGGTGTTAAAAAACCTGTTCTTATTAATTATACGCAATGTAATGAAACGGTTTGTTTGGCACAATCACCTGTAGGGCCAGTTTTGACTAAACAAATAGAGCAGAACAATAAGGTACGTATTTCCTATAAAACTAAAGAAGGTAAGGTATTTTCTTTTACTGTACCATTTAAAGGGTTAAATGCAGCACTTAATTCTTTCCGTCCTTAGAATCCATCGAGTATTTTTAACAAGAGTCATTTTTCCATAAATTGTTGTATTATATTTTTGAGTGTAAATTATAAGGTCAAATAAGTAAGAAGTTTTATATAATATGATATCGAGGTGATTTATTGGAAAGAGTGAGAGTTTTATGAATATAAAGTCACAGTAAGTTCTTTATATGTAATAGAAAATCAAGTTAGTGTTTCCCGTAATGCTTAAAGAATGATTTCGTTAGTTATTAAAAGTAAAAAAGATTAGAAATACTCGATTTATTCCTTATAATAATGAGTAGACTAAATTCTTTTTTTAAGCTTAAAATGGATTTTTAAAGCGGTCTGATTAAGAATTAATATTTTTCAGATAAATTTATAATTCTAGAGTTTTTTTGAACGATAGTTTTTATTGGTATTCACGAAATAACAGCTATTGTAATTGCATTTTGTAGTACTACGGAACTTTTATTCCAGCATAATCAAAGCCATTTCATTGCATATAACAAACGAGGTTTGTGTGTGGATAACAAAAAAAATTTTTTTCTTATAAACCGTACTAATGTATAGGTTGTTGTAACCTTAAGAGTCAGCAAATAGTATGATAGTGTAGGTTTGTTACAATAGAGGTGTGCTCCGTGTGAATGGTATCAAGAAAAGAGCATAATTTATAAAAATTGATGTGAACGTAAACGATTAATTTATAGTTTTAAGTTCATAAAGAGATGCATGATTTCACGGAAACAACCGAAAGATTATACAAAAATCTGAATGATGTTAGTGTAGAAAATTTTAATGATAGAAAAAGAAAGAATGATTTCTTGTATATATCATTTGATGCTGCATTATTGCTTTATTTAGGAATGAGCAGAAGAGTTTTCGCGTTTATTTATTGGGGGAACGCTCAAGGGATAAGGGACATGACCCCGTTAAATTATGGTTCAAAAGAGTTAAAGCAAGGAGAAATATACGATACCAAAGCAGATCAATTGTATGATCAGTGCGGTAGTAATACAAATAATCTTTCTGCATTGTCACGAACAGAGGCATACTCTGTCCTTGTTGATATAAAGAGACAACAGAGAAAAAAACATTATGAACAGAAACAGGTTTTTGTTCAATCTGAGGCAGCTTTTGAGTTTCATAATCAGATAATGATAGGTGCTCAAAAAACAAAAAAACTCAAAGCACCTTTTCTTCGACGGTTCCATTCAGTAAAATCTCCACCTCTTTATGCGGCACTTGATCTCGGAACAAATAATTGTCGTCTTCTTATCGCATCTCCCAGTAAACCTGGATATTTTCGTGTTGTTGATGCTTTTTCTCGTATTGTACGATTGGGAGAAGGTTTAATAAATAACGGTTTTCTTAATACACAAGCTATGGATCGTGCGATTGAAGCATTAAAGATTTGTCATTTAAAGCTAAAACAAAGGCATATTAAGCGTTATCGCTTGATTGCAACGGAAGCTTGTCGTTCTGCAGAAAATGGTAGACATTTTATTCAGCGTGTTTTGGAGGAGACAGGTCTTGAATTGGAAATTGTTGATCGGCAAACAGAAGCGCGTTTTGCTGTTACAGGGTGTAGTACACTTGTTGAACCAAATACTGACGCAATTGTGCTTTTTGATATTGGAGGAGGATCATCAGAAATTGTGCTACTTGATGTTTCTCAAAAGCGTTCTTTTCGTTTAGCTCGACAAATTATCGCTTGGACTTCTCTTCCTGTTGGTGTTGTTACGCTTGCTGAACGTTTTGGAGGGAATGATATTAGCTTAGACGATTTTGAAAAAATGAAAAGTTATGTGCGAGGGTTATTAAATAATTTTTCAGATCGTCATAAATTAGGAGAGTTAGCACAAGGTTCAAAGTTTCATCTTTTGGGAACCTCCGGTACGGTTACGACTTTAGCAGGAATGTATCTTAATTTAGAGCGTTATGATAGGAAAAAAGTGGATGGCATTTGGATGAATGATGCGGACATTACACTTATGACACAACGCCTATTATCATGGGATATAGAAAAACGTGTCATAAGCCCTTTTATTGGACGCGAGAGAGCAGATTTAGTTTTAGCTGGTTGTGCAATTTTAGATGTTATTCGGGAAGTTTGGCCAAGTCAGCGTTTAAGAGTTGCTGATCGTGGATTAAGGGAAGGAATTTTGATAGAGCTAATGTTACGCGATGGAGTATGGTGTCGTCATAGAAGGAGCAGAGATTTCAAGCGTTAGAGAATTAAATATGGAGACAATGAATAACGATGAAAAAAACAACAAAAACACCAAGAGGTGGCTATGGAGGTTCAGGGTCACATGAATTATATCAGCGCGTAAAAAAGAAAGCAGGAACCATTAAAGCTTCATCACGACGATGGTTAGAGAGGCATCTGAATGATCCTTATGTCCATCAATCAAAAGTAGATGGTTATCGTTCGCGTGCGGCTTATAAACTCATTGAAATTAATGAGCGCTATAGGTTTTTGAAAAAAGGTCAAAAGGTTATTGATCTAGGAGCAGCACCTGGGGGCTGGTGTCAGGTGGTTGAGCGTATAGTAGGGTCAAGTGATGAGGATCCTAGCGTTGTTGGTATTGATTATTTACATGTTGATCCATTACCTAGAGTTGCCATGTTGGAAATGGATTTTTTGCATACAGATGCACCGCAGAAATTAATTGAAACTTTAGGGACAAAACCGGATGTGGTTCTTTCTGATATGGCAGCGCCAACAACAGGTCATCGTCAGACGGATCATTTAAGAACGATTTATTTATGTGAAGTTGCGGCTGATTTTGCTCTTTCGGTTCTCAAGCCTGGGGGATATTTTTTAGCAAAGGCTTTTCAAGGGGGAGCAGAAAACACTCTTCTTGCAAGATTAAAACAGCATTTTAAAAAAGTCTACCATGTTAAACCACCCGCAAGCCGATCAGAATCAGTAGAGCTTTATCTTCTAGCACTTGAATTTAAGGGAAAAACAAAAGTACAAGAATAGCACCTTCTTTTAAGAAGACTTAATTTTACTTAACCTATTTAAATGCGATGATTTTTTTCTCAAAGAGTTATCAGCGATAGTGACAGTTTTTCTGTTATCAATGATGAAAAACTGGTAAAATTAATGTATTGCCTATAGAGGTAGAGAGATTGATTCCTCAGTGAGTGTTTCCAATGAAATTTCTTGATCAAGCTAAAGTTTATATTCGTTCTGGTAATGGAGGTTCTGGAGCAGTATCATTTCGCCGTGAAAAATTCATAGAATTTGGGGGGCCTGATGGAGGGAATGGAGGACGGGGTGGTGATGTCTGGGCTCTTGTTGTTGATGGACTTAACACGCTGATTGATTATCGCTACCAACAGCATTTTAAAGCAAAAACAGGGGGACATGGCAAGGGGCGTAATATGACGGGTGAGAAGGGTGATGATGTCATCCTTAAAGTTCCGGTTGGGACTCAAATTTTTGAAGAAGATAATGCAACGTTAATATGTGATTTAACGGAAGTGGGACAGCGCTATCGCCTTGCAAAAGGAGGGAATGGCGGTTTTGGCAATCTTCACTTTACAACATCGACAAATCGGGCACCGCGTCGTGCAAATCCAGGTTTGTCTGGAGAAGAGCGTGCAATATGGCTTCGTTTGAAGTTAATTGCTGATGCGGGACTTGTTGGTTTACCCAATGCCGGAAAATCAACTTTTTTAGCTTCTGTAACGGCGGCAAAGCCAAAAGTTGCAGATTATCCTTTTACCACTCTACATCCTCATCTTGGTGTTGTACGAATTGATGGTCGTGAATTTGTTTTGGCTGATATTCCGGGATTGATTGAAGGAGCGCATGAAGGTGTAGGAATTGGAGACCGTTTTTTAGGACATGTGGAACGTTGTCGTGTGCTCCTTCATTTGATTTCTGCTCAAGAAGAAGATGTAGCAAAAGCGTATCAAATTGTGCGTCATGAACTTGAGGCATATGGAAATAATCTAAGTGATAAGACTGAAATTGTAGCTTTAAGCCAGATAGATACTCTCGCTCATGAAGAGCGTGAAGCTAAACGGGAAGCTTTGCAAAGAGCAGCGGATCAACCAGTTATGATGTTTTCTGCGGTTAGCCGCGAAGGTTTAGAAAATGTGCTGCGTGCTGGTGCACATATTATTGAAATATCACGCAAAGAGGAGAACGGTGGGGATAGCAGGATTGATTGAGATGGCTGTTGGATCGCAAAAACTTACACACTATAAACGTATTGTGGTCAAGATTGGATCTGCCCTTTTGGTTGATCCTCAAGCAGGTTTACGGGTTGAGTGGCTTAAAAGCTTGATCAATGATGTTGTTGAATTGCACAAAAAAGGCGTAGAGATATTATTGGTGTCTTCAGGTGCTATTGCTTTAGGAAGGACATTGCTACAGCTTCCTAAGGGGGCTTTGAAATTGGAAGAAAGCCAGGCATGTGCTGCTTTAGGGCAAATTGAGTTAGCAAAAACCTATGGTGATGCGCTTGCTCAACATGGGCTCAAAATAGGCCAAATTTTGCTCACTTTATTTGATACGGAGGAGCGAAGGCGTTATCTCAATGCACGTGCAACGATTGAGATGCTTTTATATTTGGGAGCTGTGCCTGTTATTAATGAGAATGATACTGTTGCAACAACTGAAATTCGTTATGGTGATAATGATCGTTTAGCTGCACGTGTGGCAACAATGGTGAGGGCAGATCTTTTAATACTTTTATCCGATATTGATGGTCTTTATACAAAGTCTCCCCATAGTGATCCTACGGCTGAATTTATACCTTTTGTTGCATCCATTACGCATGATATCGAAAAAATGGCAGATGTTGCTGCTTCAGAGTTTTCACGGGGAGGAATGAAGACTAAGCTTGAAGCCGGAAAAATAGCTAATGCTGCTGGAACGGCGATGATTATCACCTCAGGCAAGCGTATGAATCCCCTTGCTGCAATTGACAAAGGTGAACGCAAGAGTTTTTTTGCGGCAAGTAAGAAATCTGTCAATGCTTGGAAAACATGGATTTCTGGTCATTTAGATCCATCTGGTGTTTTGACGATTGATCAAGGAGCCATTAGGGCCCTTGAATCAGGAAAATCATTATTAGCTGCAGGGGTTATTGCCGTTGAGGGAAATTTCCAACGTGGGGATACTGTTGCAATTGTTGATACAAATGGGGTTGAGATTGCGCGTGGACTTGTAAGCTATGACAAAGATGAGGCTGTACGCATTATAGGACATAAAAGTGAAGAAATTGAAGCTATTCTTGGGTATGAGGCGCGCTCTGCTATGGTGCATCGTAATGATATGATTGTACGTTGCTTGACCAATACTGTTTAAAAAAGTTACTTTTGTTTTTATTGTTTTGGCAGAGTGGATGTTACGATGACTTTAGAAGAACAAATGAAAGATATGGGACAAAAAGCACGCTATGCCGCTGCAGCGTTGGCCGTTGCTTCTTCTGAGCAAAAGAACAATGCATTAGAAATGATCGCTTTAAGTCTAGAGGCTCAGTCAGATGAAATTTTACGGGCGAATTGTCAAGATTTAGAGAATGCTGCTCAGAATAATTTGAAAGCTGCAATGATTGATCGGCTAAAATTAGATGATTTGCGTTTACGTGCAATGATAGACAGTGTTCGCCAAGTTGCTCGTTTGTCTGATCCTGTTGGGCAAGTGATGGATGAATGGACGCGTCCAAATGGGCTTCATATAAGTCGTGTACGAACACCTCTTGGTGTGATTGGCATTATTTATGAAAGTCGTCCAAATGTTACAGTTGATGCGAGTGCTTTGTGCTTAAAAGCTGGCAATGCTGCGATTTTGCGCGGTGGTTCGGATAGCTTTCATTCTTCTCATGCTCTTCATTTAGCTTTGGTACAAGGTTTAGAACGCTCTGGTTTACCTAAAGATGCCATCCAAATGGTTGGAACGACAGATCGTGCTGCCGTTGGGGGAATGCTCAAAGGATTGGATGGAGCGATTGATGTGATCGTACCACGTGGTGGAAAGAGCCTTGTTGCCCGTGTTCAGTCTGATGCACGTGTTCCAATTTTTGCTCATTTGGAGGGACTTTGTCATATTTATATTGATAAATCGGCAGATTTAGATATGGCACGCAATATTGTTTTAAATGCAAAGCTGCGGCGAACAGGGATATGCGGTGCTGTTGAGACAGTTCTCATTGACAGCCAAGCATTAAAAAAGTTTCTTCCTGTTTTAACTGCTTTACAGGAGAAGGGATGTGAAATTCGCGCCACAGAAGATATTGTTTTTCTTATACCAGATGTCAAATTAGCGTCTGAAGAAGATTGGTCGCATGAATATCTTGATGCTATTCTTTCTGTTAAAACGGTTGAGGGTGTTGAGGGAGCCATTTCTCATATCAAGCGTTATTCATCAGGACATACGGAATCGATTATTGCTGAGGATTTAGAAGTGGTGAAGAATTTTTTTAATCATTTAGATTCAGCTATTTTATTACACAATGCATCTACACAATTTGCTGATGGAGGTGAATTTGGTTTTGGAATGGAAATTGGTATCGCAACAGGAAAAATGCATGCACGTGGTCCCATAGGTGTTGAACAGCTAACATCATTTCAATATCACGTTAAAGGAAATGGTCAGGTTAGAGCTTGAGAACACCATTTTTTCCATGGAAAAATTGTATGCCACATGTTGAAAGATCTAATGTTGTGGGTCTTTTTGGTGGTTCCTTTAATCCACCGCATGCGGGGCATCTTCTTGTTGCAAAAATTGCCATTCGGCGTTTGCATCTTGATCAGTTATGGTGGATGATCACTCCAGGAAATCCTTTGAAGGATTGTACACAGTTGCTCTCTTTAGAGGAGAGAATGCAATTAAGTTTTAAACTTATTGACCATCCAAAAATTCGCTTAACAGGTTTTGAACAGGCTATAGGGAGCAAAGTATCAGTAGATACGATTTTTCATATTCTTACCCATTACAGTGGCGTAAATTTTGTATGGATTATGGGGGCAGATAGTTTTGCGACGATACATCATTGGTATCGATGGCATGATATCGTCTCTATGCTTCCTATTGCGATTATTGATCGTCCTTTAGGCAATCGGTCAGCACTTTCCTCTCCTATGGCACATATTTATCGCCGTTTTCGTTTGGATGAGAGAAAAAGTAAGCGATTACCTTTTATCAAGCCACCAGTTTGGACTTATTTGCATGGACCTTTATCTTTTCAATCTTCAACAAACCTTCGTTTGAAGAAGAATGATTTTTCTTGAACATTTCATAAGATTCTGCTTCTCTTTAGAGAAGTCTCTTTTTTAGATTCCACAACGATAAGAAAGGATATTGATCTGAAAAACGTTGCACACAAACACTCTTACGATATTATGCCTTCAAAAGAAAAAAAAGTTTTTTCTGTTAGTGAGAGTCTTGAAGTTATTCTCAAGAGTTTAGAAGATACAAAAGCAGAAGATATTGTTGCTATTGATATTCGAGGGAAGTCATCTTTGGCTGATTATATGGTCATAGCTTCAGCAAATTCGCAGCGTCATGTATCGTCTGTTGCTGATCATTTATTACATACTTGGAAAGATAGTGGGCAGGGGCTTGCGCGTGTAGAAGGGCTTGCTGGAGGTGACTGGGTATTGATTGATACAGGTGATATTATCATTCATCTTTTTCGTCCAGAAATTCGTCTTTTTTATAATTTAGAAAAAATATGGATGACGCCGGATTTAAACGATACGGCTTTGCTTCTCTTCGGAGATCATTAAAATGCAAATTTCTATTTTTGCGGTTGGTCGTATGAAAAGTGGGGCGGAGCAAAAATTAGTTCAGCATTATTTGGATCGTTTTTCTAAAATTTCTGGAGATATAGGCTTTCATTTAAAAAAGTTACAAGAGATACCAGAAAGTCGTGCTCAAACAGTTTATCAACGTATGGAGGAAGAGGGGAGAAAACTTATTGAATTTTTACCTGAAAAATGTCGATTAATTGTGTTAGATGAGCGTGGAGAATCGATTTCGTCAATTTCTTTTTCTGAAAAATTGAGGCGTTATCGTGATGAGGGCATTCGAGATGTCGTCATTGCTTTGGGAGGACCTGATGGGCATAATGAACAAATAAGGAAGCGTGCTGATTTTCTTTTATCTTTTGGTTTGATGACGTGGCCACATCAAATTGCACGCATTCTTCTTACAGAACAACTTTACCGCGCTGTAACAATTGAAAATAATCATCCGTATCATCGTTTTTAATATTTTTGTTCAATTTTTAGCACTTATTTATATGTTTATTAATATTGTTTTAGCTGACACCATTTAAAGCATCTCTAATGTATACGATGAGGTGTCATGGTTTTTGCAAATGAAAAAGCTTCTTCATAGAAAGATGCTATATTTATATGAGGAGTGCGTCATATTTGTCATTCTGCTCTTGAGTATATTTTTTTGCTTTTCTGTATCGCATGCGGAAGATACAATGAGGAGTACGGAAGTCCATAAAGAATTAGGAGAAATTCGCCAAAATATTTCACTTTCGCGTGAGCGTGTTGCTTTTCTTATGCATCAAGTTGAGCATTTAAAAAAAGATCAACGTGTTTTGAGTGATGCACTCATAAAGGCGGCTAAAGAAGAACGTATAGTAGCAGATGATATTGCTAAAAGGGAAGAAAAGCTTAAAAAAATGATAGAAAAGCGGGTACAAGTCTATCAAAGTTTAAAAAATCGTCGTGCTGAATTTGCGGAAGTTCTTGCAATTTTGGAGCGTATGGGATTGAATCCGCCTCCTGCTCTTATGATACAGCCAGAGGACGCGTTGGCTTCTATACGTAGTTCTGTTTTATTAGGTACCGTTATTCCTCAGATGCAAGAGAAAACACGAGATTTAACAGAAAAACTCAAGGAGTTGACCAATTTGAGTAATTCCATTACTACGGAATATAAGGCATTAAAGACAAAGCTGCAAAATCAAGCAGAGCAGCGAAAACGTCTAGAGCTTTTATTAGACCAAAAAAACAAACTACAAAAAAAATCAGAAAAAGAACTTACAGAACAGCAACAAAAAAATATTGCTCTTGCTAAAAAAGCGCAGTCTTTAGAAGAATTGATTTTAGAGCTCGACCGTCAGTCAAAACTTAGCTCTGATGCATCAGTACAGGTACGGAAAAGTTTGCAATTGTTAGAACAGTCCAATTTTGAAAGCCGAAAAGGTTTTTTACTTTTTCCTGTTTCAGGAAAAAGAATACATCACTCTAACAAAAGTTCGCAGATTACGCGCTTTGGTGAAACGATAGAAACAGAGTCAGGAGCTGTTGTTATATCACCTGTGGATGCTTTTGTTGCTTTTGCTGGGCCATTTCGTTCTTACGGACATTTAATCATTCTCAATGTTGGAAATGGTTATCATATCATTCTTACTGGAATGTCGAGAATTAATGTAAAACAGGGGCAGTTTGTTCTTTCAGGTGAGCCTCTGGGTATAATGGAAATGCAATTTATTTCAAATAGTGTTGCATTGGATATAGGAAAAACTTCTCCAATGCTTTACATTGAGTTTAGAAAGCAGGGAAAACCTGTAAATCCAACTCCTTGGTGGCAGACTGAAAAAATAAGAAGGAGCCAAAATGATTCGTAAAGTTATTCTTTTGGTCGCTGGGGTATTGCTCGGCGCCTGTTCAATGATTATGGTGCAGTCTGTTGCTGCGAATAATGAAGATAATGCATATAAAAAGCTAGCTATATTTGGCGATGTTTTTGAGCGTGTGCGTATGCAATACGTTACAGTTCCAGATGATAAAAAGCTTATTGAAAATGCTATCAATGGCATGCTCACATCACTGGACCCTCATTCATCTTATTTGAATGCTGAAGAAGCCAAGGATATGCGGGATTCTACGAAAGGAGAGTTCGGAGGTCTTGGTATTGAGGTCACTATGGAAAAAAACTTAATTAAAGTTGTTTCACCAATGGATGATACTCCCGCTTCAAAAGCAGGTATTCTAGCAGGAGACCTTATTTCAAAAATTGATGATGTACAAACGAATGGTCAAACATTGAATGAAGCTGTTAATAAGATGCGAGGTGCTCCTGGAACACCAATTACCTTAACAATTATTCGTTCTGGCGTTGATAAGCCATTTGAAGTGAAGATTGTTCGTGATATTATCAAAGTAAAAGCGGTGAAATATCGGGTTGAAGGTGATATTGGATATTTAAGAGTTATCCAGTTTTCTGAACAGACATTAAATAATCTTCTAGCGGCAATTAAAGATATCCAATCTAAAATTCCTGAAGATAAGCTAAAAGGTTATGTCCTTGATTTGCGGCTTAATCCGGGTGGGCTTTTAGATCAAGCTGTTAATGTTTCGAGTGCTTTTCTCAATAAAGGTGAAATTGTGTCGACTCGTGGGCGCAAAAAGAGTGATGTGACAAGATTTGATGCGAAGCCAGGGGATGTCATCAATGGAAAACCGCTCATTGTTCTTATTAATGGTGGTTCAGCAAGTGCTTCTGAAATTGTTGCGGGTGCATTGCAAGATCATCGTCGTGCAACAATTTTAGGGACGCAGTCTTTTGGTAAAGGATCTGTTCAAACAATTATTCCTTTGGGTGAAAATGGGGCTTTACGCTTAACAACAGCACTTTATTACACGCCATCAGGCACTTCTATTCAAGGAACAGGGATCACACCTGATATTATTGTAGAGCAACCACTCCCTGAAAAATATAAAGGTTATGATGTAAAAGTTGGTGAGTCTGCATTAAAAGGACATATCAAAGGAAAACGAGAGAGTAATAAAGGATCTGGTTCAGCTGCTTTTGTTCCCAAAGACCCTAAAGATGATATTCAATTGAATGAGGCTTATAAACTGTTACGAGGTGAAATGGCAAATGCAGCATTTCCACCAGATCCCAATAAGGATGTGTTAAAGTGAGAATTGATATCTATAGCTTGCGATTTTGAGGAATATTAAATGGATGCAGATATTAATTTGAAGATTCTTCCATATCGCAAATGTGTTGGGATTGTTGTCTTTAATCATGAGGGGAAAGTGTGGGTTGGGCGTCGTTTAATGATGCCCATTCATGCAGATGCAGATATTGACATATCTCATCGTTGGCAGCTTCCTCAAGGAGGGATTGATGAAGATGAAAAACCATTAGATGCGGCATATCGTGAACTTTATGAAGAAACGGGTATTCGATCTGTAAAGTTGATTAAAGAAGCACAAAATTGGTTCCATTATGATTTTCCACAAGAACTTATTGGGTGCACATTAACAAATAAATATCGTGGGCAAATACAAAAATGGTTTGCTTTCCAGTTTACAGGAAAGCTTTCTGAAATTGCGATTAATCCGCCACCAGATGGCAATAAAGCGGAATTCGATCAATGGAAATGGATTGATCTAGAAACCCTTCCGTTGATTGCTGTTTCTTTTAAAAAGCACGTTTATACGAAAGTTGTCAGCGAATTTCGAGGTAGCCTTAGACCATTATAAAAGCTATATGATTATGAGAAAGCTTTTTTTATTAAGATGCTTTATATTATAATAAATAATAAACATGTTTATCTTTTATGTAAAGAACAGGAATATAAAATGAAAAAGTTATTTAATTTACTTATAGTTTTTACTCTCTTGAGTATTTCATCTGTTGCATTTGCAACAAGTTCAAAGCCTCCTGCATCAAAAGATGCGGCAGCGACATTGCCAAATGGAGCTTCTTCTTTGACTGAAACCTACGGTTTGTGGACTATTAACTGTGGTATACAAGAAGGGAAAAGAATTTGTTTTATGCACCGTCAAGAAGTAAATGAGCAGGGGCGTGTTGTTGTGGCTATGGGCCTTACTCTCGATGCTGAGGGTGTTGTATCTGGTAATTTAACAGTTCCTTTTGGCATTTTGGTTTCTAAACCTGTTCGTTTACAAGTTGATGAGGGAAAAGCTGTTATCGAAACCGGTATCCGGACTTGTGTACCAGCAGGTTGTGTGGTTCCTGTTGTTTTTGACAAAAATCACGTAGCAGCTTTACGTTCTGGAAAACAGTTAAAGTTGGCGATGACAATTGCTGCTGCAGGTGAACCAGCTTTGAATGATTTATTTGTTCAGCTAGATGGTTTTAGCAGTGCTCTTAATCGTTTGACTGCTTTGCAGAAATAATTTTAAAACTAAAAGCGGCCTTTAAAAGGCCGTTTTTAGTTTGTTTGTTTTTTATAATTAATAATTAAAACGATGAGATTTAAGATTAATCCTATAAGGGATATTCAGATTTTTTGCCGTTTCTTCTATTTTATGTGCTATTTTTAATTTTGATATTTGTTTTCTAACTGCATCGTCATTAAATAGAGAGATGAAGAATTTAGATGCTTGGTTTTTATTCAAGAAAAAAGAGTATTGAAATATAAAACCATTTTTTGATACACAGACCTGCTTTAATGAAGGTTTTCTATACGCTCTTCTGTTTCCTTGATTGAAAGGGATGACGCATGATTTATGCATTGCTTCGAACGATTGATTTGATTTTTGAGATTTATATCGATATTTTAATCGCTAGTGTCATTTTTTCTTGGCTTTATGTCTTTAATATCATAAATTCGCGCAATCGCTTTGTTGTTTTGATAGGAAGCTTTCTATATCGTCTTACAAATCCCGTTCTAAGCCGTATCCGGCAAATTTTACCAAATTTGGGAACGATTGATATTTCACCTATTGTAGTGTTCATTATTATTTATTTTATTCGTACTTTTATGTGGCGCGTTTACGCAAACATGTATGTATAGAAATATTACTTGAGGCGAATACATGTTTTATCAAGTTGATGAAAATAACTTGATTTTGTTTGTATATCTCATTCCCAAATCATCTGTTGACAAAATAATAGGGGTTGAATGTAGGGATGGTGAAAAACAATATCTGGTTATACGCCTTCGTGCTGTTCCTGAAGATGGAAAAGCGAATAAAGCTCTCATTAAATTTCTTGCGAAGCAGTGGAGAATCCCATCTTCTTCTATTTCTCTGAAAAACGGTGCAATATCTCGCTACAAACAACTTTACTTTTCAACACATTTAGAAGAGCTAAAGCAGATATGGCAATCCTTTAGAGATTACATCTCGTAGAAAAAATAAATAACAAAGCCTATTTTTTATAGGCTTTATTTTATTAAATCGTTATATTTTGTTATTGCGCTCAACAGCTTGCTTAATTAATTCATGAGCAAAGTTTTTATCACGCCATCCTTCAATTTTAGCCCATTTTCCAGGTTCCAGATCTTTGTAATGCTTGAAGAAATGTTCAATTTGTTTGAGTGTAATCTCGGGCAGGTCTGTATAGTCATGAATATTGATATAGCGTTTTGTTAATTTTGTAGTGGGAATGGCAATAATTTTTTCATCTTTACCACCATCATCTTCCATCATTAGAGCTCCGATGGGGCGAACATTGATAACACAACCAGGCATAAGTGGACGGGTATTACAGATAAGGACATCAATAGGATCACCATCATCTGAAAGCGTATGAGGGACAAAACCGTAATTTCCAGGATAAACCATTGATGTATGAAGAAAACGGTCAACAAATAATGCACCAGACTTTTTATCCATCTCATATTTTACTGGCTGCCCACCAAGGGAGACTTCCACAATAACGTTAATATCTTCTGGTGGATTTTTGCCTACGGGTATTTCCTTAATATTCATAGAGACATCCTTTCTGGAATATAGTGAGGCTCAATACAATTAAATATTTTATAAATATTTTACCAAAGAGATTATGAAATTAACTTGAAATTGATGCACGTGTTTTTTCAAAACGTTTACGTTCATTAGGATCAAGATAGAGTTTGCGGAGACGAATATTTTTAGGGGTTACCTCCACAAGCTCATCATCTTGTATCCACGATAAGGCGCGTTCTAATGTCATTTTAATTGGAGGCGTTAGCTTTACGGCCTCATCTTTTCCGGAAGCGCGCATATTGGTGAGTTTTTTCCCTTTTAACACATTAACTTCTAAGTCATTATCTCGTGAGTGGATGCCAATAATCATACCTTGATAGACTTTAACACCCGCATCGATGATCATAGGTCCACGATCTTCAAGATTAAAAAGAGCATAAGCGACAGATTCACCGTTATCATTTGAAATCATAACACCATTAACACGACCAGCAATGTCTCCTTTATAAGGTTCATAAGCATGGAAAAGGCGATTCATAATTGCTGTACCACGTGTGTCCGTTAAAAGTTCAGATTGATAACCAATGAGTCCTCGGGTTGGTGCATAAAAGACAAGGCGGACACGATTACCTCCAGAAGGACGTAATTCCACCATTTCGCCTTTACGTTCAGACATTTTTTGTACAACAGTACCGGAATATTCTTCATCAACATCGATAACAACTTCTTCGATTGGCTCAAGAGTTATTCCATTTTCATCTTTTTGCATAACAACACGTGGACGTGAAACACTAAGCTCAAATCCTTCACGGCGCATATTTTCAATAAGAACTGCAAGCTGTAATTCTCCTCGTCCTGAAACGTAGAAAGAATCTTTATCGGCTGATTCTTCAATTTTAAGAGCAACATTGCCTTCTGCTTCTTTTAACAATCGGTCACGAATGACACGACTAGTTACTTTATCGCCTTCAGTTCCAGCAAGGGGACTATCGTTGACGAGAAAACTCATAGTAACAGTAGGAGGATCAATTGGTTGGGCAGTAAGGGGTTCATTGACAGTAGGGTCACAGAAAGTATCAGCAACGGTACCTTTTTGTAGACCTGCAATCGCAACAATATCACCAGCACTTCCTTCTTCAATAGGTTGCCGTTCTAAGCCACGAAACGCTAAAATTTTTGAAATACGCCCAGTTTCTAAAAGTTTTCCATCTTGTCCAAGAACCTTGACATTTTGATTGGGTTTTAAAGAGCCAGAATGAATCCGTCCTGTAATAATTCGTCCCAAAAACGGATCCGCTTCAAGAATAGTTCCAATCATGCGAAACGGTCCTTCTGCTACACTAGGAGAAGGGACATGCTGCGTCACAAGATCAAATAAAGGACCTAAACCCTGATCTTTTGGTCCTTCAGGGGCTTCAGCCATCCATCCATCGCGTCCAGATCCATAAAGAATAGGAAAATCAAGCTGTTCATCGGTTGCATCAAGAGCAGCGAAAAGGTCAAAAACCTCATTGATGACTTCATCAACGCGTGCATCCGGTCGGTCAATTTTATTAATAGCAACAATAGGGCGCAATCCTACTTTCAATGCTTTGCCAACGACAAATTTTGTTTGTGGCATTGGTCCTTCAGCAGCATCAACAAGTACAATGGCTCCATCAACCATATTGAGGATGCGTTCAACTTCTCCACCAAAGTCAGCGTGTCCTGGTGTATCAACAATATTAATTCGAGTATCTTTCCAAACAACAGATGTCACTTTCGCTAGGATTGTAATTCCGCGTTCTTTCTCAATATCGTTTGAATCCATCATACGTTCGCTTGTACGCTGATTATCACGGAAGTTTCCTGATTGCTTGAGAAGCCCGTCTACAAGCGTTGTTTTCCCATGGTCAACGTGGGCAATGATGGCAATGTTACGCAATTGCATAAATTTTCTTCTTTTCGTTTAATGAAATTTCATTTGAGGCAAAGTCTTTACATTCTTTGCCTGACTATTAGAAAACCTTTTACATGTTTTTTTATAATTTTGGAAGATGGAGGCAATATTTTTATGGCAAAACTATTTATCCAAGTCTTTAAGGCTCTATTGAGCTTCAATTTCTGAAGCTTCGTAAAAGGATTTTTATAGTGCGTATGTTCTATTCTCGAGCTAAGAATTATTCAAAAAATCACCGTCAACTTGATTTCTATCAATATGACACAAGGAATTTATATGAGCTCTTGTAAGAGTAAGTATAAAGCTAGCTGTATTATTGTTGTTGTTTTGCAAAGAGATTGATAAAAATCCGGAATATCTCTCAATCCATAGCCAATTTATTGACAATTTTACAATATTTTTATTCTAAATAAAGCTTTTTCTTATTCTATAACTTGTCAATCAAAATCCAGATCTAATGCAACCGTGTATTTGAGGCAAATATTGAGATGATTAAGAATTTTATAAGAAGCTCTAGCTTTTGTATGCCAGATTGGGCAAGAGTTATATCTGTTTGATTTATTTATGAACTCGGCATACAGTCTTATTTAGAAAGAATATGAAGGCATCCAAAGAAAATTCCCATCTTTGCTGTTAATCCAATTTATAATTTCAAAAGCATCTAAAGTAATATCTTTTAAACCATGGAGATAGTGCATTGCCTTACTTTTGTTAATTACACTCTCTAATAGGAGTATGCTTTTCATGCCAAACAGAACACTTTAAACAGCATATACTTTTTGTTGCATATTCATGTACTTAAGAGAGATTGCTTAACGTACCTACATCCATTCCATGATAGGGCTCATAAATGATATAATATACGCGAATAGTATACTATTAACGCCTTTGTGAAGAAATATAAAGCCTGTTGAGTATCATCATTATTATTCTTTCTCAGCTGTCAATATTGCGCCAGTTTTTGATACGAGAGAGAGAGGATATAAGAAGTATTTTATTTTTTCTTGAATAGTTTTTAGCCATACACCGATCTCGTTTGTGTCTGGCAAGAAGATGACTTTAATCGATTTAATATGAGAAGCTTTATGATGAGGTAAGATTACGTTATTCGGAGCTGTTATTCAAAAAAATAATAAATTATCTATAGAGCGGTGCGCTAGAAAATAAATAATAAAGCTTATTCTCTTATGGAAAGAATCTTAGGTTACATGACAAGATTTTTCCATAAGTAAGAGTTTTTACTTTACATGTTTAAAGAAGAGTTCCTGACAAAATGAGAGAAGCTACAGAAAAATAGATTATAATGCCCATGACATCTACTAAAGTTGCCACAAAAGGAGCAGAAGCACTTGCTGGATCAAATTTTAAACCTTTAAGAATAAAAGGCAACATAGATCCAGAAAGAGAACCAAAGGTAACGATTCCAACTAAAGCTGTACCCACTGTTGTCGAAATAGCAATCCAATGTTGGCCATAGTCGTAGATACCTAGTTTTTGCCAAAGAGCAATGCGCGTAACACCAATAATTCCTAGTAAGAGACCAAGGGATAGTCCTGTTGGAATTTCACGAATGATCACTTTCCACCAGTCTTTCAACGTGAGTTCACGTAAAGCCAATGCACGGATAATAAGGGATGTAGCCTGTGAGCCGGAATTTCCTCCTGAGCTCATAATGAGAGGTATGAACAGTGTAAGAATAATCGCTTTTTCGAGTTCTGTTTCGAAATGTTGCATAGCGCTTGCTGTCAGCATTTCACCGATAAAGAGTAAAGCGAGCCAGCCTCCGCGTTTTTTCATCATTTCAGGAAACTTAATTTGCATATAGGGCTTATTAAGTGCTTCCATACCCCCAAATTTATAGGCATCTTCATTCATTTCATCGACCATAGTATCAAGCACGTCATCAACGGTTACAATGCCAATGACATGGTTACTTTCATCAACTACAGGCACAGAGAGAAGATCATGGCGCTGGAAAAGGCGTGCGATATCTTCATGATGTGTGAAAGGTGATATTGTAATGGGCGAGTCATGGGTAGGGACATTAAGAATTTGTTCATCAGGTGAGGCAAGAATAAGGTTACGCAGGGAAACAGCTTTGAGAAGAGTACCTGTTTTGGGGTCAATTACATAGCTGGTATAAACTGTTTCACGTGTTCGCTCGACCTCACGAATGTGATCCAAAGTTTTTTGTATGGTCCAGTTTGAAGGAACGGCTATAAACTCTGTTGTCATCAGTGCTCCTGCTGTATGATCAGGATAACTGGTGAGTTTTTTAAGTTCAGCGCGCGTTAAGGGGTTAAGCAAGGCATAAAGTCGTGTGCGGGTTTCCTTATCCATTTCTTGAAAGACGTCTGCAGCAGCATCGGCAGACATGCCATCAAGAATTTCAACAGCACGATTTATAGGGAGAAGTTCTAGGATGGCAGCAGGTTGCTCAAGCTCTGGTTTATCAAAAAGTTCGATAACATAATCAAGAGGCAGAAGACTAAGAATAGTTACACGTTCCATGATATCGAGGTCATTGATGATATCAATAGAGTCTGCAAAATGCTGGTTCTTTAACTTTTCAGCGAGAGCTTCAGGAGAAAAATTTTTGAAGTCGAAGGCCGTTTTGATTTCAGTCATGATAAAGTACCTCCTGAAGAGTTGGAGAGTTGTAAATCTAGATAATAGATGAGATAAAAACAAAAGTTTATGGAAGATTTAAAAAAACTCCCCAGCTATATTCCCAATTGTTAATATTTGAAGTAAAGTCAAGGGTAAATTATAAGTTATAAACAAGTTTCTGAATCACTAAAACGAGAATACAGCTTAATTTGAGGATAATATAAAAACGTAAATGTAAAAATCAGTTCTGATTTTACCATCATTTCTTTAATGTAGTTTGCGATTTTCAAAAGAATCTAAAGCAATATTTTATAAAGAGTGGAGATTATGCTTTTCTCCAAGTGTTTTTGTTAATATGCAATTCTATTGTGATGTGCGAGCGAATAATCTTTATTGCTTCAATATAATATGGTTTGAATGAAAGAACTTTACGATTTTCAGGTTTTTTATTCAATAGGGTTTTGAAAGGTAGTTTTGAAACTCACGAAATAGTTTTAGTATGTTATCAATTTGTGTCGTAAAGATAATTGTTACAGTTTAAATTTATAATGGAGACATAAAGTATTATGACAAAAGCAGCAGTGCTGGACTGGAAGGGATTTTTAGGTCTTCCTGATTTTTCTTCTATAAGTGACGAAGATTTTAAACCCGCTTTTGAACAGGCACTTCAAGAAGCAGAAGAAGAACTAGAGGCAATTGCGATGGTGCAAGAACCACCAACGCTTGAGAATTTTTTGCAGCCTTTTGAGCTTTGCGGCAAAGCGCTTGATCGTGTCTGTTCAATATTTTTCTTACGCACCAGTGCTCATACGAATGTATTAATTCAACAGCTAGAGCAAGAGTTCGTTGTAAAACTTTCTCGTTATTCTTCAAAAATGATGATGGATGCGCGGATATTTGCGAAAATAGATATGCTTTATAAACAGTCGCAGTTGGGCACATTTGAGAGTGAAACAACACGTGTTCTTGAATTATGGTGGAAAAAGTTTGTTTGTCATGGGGCAAAACTCGATGAAAAAGCTAAGAAACGGCTTTTGGAAATTAATGAAAGACTTGCTTTTTTAAATGCTACTTTTGGACAAAATGTCTTAAATGATGAAGCTGAATGGATTCTGTTTTTAAAACAAACAGACTTATCTGGTTTACCGCAAGATCTCATTGCTTCAATGAAGGAAATTGCGTGTGAAAGAGGCAATGAAAAAGCGTATGCATTAACACTAGCACGTTCGATTGTTGAACCTTTTTTAAAATTCTCTGATCGTCGTGATTTGCGTGAGGTTGCATTCCAAGCTTGGGCTAAACGTGGTGAAAATAATAACAAGAATGATAATAAAACAATTATTGTAGAGATTGTTGCGCTTCGAGATGAGCAGGCTAAATTATTGGGATATAAATCTTTCGCAGATTTGAAGCTCGATAATACTATGGCTAAAAGTGTTGATTCCGTTATGGATTTGCTTATGCCTGTATGGAAGCGCGCAAGAGCGAAAGCTTCTACTGAGCAAATTGACTTACAAAATTTTGCCAACAATCAGGGCAGCAATGAATCTTTAGCTGCTTGGGATTGGCGTTATTATGCTGAAAAGCTTCGCACTGAAAAACTTTCTTTCGATAGCGCTGAGATTAAATATTATTTTCAGCTTGATCTTATGATTAAAGCGGCTTTTGGGGTAGCCGAAAAACTCTTTAGCATTACATTTGAAGAAAAAAACGCTGTTACACTTTGGCATCCTGATGCACGTTTGTGGGAAGTAAAAAAGTCTGATGGAAGTCTACTTGGGCATTTTATTGGTGATTATTTTGCACGTTCTTCAAAACGCTCCGGTGCGTGGATGAGTAGTTTGCAATCACAACATAAATTGGATGGCGGACAAAAGCCTATTATCTACAATGTTTGTAATTTTGCTAAACCACCTAAAGGGGAAGTTGCTCTTTTATCACTTGATGATGCACGTACGCTTTTCCACGAATTTGGACATGCATTGCATGGTTTGCTTTCTGATGTCACATGGCCATCTGTGTCGGGAACATCTGTTTCACGTGATTTTGTTGAGCTACCTTCTCAACTTTACGAACATTGGTTAACAGTACCAGAGATATTAAAATCTTATGCTATACATACAAAAACAGGCCATCCTATGCCACAAGAGTTGATAGATAAAGTCTTAGTAGCACAGACATTTAATGCAGGATTTTCTGCCGTTGAATTTATCTCATCAGCTTTAGTGGATATGGCTTTTCATCAAGGCGAAATAGTCACTGATCCAACAGTGTTTGAACGCCAAGAATTAGAAAAGTTGCAAATGCCTGATACAATTATTATGCGTCATCGTCCCCCACATTTTATGCACGTGTTTGCGGGGGATGGTTATGCATCTGGTTACTATTCTTATATGTGGTCGGAAGTCCTTGATGCTGATGCTTTTCAAGCTTTTGAAGAAACGGGAGATGTTTTTAATTCAGAGCTTGCTGATAAGTTGAAACGTTTTATTTACTCCGCTGGAGGAAGTCGTGATCCAGAGGAGCTTTATAAAGCTTTTCGGGGACGAATGCCTTTACCAGAGGCAATGATTAACAAACGTGGACTATAAGATATAACGGTATGGTTAACACCATGCCGTTTTCATATTATTCGAAAGGTACAGTTGCGATTTATGCAAATTTTCTCTTCATTATAGCTCTGTAAACAGAGTTTTTTATCTTATTCGCTTTTTGTTTATAGAGGAAAATAGATTTTGTATTTTAAATAGACATTATGGAAAAGAAAAATTATCAGCTCGATCTTTTTGATGCCCATTTGGTGGAAACCATGATTTTTTTATAAAACTTGACTTTCTTTTGCCTAAAAGGTGAGTGTTTTTTTGTGCCATATCATCGAGGCTCATTGGAGGCTGACGCATAATTTTACTCCGCTCTTGATTCTCTGATTCTTGTATAAGTTTTTGAATAACTTGATCGGTTGAGTAAGAATTTTCATGAGAAAAGGCATAAAAATTTGAAATATTTTTCAATGTTTTTTCTAAATAAGAGGCAAGTTTTTTCTTTCCTTCAGGGGTGAAATGCATGCCATTATTGGTGCGTAATTTGGTTATTTTTCCATTAATATCATAGCCTGAAAAAGAAAAATTTCCTTCTTCATCACTAAAGCCGCTCCAGATATCGAGAAAATACCCTCCTGCTGTTTCTGTTTCTTGTTTATAGAGCGCATTAAAAATTTTCATTTTTTGTGTCAAAAGGTCATTTCCAAAAGAAGGTTGACCTATCCATATCCATGATTTTCCAGAGGCGTGAAGACTTTCAGTAATTTCGATAATTCTTTGTTTGTAGATGCGTATCCATTCTGACTGATCTGTGTTAATCATGTTATGAGAGTCTGTGATGGGTTGATTATCATTTGCACCGATCATCATGATAATAACATCGGGGCTATTTTGATCAATGAGTTTAGAAATATTGCTTTGCCAAGAATAATAATCCGTTCGAACTAAGCCGGAAGCTGGCATTGTGTTGTTCATGATAACGATATCGCTATTATTTATAAAAAATTTCTTAAGTGCATCAGCAACAGCAGAAGCTGCAAAATCCCCTATGACAAGAATGCGCTTTGCATTCTCATTTTTTAGCTTTTGTATGTTTTTTTGTGTTACGATCTTTTTTTGCGGCTTGTCTATTTTTTGTTCTATAATTTGCGGTGGCTGCTGTGTCTGTTTGTTTTGTTGTGACAACCATTTGAAGAAGTTCGTTGCTTTACTTGGGGATGGCTGTAAGATCCCCACAATAGAAAGTGAAAACAGCAATAATGTCAAGTATATCAGGCGAGAAAGAGACAAAACCTTATTCTCCATTATTGTTTGCGAAGGAGAAAAAGCACTTGAGATGATGGATATCCATTTGCTTTTAGACCGTGACGCAGTTGAAAAGCTTTAATTGCTTCGCGAGAGGCTGTTCCGATTTTTCCATCAACATTCCCTTTATAATAGCCCAGTGTCTTTAAGCGCGATTGCAGTTCTTTACATTCTTGGAAAGTAATAGATTGAAAAGGTCTTTGCCAATTATGCACCAATCTAGGATGTCCAGCAATGCGATCAGCAAGAAGGCCAACAGCAAACGCATAACGATCTGCATTATTATAATGTTTCAGAACAAAGAAATTTTTTGTGACTAAAAATATAGGTCCTTTTGCTCCATCTGGATATTTTAATGTTGCTTGTTCAGCTGATGTAGGAAGAGGGTGCCCATTTGCGTGTTTTACACCTAATTTTTTCCATTGTTCAAAGGAATACCAGCCTTCAGGAAGGGTTTTCCTCTGCGGCACTTTTACCTCTACTCCCCAAATAAGATTAGGTTGCCAGCCATTTTTGTGGAGAAGGTTAGCAGCAGTAGCCAGAGCATCTGGAACAGAGTTCCAGATATCACGCCGTCCATCTTGGTCCATATCAACTGCATAGGCGAGATAACTGCTTGGAATAAATTGTGTATGCCCCAATGCACCGGCCCAAGATCCAGTGAGTTGAGAGCGTTTAATTTCGCCACTTTGTAGAATTTTCATAGCAGCAATCAGCTGTGTATATGCATATTTTGCACGTTTTTTATCAGCATAGGCTAAAGTTGCAAGAGAGCGAATGGTATCACGCATTACACTTTTATTAGCTAAAACCTTCCCATAGTTGCTTTCCATTGACCAAATAGCAAGCAGAATATTGCGATCAACACCAAAACGTTTTTCAATTTGAAGAAGCCATTTGTTCCATTTTTGAGTTTGGCGTCGTCCTTCCTCAATTGCAATATCATGGACACGATTATCGAAATAGTTCCATGAAGGAGCAACAAATTCCGGTTGGTATGCGGCGCTTTTTAGAACTTCTGGATCAATGGCATTAACACCTTTAAACGCCATATGAAACGTAGAGGGGGTAATATTGTGAGCAATAGCTATTTTTTTAAATTCTTTAATCCAGTGTTTAAATCCGCTATCAGCATATGAAAGGGGTGCAAAAAACATTAAAAAAGCAGAAAAAATAACGGCAGATCCAGTGAGAAGAGTTCTCCAAGCTATTGACTTCTCTAAAAAAGAGAAAGTCTTCAATTCTGTTTTTTGCATTTTGAAATCCCCATTAATATTCAATTCATTAGATGTGCAATAACTTTATTTTGTATTTAGTTTAATCGATAATATGATCAAGAAGAGGAAAAAACTGAAATAAATAATACGTTTTAATCCCTTCAATAAATTCTCAGACTCTTTTTACATTTTTATTGCTCATTATAATGATAATCAAAACAATAAGATATCTTTTTTACCATTTCGTAAAAACATATGATAAATAAAACAAAAAAGTTATATGAATTCATTGAGGAGGGTGAGTGTGCGTAAAATCCGGAAAGCAGTATTCCCAGTAGCAGGTCTTGGTACGCGTTTTCTTCCTGCGACAAAAACGATTCCTAAAGAAATGCTAACAGTTGTTGATAAACCTGTTATTCAATATGTTATGGATGAGGCGAGGGAAGCTGGTATTGAGCATTTTATTTTTGTAACTGGACGTAACAAAGCCGTTATTGAGGATTATTTTGATGAGCAAGTTGAATTATATACGACACTTGCTGAATGTGGAAAGAAAGAAGATCTTGCACATTTATACCGTTTACAGCCATTACCAGGGTCAACTTCTTTCACTCGGCAACAACAACCTTTGGGATTAGGGCATGCTCTTTGGTGTGCACGTGAATTAGTTGCAGGGGAACCTTTTGCTTTGTTATTACCGGATATGTTGATACAAGCGAAAAAGGGCTGTCTTTCTGAAATGATGAGCCTTTATGAAAAGGTGGGTGGGGGAAATATTATAGCAGTTCAGGAATGCGATCCTAGAGAAACACATAAATATGGTATTGTTGGGAAAGGCAAACAGATTGCAAATGGTTTTGAAATCACAAAAATGGTAGAGAAACCAGCACAAGGTACGGCACCATCAAATTTGTACATCAATGGACGTTATATTTTGCAGCCAGAAATTTTTAATATTCTTTCCACTCAAGAACGGGGAACAGGAAATGAAATTCAATTAACAGATGCTATGATACGGCTTTCAAATGAGCAAGATTTTTGGGGTTTGCAAGTAAAAGGGCGCACTTTTGATTGCGGTTCTAAAGCTGGTTTTATTGAAGCCAACGTTGCATTTTCTTTGGCACGCGCTGATATGCACAGCCACGTTTCTGCTTCATTGAAAAATTTACTAGAAACCATTAATGTCGAAAAGTGATATAGATCTCTCGCTTAATTTTATTGATCGAATTTGATTATGACAATACCGTCTCCTCATATGGCTTTGCAAGGTGCAGTAGCATCAGCGCTTAAAACACTTGCTAGTGAAAAGCAGGGGCTTGAAGCTCTTGAAAAAGCTCTTCTGGAAAGTCTTTCTTCTTCTTTTGAAGCGGCTGTTCAAACTATTAGAAATGCTCGTGGACATGTGGTTATTACTGGTCTTGGAAAAAGTGGTCATATAGGGACAAAAATTGCAGCAACCTTAGCCTCAACTGGAACACCTGCCTTTTTTGTTCACGCTGCAGAAGCCAATCATGGTGATCTTGGTATGATTGGCTCTGATGACGTTATTCTTGCTTTATCATGGTCTGGTGAAACTCAAGAGTTAAGTGGTATTATAAGTTATGCTGCGCGTTTTCGTATCCCCCTTATTGCGATGACATCAAGTAAGCACTCTGTGTTAGGACGACAAGCTGATATTGTACTATTATTACCAAAGATAGAAGAGGCTTGCCCCCATGGTTTAGCGCCTACAACTTCAACAATTATGCAATTGGCAATGGGAGATGCATTAGCGGTTTCTCTTTTAGAAATGCGTGGTTTTACCGCAACGGATTTCAAAATATATCATCCTGGTGGTTCCCTTGGTGCAAGCCTTAAATACGTGTGTGATATTATGCATGAGGGTGATAATATTCCTTTGGTTATGCAGGGAACAGCTATGACTGAAGCGATGAATGTTTTGGTGGAAAAACATTTTGGTTGTGTTGGTGTTGTGAATCAAGAAGGTGAACTAATCGGAATTGTAACTGATGGCGATCTTGCACGTAACATTCATTTTAATTTATCAAAATTTAATGTTGACGAGGTGATGACCAAAGCTCCTAAAGTTGTAAAGCCAAATACACTTGTTGGTGCAGCAACAGCTTTTATTAATGATCATCAGATTGGTGCATTTTTTGTGGTTGAAGATAAAAAACCGATAGGAATTGTTCATTTTCATGATCTTTTGCGCATTGGCGCTGCTTAGATTAAGCTTCCCTATCAAATAAAATGTTATTTTAGGTTGAAATAGATTGAATGATACAAAGTTACAATTTTATTGTGAGGTGGCTTTACTGATATTTTGTGGAAGAAAATAATTATTTTACGCATTTCATAATGTTTAGAAAATTTTCAGGGTAAAGATTATACTAGCCTCTTTGCGTATTTTAGAGAGGATTTTCTATCAGGAGGAGAAAGGATATCGCCTCCTGCTTAATGTGTGTGCTCCCTCTGTTCTTAAGAGAGGTTTCCCTTGTACTTTGTTTAAGATTTCCGCTTAAGGAAAAACTGTGCTCCTGTATGTGAGGTGCAGAGAAGTTGTGTGGCGTCATATGACATTGTACAATTGACTCTAGAAATTGTTCCACGGAGAATAGAGCGTATTTCAATTTCTATATTTTGGGCATTGAGATAATTATATGCTCCTTCTGATAGTTTTTCTTTTGTATCTGCTGCATGCGTTTCAAAAACACCATTGTGGAAAGAAGAAATAATACCATTCTCATCAACCCATTTTCCATCAATTCCAGTTGGCATATTTGAGTTATAATATCGCGAAAAGTTACAGGCACTTAACAGCAAGGCGGTAATTGTAAGACATAAAATATGATAGGTATGTTTCATTTATTGCACTCTATTTAGATTATTTTGCTCTCTAGTTTCTATAACATTATTAAATTACCCCATGAGTCAATATGAAAAATTTGATAAAAATCAATGAAAAAGCAAAAAAATGGAAAAAAATGCCTTAATGTTGTATTTAATTGACAGCTTGATGAAGTTCGTAAGTGAAACACAAGAGGTAAAATATTTCTTATGGTTTACAACAATTTTTATATTAAGCTGCTAAGTAGTCTCAAAGGAGATTATTAACATTATGGTTGGTCCCATTCTTGTTGCGAGTGAAGATTATGGAAGACGTATAGAACTTTCTTCTATGCTGCGAGGTTTTGGTTATCGTGTCATTGAAGCAGAAAATGGTCTCCGTACGATTGATCTTTTACACAGGCGTAAAAACATTGTGCTTGCACTCCTTGATGTCGTTATGAGTGATTTGAGTGTGAGCGATTTGATTAAAATGATTAGAGTTGCTGGTGTTTCTGTTCCTATTGTCGTTATAGCACAACAAGAGAATCAGCATTTACTCCAGAAAGCTTTAACAGCTGGAGCTATTGATTATTGGATCCATCCAGTAACATTATTACGCGTAAGAGTTACGTTGGATATCCTTGCTCTTATTTCTGCCTTGGAGCATGAGGTTCGAGATATTCGGCGAAAAAAAGAGAATCATTTACGGTTTTCTGATCTTTGCGTAAAAAGTAGAGCTATGCAGATAGTGTTAGAACAATCGAGACAAGCAGCAACTTCTTTACAGAATCTTTTGATAGAGGGGGAAGCTGGAACAGGACGTGAGACATTAGCTCGGATTATTCATCATGAGGGATTATTTTCGGAGGGTGTTTTTGTTCGCTTTCAATGTTCAGCCATCGTTGATCCAGAAGAAGAAAATCAGCAGTGGTTTAAAGAATTCCTACCATTGGTTTCTTCTCTTGAAAAAGGGACACTTTGCCTTTGTGATATTGATCGACTTGAGCCCATACAGCAAAAACGGTTTGCTCATTACCTTAAAGAAAGGGAAAGGGATACAAAAGGAGATTTTTTTCCTTTTCGGATCATCGCTATTTCAACATCGCGTTTAAAGGACTTGGTTAATGAGAACTTTTTTTTGCATAGTTTGTTTGAACAATTTTCTCACTTGTCTATTAGCGTTCCTGCTTTACGAGAATTAAGGGATGATTTTCCAGAAATCACACAACGTTTGATTGATCGCATTATCACAGAAACAGGGCGATCACATGTCCATGGTTTAGCAGGCTCTGCTCTTTCCTTGCTTATGCAGTATGATTGGCCTGGCAATAGAAATGAGCTTGAAACCTTTTTATTTCGTGCGATTTTACTCAGTGAAGGACCGTTATTAACTGTTCGAGACTTTCCGCAATTAATGGGAAATTCATTAATGAATGTTCCCAATATCATTGAGGGTAATATGCAAGAAGATAATGAGCAAGAATCGATAAAATTTTTGAATACTGATGGGCATGTACGTACTTTTGCAGAAATGGAGCATGATATTATAGAGAAAGCGATTAAACATTATAAAGGACATATGAGTGAGATTGCGCGTCGCCTTCATATTGGTCGCTCTACACTTTATAGAAAAATGGAAGAATTGAGAGCAATAAGAAATCAAGAACGAAAATAAAATTCATAACAAATTTCTCTTCATGACAAGCATGCGTTTCAAAAAATAGAGTGAATTTTGATAAAGTCCGTGGGGGAAAGCTGAAGAAAACAATCATTTATTATAAAATTTATCTATAGAGGATGATTTTGTTGATTTAAATCAAATATAAATTTTATGTGACTATTTTAATCGTTTGTTTCAATTTATACAATTTTAGTTAAGTTTACATTTATTAAAACAGAGAAGCATTTTTAAAAACTTTTAAATACTACCGCTAAAATTTTTGTATCATCAATATTAAATTTATACTCTCTTAAGCAAGAAGTGGCATTTTACCTGCTATACGATTAAGATAAAGTGATTAGTGTTATTGTTTGCATTACTGATGATGTGATAGTTTAAAATAGAAAGTTTGCCCTCTTTGACTCTTTTACAGATTGTTATTGGTTTTGTCCTCTTTTTTTTTATTGCATCTATGTTGGCAATCTACACCTATGGGCGTTTTGTGAAAAATGCTAGGGGGCAATGTTCTTATGCGTTACCTCTTCAGAAAGATGAAACTAAGCTTGATCGTATCGTCAGTCAATTAGCTGAGAAAGAAAATGGATTGGGGATTGATAAAGATGCCCTTTCTCTCATTATCAGCAATTTGGATGCGTTTTGTGTTCGTGCAATAGGAGCTGCAGAGGCTGGGCGTAGCCTTGATCTGATGTATTATATTTGGGATGATGATTTAACGGGGCGCCTATTATTAAGTGAAATAGTTGAGGCAGCTGATCGAGGGGTTCGGGTACGGCTTCTTTTGGATGATATTAATGCTCAGGCACGTGATCCAGCTTATATTGCGCTAGATAAACATCCTCACATTGAGGTGAGAATGTTTAATCCAGGGCGATCGCGTAAAGGTGGTTTACGCCGTGGTTTAGAAATTATATTACGGGCAATTACTGTAACACGTAGAATGCATAATAAAGCTTTTATTGTTGATGGCAGGGTCGCTTTTGTAGGAGGACGTAATCTTGCAGATTCTTATTTTGATGCTGGTAAAGAATCCCATTTTCGAGATTTAGATTTGATGTTAATCGGTCCTTCTGTTAAAAAGGTAGAAAGTATCTTTGATGATTTTTGGAATAGTGCTGTTGTTTTGCCAATTCATACTTTGGTTGTTCCTAAAAGCGCAAGTGATCTTAGCTATTGGAAAGATAAATTACGAAAGTTTCGTGATTCCAAAGTTGCAAAAGTTTATTTAGATTATGTCAAAGAGCACATTAACTTTAATTGTTTTATCCAAACAGGAAAGCGGTTATTTTTAGCAGACAAAGTTGTTGTTCTTTCTGACCCTCCAGAAAAAGCATTGCGTAAAAAAGCAAGTAATTGGCTTATGAAGGCACTTTCAAAGGTTATTGGAAATGCCCAAAAAACGGTTCAGATTACGTCACCTTATTTTGTTCCTGGTAAGGTTGGCACGCAGAATTTTAGTAATTTGGTTTCAAAGGGTGTTGATGTCAAAATTCTGACAAATTCTTTAGCAGCTACTGATGTAGCATTAGTGCATGGTGGTTATGTACCTTATCGTAAGGCATTGTTGAAAAGTGGTGTTAATCTTTATGAATTAAAAGCGGAAGGCAATACTCATGGGTTACGATTGTTTCGATCGAGTAAGGCAAGTTTACATGCCAAAGCTTTTTTAATTGATCGTAAAACAGCTTTTATTGGATCTTTAAATTTTGATCCAAGATCAGCATCATTAAATACAGAAATGGGCATTCTTTTTGAATGTGCTCCCATTACAGCAAGATTAGATTTGTTGTTTTCTGAAGAAACCACAGGGGAAATGAGCTATCATCTGCGTCTTGGTGATAATAATCGTATTTATTGGGATTTTATTGAAAATGAAAAAAAATATAGCATTGACTATGAGCCAGAAAGCAATTTTTGGCGTCGCGCATTTGCAAAAATAATAAGTTGGTTACCTATTGAATCACAATTGTAAATTTTTATAAACCACACTTAAAAAAAATATTTATTTTTCTTTTCATTTTGTTTGTAGCATGGCATAATTTTTTGCCAATCTACCATGTATGAGAACCGCAGTTGTATTTTAAAGCTTCTTGCGGTGTTTTATTATAAAAGGAATTTTGATATGGCAAAGATTGTTGAAACGGGGACAGGTGCATTGGCACTGACTTTTGATGATGTACTTTTACAACCCGGTCATTCTCTTGTTATGCCTAGTCAAGTGGATCTCAGTACGCGCATTGCAGCGGATATTAAGCTCAATTTGCCATTGCTTTCTGCGGCAATGGATACGGTAACAGAATCGCGTTTGGCAATTGCTATGGCTCAAGCTGGTGGTCTTGGGGTTATTCATCGTAATATGTCTCCTGCAGAGCAGGCAGAAGAAGTTCGTCAAGTAAAAAAGTTTGAATCTGGTATGGTTGTTAATCCAGTCACCATTGGACCAGATGCAACACTTGAAGAAGCAAAATCTTTGATGCGCTCTCATGGTATTTCCGGTATTCCGGTTGTTGAAAATGGTGCTAAAGGTGAAACTGCTGGACGGCTTGTTGGCATTTTGACAAATAGGGATGTGCGTTTTGCATCGGATCCTAAACAAAAAATTTATGAATTAATGACGCATGAAAATTTAATCACAGTGCGTGAAAATGTTCAACTCAATGAAGCGAAGTATCTTTTACACTATCATCGTATTGAAAAATTATTAGTTGTGGATGAACAGAATCGTTGTGTCGGACTGATAACAGTTAAGGATATTGAAAAAGCAAAATTAAATCCAAACGCTGCCAAAGATTCACAAGGTCGCTTGCGTGTTGCAGCTGCAAGTAGTGTAGGGAACGATGGGTTTGAGCGGGCTGAACGATTAATTGATGCAGGCGTTGATATTCTAGTAATTGATACTGCACATGGACATTCTCAGCGTGTATTAGACACTGTTGAGCGTATTAAAAAAATGACGTTTTCTCCAGCTATTATTGCTGGTAATGTGGCGACTGCTCAAGCAACACAGGCTTTGATTGACAGTGGTGCGGATGCTATAAAAGTTGGGATTGGTCCTGGTTCTATTTGCACAACGCGAATTGTTGCAGGTGTTGGTGTTCCTCAGCTTGCAGCCATTATGAATGCTGCAGAAGTTGCTGAAAAAGTGGGCATTCCCGTTATTGCTGATGGGGGGATAAAAGCTTCGGGTGATTTTGCTAAAGCCTTAGCAGGTGGGGCTTGTGCTGCTATGATTGGCTCTCTTTTAGCGGGTACAGAAGAAAGTCCTGGCGAAGTTTATCTTTACCAAGGACGATCCTTTAAAGCTTATCGCGGCATGGGATCTGTTGGTGCTATGGCACGAGGATCGGCAGATCGCTATTTTCAAGATGATGTTCGTGATGAACTTAAGTTGGTTCCTGAAGGTGTGGAGGGGCAGGTGGCTTATAAAGGTCCTATAGCATCAGTTCTACATCAGCTTGCTGGTGGACTTCGTGCTTCGATGGGGTATGTTGGAGCAAAAGATCTCGTAGAGTTTCGTGAAAAAGCAACGTTTGTACGTATTACGAATGCGGGACTCCATGAAAGTCATACGCATGATGTTTCTATCACACGAGAGAGTCCAAATTATCGTGGGCCAGTTTAAAGATACAAGAGCCTAATATCATATTGCATAAATATAAAATTTTCCGAGAACAAGAAAGAGAGACTGCGCTTTTTTCTGTTTGTAATTTGGTGTAATAATCCCAAAAAGGAAAGAATTAGAGGTTAAAACTCTAATTCTTTCTGTTAAGACTATATGAAATAAGTTATATAAAATTAGAATTAACTTTTTGTTGTCTTCCGTCCAGTCTTTGACGCACGTTGGCGAGTGTTTGTCTGATCACTTTGGACGGATTTCTTTCCGTTGTTTGAGGGCATTGTATTATGACGGCTTTTAGACGAAGTTGTTTTTCCATTATTATAAGTCATTATTTTCTCCTTTAAAATTGTCTGGCAGTTGCCATTAGAGTAAAAACGGTCATGCCAAATAGTGGTTCCAAGCATTTTCTAAAAAGTTAATTTTTTGTTGAACGTAAGATGAGCTTGTTTAATTTTATGAGAAGATTTTTTCTATTGTTCAGACAATCCTCGTAAACTTTATTTTACGCCAATAAATTAAAGAGTTTGTTTTTTTCGTAATGCATGGCGGAAATAAGTTTTTTATGGATGGCTACGTATCTTTTAGTATAAGAGGTAGAAGGATAAAAAACGAATGGGCAGAAGATGAAAGGAAAAATTTAGATACTCTAAATTGGATCTTATAAAAAAGTATGATCAGATCGTTTTAAGATTGAATGTAAATTTTTTATGGCGTTGAGAAGGTTTCATTGGCAAGAAGGCGATAATATTATTTTTTAGATGATTTAAAATTTTATTATTTTAATGGGAGAAATGAATGCGATTAGGTGGGCGTTTGCAAGCAGCAATAGATGTTCTCACAGAGATAGAAATGAAGCATCGCCCAGTAGGAGAAGCTTTAAAGGATTGGGGTCTTTCTCATCGCTTTGCTGGAGCAGGTGATCGTGCAGCTATTGGTACAATCGTTTATGATGTTTTAAGACGACGTTATTCTTTACAATGGCGTATGGAGAGTGATGATATCCGAGATATCGTTTTTGGTGCCTTATTAGATTCTGGAAAAATGACGCTGGAGCAAATTGACGGTGAGTTGACAGAAGATCGGTTTGCACCGCAGTTATTAGGGGCTAAACAGCGTAAATCGTGGCAAGGTCAGCAATTAGTGGATGCTCCAGACTATATTCGTGGTGATATTCCGCAATGGTGTCAAGCGCATCTGCGTCCTTTATTTGGTGATAATTGGATCACTGAAGCGGCTGCGTTAGCAACGCGTCCTTCTTTAGACCTACGGGTAAATAACCTAAAGGCAACACCAGAAAAGGTGCTGAAAGAATTAGCAAAAACCAAACTTAAATCTTTTCCATGGTTTGGGCAAGCTTTAAGAATTGCACCGATTGAAAAGTTTAATCGTCATCCCAATGTTCAAGTGGAACCAGCTTTTCAAAAAGGACACTTTGAAATACAGGATTTAGGATCTCAAATTGTTGCTCACCTTGTGGAAGCGCAAGAGAGCATGCAGGTATTAGATTATTGTGCAGGTGCTGGGGGCAAAACATTAGCTTTAGCTTCCGATATGAACAATCGTGGGCAAATTTATGCTTATGATTCCGATAAAGCGCGCTTAGCTCCTATTTTTGATCGTCTTCGACGCGCTGGTGTTCGTAATGTACAAACACGAGCACAAAAAGAAGAATTGAAGCCATTAATAGGCCAGATGGATAGAGTTCTACTAGATGCACCATGTAGTGGAACAGGAACATGGCGTCGTCGTCCAGATGCGAAATGGCGTTTAACATTAGAACAAGTGAAACAACGCCAAACAGAACAGAGGGATATTTTGAATGAAGCGATAGCTTATCTTAAGCCAAATGGGCGCTTAATCTATATTACCTGTTCTCTTTTTACAGATGAAAATGAGGAACAAATTTCCCATTTCCTTCAACAACATTCTCATTTTTCTCCAATAGATATGCCAGCGCTTTGGCAGAAACATTTTAGTTTTTCTCCTGTGCAACCAGTTTTTTCAAATTATGGACTTACTTTGTCGCCAGCCACAACACAAACAGATGGGTTCTTTTTATCTGTGTTGCAAAAAAAACATTGATCCATATTCTTACACTTTTTATCATAAACTTTACGAGAATAATCTTTTTCTTAAGAAAACAGGCTTGTGAAAAGAGAAAGATTAAATCATAACTCTCATGAGTTTTCTTTTACAATTGTTGATTGGTTTTCTATGAGCATATCACATCCAGACACTGTTCTTATTATTGACTTTGGTTCACAAGTTACACAACTTATTGCACGACGGGTACGAGCAATGGGGGTATATTGTGAAATTGCTCCTTTTCAATTGGCTTTAGAAGCTGTGCGCCGCATAAATCCTAAAGCTATTATTTTATCAGGGAGTCCTTATTCCGTTATTGATGAGGGCTCTCCGCGTGCTCCAATGGAAATTTTTGAGGCGGGTGTTCCGATTTTGGGTATTTGCTATGGTGAACAAGTCATGTGTGTTCAGCTTGGAGGAAAGGTTGAAGCTGGACATGAGCGTGAATTTGGGCGTGCTTTTTTGGAAGTTCAAGAAGAGAGTGCCCTTTTTGATGGAGTGTGGGAAAAAGGTTCTCGTTATCAAGTATGGATGAGCCATGGTGACCGTGTGGCAGCTTTACCAGAAGGTTTTCGTGTCATAGGAACCTCAAAAGGAGCTCCCTATGCGGCTATTGCTGATGAGAAAAGATATTTTTATGCGGTACAGTTTCATCCTGAAGTTATCCATACACCGGATGGTACAAAACTTTTGCAAAATTTTGTTCATAAGATCTCTGCTATTAAAGGCAATTGGTCAATGGCTTCTTATCGTGAGCAGGCAATTGCTACGATACGACAAAAAGTTGGGAAAAGTCGTGTGATTTGTGGTCTTTCAGGGGGAGTGGATTCATCTGTTGTAGCGGTACTCCTTCATGAAGCTATAGGAGATCAACTGACATGTATTTTGGTAGACCATGGGCTGATGCGCAAGAATGAAGCTGAAGAAGTTCTCACGCTCTTTCGTGATCATTATAATATAGAGCTTATTCACGTTAATGCTGCTGATGTGTTTCTTAATGCTTTAAAAGGTGAGACAGATCCAGAAAAAAAACGCAAAACAATTGGTCGCCTTTTTATTGAAGTTTTTGAAGAAGAAACGAAAAAAATAGGAGGTGCAGAGTTTTTAGCACAAGGAACACTTTATCCAGATGTTATTGAGAGTGTGTCTGCTATTGGTGAAACGGTAACCATTAAAAGCCATCATAATGTGGGGGGGCTACCAGAACAGATGAAGATGAAACTTGTAGAACCGTTACGTGAGCTCTTTAAGGATGAGGTTCGCTCGCTAGGACGAGAGTTAGGGCTACCGGAGCAGTTTATTGGTCGCCATCCTTTTCCAGGTCCCGGCCTTGCAATTCGGTGTCCAGGTGCTGTAACACGTGAAAAATTAGAAATTTTACGCGAAGCAGATGCTATTTATCTTGAGGAAATCCGTAAGGCCGGTCTTTATGATGAAATTTGGCAAGCTTTTGCTGTTCTTCTTCCAGTTCAAACTGTTGGTGTTATGGGGGATGGTCGCACTTATGAATTTGTTTGTGCTCTTCGCGCCGTCACATCTGTAGATGGAATGACTGCTGATTTTTATCCTTATGATATGGCGTTTTTAAGTAAGACAGCAGCACGTATTATTAACGAAGTTAGAGGGATTAATCGTGTTGTATATGATGTAACCTCAAAGCCTCCTAGTACTATTGAATGGGAATAATTAAAATGAAGGATAAGTCTTTTAAGAATAAAATATGACTGAGGGTTTGATATTCGAAAAGTGTAGAAAAAATCATTTAAAAATGATTGTGTATTTTCATATGATATAAGCTTTTATCTGGCAATCTGTACGTCAATATCGTTTAAAATTGAGAAGTGTGGGATTTTGCATGTCTGAGAAAAAAGTTGTTGCACACCGTGGAGGAGCTCATCTTTATCCTGAAAATACCCTTTCGGCATTTAATAATGCTATAGCGTTAGGTGTTGATGAAGTTGAATGCGACGTTCATTTGCTAAAAAGCGGTGAAGTGGTTGTCTTTCACGACTTCCGTCTAGACCAATTGGTTGGAAAAAAGGGGTATATTCACGACATTGATAATGAAACACGCAAACAACTCTGCATAAAAGGAAGCCAAGAAGCACCTCCCTTATTAGAAGAAGTGCTTGATCTTTTAGCACCAACGAATGTTGCGTTGCATCTTGAAATCAAAACATGTGGTGAAGTGGAGCGTGAAACAATATTATCCCAAAAAGCGCTTGCACTAATAAAAAGCCGAAATTTATCAGAACGGGTTTCTGCAATTAGTTTTGATCCTTTTATCCTTCGTCCTTTTATTGAAGCAGGAATACCATCTGGTCCATGTGTTGATAATTTCGAAGGTGATATGTACCGTCATTTTTCTGAATGGAAGCAATTAGGTTATTCTGATCTAAGTTTAGATGGCTCTATTGTTTCACAGAACTTTATTGAATCAGCTCTTGAGGCTGGTTTTACTGTAGGGGTATGGACAATTAATGGAAAAGCTCGGTTATCATATTGGCTTGATATGCCTGTACATTATATTACGACAGATCAACCTGATCTCGCATTGCAATTGTGTGCACAAAGGTAAAAATACATCAACACAAAAGGAACTATATATCTTCATAAAGTTAGCGTAATGAAAGAAGAAAAATTATCTAATATACGACAATAATACATTGATTTATAATCATAATTAATATTTTATTCATGTGAGTAAGAGACCTTAATACGTAAGATTCTCTTATTTCAAATATTTTTACAATGAATCAATCAAAATCATTCGTTTGTACATTACAAGCAGGGTTGGTGTGTGGATAAAAAATGATTGAGAAAAGAATAAAAATATTCATTTAACGTATTTTAAATGCAAGATTTGTTGAAGCATTAGGATCGCACATGATGATGTCGTTTTGTACTTTTATGAAGTGTAAAAATGATGGCATACAAAAAGTCTTATATACTTTAATGGAGAGGCTTTAGGGCTTATTTTATAGGTGCTATCATGAAATGTAGATGTATTGAAAGATTTTTTAACAGCATGGAAATTGGTTATACAGTGTCATTTTGTTTTGCGTGAGGGGTGTGATCTTGTTACAGGGAAAGAGACTATTAAGCGCTTCAAAATGATTTTCTTAATTTTAAGAAAATTCTATTTGTCTCTTCTTTAAATTCAGTAGCAACATCGTGTTAAAGTTATAAGCCGAAAGTTATAAGACAAATAATAAAAGAATAAACAATTCTTTTTAAAAAAGTAAATCCAGATATTAAAATAGTCATTGAAATGATATTTACGATCTATATCTTTTTACCAAGTGACTTTTCTTATTTAAGCCATCTCACTTTTTTCAGATAGTTACAAACGCGTATTTCGTGAATACATAAGAAAGCTTATAAAAGAAAATAAATAAATTTAAACAAATTCATTTGACCTTTAGGTGGTTCCTGTTTAAATGAGAGAATATGTTTCTGAAATAAAACTGTCATAGCATGTTCATGTGTAATACTATAAATTTAGGGGTAGTTTGTATTCCATCACTTCAGAAAGGGTGAAGCATGAGTCGTTTTTATCTTTCCATAGCGGCCACGGTTGCTATCATAATGTCCACAGCGGGGATGACAGAAAGTTTTGCACAGACAAAAATCAGCTTTTGGCATTCTATGAGTGGTGAATTAGGAAAGCAAACTGAAAGTCTCATTAACGATTTTAATGCAAGTCAATCTGAGTATAAAGTTGTTTCTTCATTTCGCGGTGAATATGAAGAGGGATTGATTTCACTCATTGCAGCATTTCGTGGAAAGAAACAGCCAGTACTTGCTCAAATTTATGACGTTGGTACTGGAACTATGATGGCTGCAAAAGGCGCAATCTACCCATTTTATCAACTTATGGCTGATACAAAACAAGAATTTGATCCTACAGATTATTTCCCTGCTATTAGTGGTTATTACTCCGATGAACAGGGACGTATTGTCTCTATGCCATTTAATATTTCAACACCCATCCTTTATTATAACAAAGATATCTTTAAAAAAGCAGGGCTTGATCCAGAACAGCCTCCTAGAACGTGGCAAGATATAGAAAACTTTTCCAAGAAAATTCTTGAGACTAAAGCGGCAACTTGTGGTTTTACAATGGCTTATGCCGCTCAATGGATTGGTATAGAAAATTTTTCAGCGTTGCATAATGTTCCTTTTGGAACGAAGGAAAATGGCTTTAAAGGACTTGATTCAGAACTTACATTTAATGGACCTTTACAAGTGCGTATGTGGACTGACCTGAAAAAGTGGTCTGATCAAGGTATTTTCCGTTATGGTGGTCCAGCAGGTGCATTAGATTCAACACCAATGTTTATGGCACAAAATTGTGCAATTTTTATGCAATCTTCAGGATCACATGCTGGAATTGTTTCTGAAGCTCAGTTTAATGTGGGGGTTGGTATGCTACCGTACTATAAGGATACAGAAGGAGCACCACAAAATTCAGTTATTGGGGGAGCTTCTATTTGGGCGTTTAAGGGCCATACTCCAAAGGAATATGCTGGGGCAGCCGCTTTTCTTAAATTTCTTTCAAAAACAGAAAATCAAGCAAAATGGCATCAGGAAACAGGTTATCTCCCAACCACAAAAGCGACTTATGAATTGAGCAAAAAACAACATTTCTATGAAAAAACGCCAGGTGCGGATATAGCTATCAAACAGATTAATCTTAATCCACCAACAGTTAACTCAAAAGGGATAAGATTTGGTAATTTACCACAAATTCGTGCCATTCTTGATCAAGAGTTGGAAGCTGTTCTTAGTGGTTCAAAAACGCCGAAAGATGGTTTAGATGAGACCGTTGAACGTGGAAATAAACTCTTGCGTGAATTTGAAAGATCTAATCATTAATTTCGTTTTATTGTTAAACATTAAAGACTCAACAAAAACGGTTGAGTCCTTTTTGTTTACTTTTTTAAAGTCTCTACATTTAAAGAGCCCTATGAATGCAAGAAAAACATGCATATTTTAAAAATAGTCTACTTTCTTACGGACTGCTTTTTCCTCAGCTTCTTGTGACTTTTTTGTTTTTCTTTTGGCCTGCTGCTCAAGCAATAAAATCATCTTTTGAGCGTGAAGACCCTTTTGGCTTTACAACAACCTTTATTGGTTTTGAGAATTATCTAACCGTTCTTTCTGATCCTACTTATCGGCAATCGCTTTTTACAACCGCAGTATTTTCCATCTCAGTTACTGTCGCTTCAATGACAATATCACTTCTCTTAGCTGTCTGTGTTGATCGTGTCATACGTGCAAAAAAGGCTTATACAATGCTTTTGCTCTGGCCCTATGCTGTTGCTCCAGTATTGGCAGGTATATTGTGGCTGTTTATCTTTCATCCTACCATCGGAATTATCCCTTTTTTTCTCGAGAAAATAGGGGTGCTATGGAATTATCGTATTAATGGCACTCAAGCAATGATTCTTATTGTCATTGCGGCTAGTTGGAAACAAATTTCTTACAATTTTCTCTTTTTTCTTACAGGTCTTCAGTCTGTTCCGCGTTCTCAAATAGAAGCAGCCGCCATTGATGGTGCTGGTCCCTTTAAACGATTTTGGACAGTGGTTTTCCCGCAAATTTCACCAACGACGTTTTTCCTTCTTATTGTCAATGTTAATTATGTTATGTTTGATACTTTTGGTATTATTGATAATACAACTTCTGGAGGTCCTGCGCGTGCAACGAGCATCCTCGTCTATAAAGTATATGACGATGGCTTTAGAAATCAAATAATCGGTGCATCAGCTGCACAATCAACAATATTGATGTTGATGGTTATTGTCTTAACGTTTATCCAGTTTCGCTGGATTGAGCGCCGTGTACAATATTAGGAAACAAATTATGGTTGAAAATCGCCCTGTTTTGAAATTTCTAACCCATATTATTCTCATTGTTGGTATTATCATTATTTGCTTTCCAGTTTATGTTGCTATCATTGCATCAACTCATAGTTCAGCAGCATTTAACTCAGGAACACTTCCTCTTTTGCCTGGGAAATATGCTCTGGAAAATTATAAAACAATCTTTGGTGATGGCCTTGCACAGCTGGGTTTGCCCAACCTCTGGCCACTCTTAATGAATTCATTCATTATGGCTCTTGGGATTAGCGTTGGAAAAATTATTATTTCACTTTTGTCTGCTTATGCAATTATTTACATGCGCTTTCCCTTCCGAAAAACTGCTTTTGTTCTTATTTTTGTTACATTGATGCTCCCTGTCGAAGTTCGTATTCTTCCAACCTATGAGATTGTTGCAAAATTGGGGATGGTCAACACCTATAGTGGAATGATTATTCCACTTATTGCATCTGCGACCGCTACATTTTTATTTCGCCAGTTTTTTTTGACTGTTCCAGATGAACTCTTAGAGGCGGCACGTGTTGATGGTGCAGGTCCAGTTAAATTTTTTAAGGATATTCTTCTTCCTCTTAGTAAAAGCAATATTGCTGCTTTATTTATCATTATGTTCATTTATGGATGGATACAATATCTCTGGCCTCTTATCATCACAACGGATCAAAATCATCAAACGATCCTTATTATTTTAAAACAGCTTATTGTCGAATCACTTCAACATGATCCTCAATGGAATATACTCATGGCAGTATCGGTTGTTGCCATGGTTCCCCCTGTTCTTGTTGTTATCTTCATGCAGCGGCTTTTTATCAAAGGCCTTATTGAAACGGAGAAGTAATTGTGGCCATAATCCAGTTATCAAATATAAAAAAACAGTATGACAACGGCATTCTGGTCATTGATGATTTAAACTTAACTGTTGCCGATAAAGAACTTCTTGTTCTTGTCGGTCCTTCAGGGTGCGGAAAATCGACCTTATTACGTATTATAGCAGGACTTGAACAAGTTACCTCAGGTGAATTATGCATTGATAACGAATGTATCAATGATCGTGAACCAGCTGATCGTGATATCGCTATGGTTTTTCAAAATTATGCCCTTTATCCCCATATGACAGTTCGTGGAAATTTAGAATATGGTCTTAAAAATCGTAAAACTCCTAAAGAAGAAATTAAAAAACGTATCGCACATGCTGCAAAGCTTTTGGAGATAGAACCATTTCTTGATCGTAAACCACGACAATTATCAGGAGGACAACGTCAGCGTGTTGCAATGGGGCGTGTGATTGTACGTCAACCCCGTGTTTTTCTCTTTGATGAACCTCTTTCAAATCTTGATGCAAAATTACGGGCGCAAATGTGTATTGAAATAAAAACACTACAGCGTTCATTAGGAACAACGAGCCTCTATGTTACCCATGATCAACTAGAAGCTATGACATTAGCTGATAGAATAGTCGTTTTGAATAAAGGAGCTATCGAGCAAATTGGAACACCAATGGAAATTTACGATACTCCAGCAACAACATTTGTTGCTGATTTTATTGGTTCTCCTCCTATGAATTTTCTTGATCGCTATGTCTTAGAACAACATTTAGGGCATTCATTTTCTTATGGTGAAGAAACTGATCTTTTAGCATTCAGACCTGAAATAATCTTATTGGGCGAACATCCAGATAAAGGGCCTGTCTTTCACACAAAAATTGAGCTTATCAAGCTTATTGGAACAGGTTGCCATGTTTTAACGCGTTGGAATGGTATCATCTTTACGATTGAAATAAAAGAACGCTTGACACACGACTATGGTCAAAAACTAAGTTTCACTGTTGCTCATCAGAATTTTCATACTTTTAATAAAAACACAGGAAAGCGCACAAATAATAAGTAAGCATTAATTGATGTGATACGACTCTCTTTTATGCTGCGTCATGATAATGGTGTGTTTTGACTTGCTCAATTACATTTACAAACTCAGGTTGTAACCGATGGGATTAAAAACAAAATTTTAACAGTTTTGGTAATGATCTATTGTCCCATAGCGCTGAGAATGTCAAAACATTTATATGAAGAAATTTTGCATTTTCACGGTCTGTAAGAAGAATATAATTTTCAAACATCATTTTCATTATAAAAAAATATCAATATAGAATAAATCTTTATTAACCATATTTTTACTCATTTATAATTTTGTTATAAAAAACAACATATTATAATATGTTTCTTGATGTAATAATTTATGTGTATTATAAAAGCAAATGAGAGAAATAGAGAGAAAAAATGAGTTACAGATAAGGAAGGATGCGCCCCATATCTGAGCTTTGATCCCTAACATAAGAAGTCTATTTGATGCACAAAATACGACGCTGTTCTAAATAATCTCTACGAGAATAGGCGCATTCTATTTTACCGCTGGCCATATGATCTAAAATAGTTTCAGAGCTCCTATAAGAAGCATTTGTTTTTTTTTACCAATCACATAAATTAGAGAGAAACCTATGCGCGCATGCTGCAAGTTTATTTTTTCTCATGTAAATCACTATGCAATTCTCAGCAAGGGTATCTGATAAGTTGCAAAAAATCACTGAGAGATAGAAGGCGTGCTTGTTTTAGAATTTTCATTACTTTTAGCGATAAAAGCAGATGAAACACATCTGTAACATCTCATCGATCTTTTCTATATTCTTGAGTTAAAAATTGCCTGTAGATCATCCTCAAACAGATCTTTATGAATATAACATAAGGGATCGATGCGAACATCTATAAGAATCAGCAGAGACAAAGACAATTATATTATTGTTTTACAAAGCATTTTATAAAAGCTGGTATATTTTTTCAATATATTGCCAGTCTATTAATGGTTTTATGATATTACTTTCTTATAAAGCGCGTGCTTTTTGTTGCTTATAAATCAACCTAAACTTTATACAGCAGTATGTTTGAGAAAAATATGAAGACGGTTCGGTGTTGTATTCAGTTTTTGTATGCCAGAGTAGAATAAGTTTATCTGCTTGTGTAATTTCTAAAATGAGGAGACAGCTTAATTTAGGCAGAATATGAAAGCATCAAATAAAAAATAGATTTTATCTTTAGCATCATCTTTTAATTTAGCATTGCAATTTTCAAAAACATCTAAGCCAATGTCTCTTACATAATGGCGATTAAGCATTGCCGAACACATTTTTTTACATTCTTTGAATAAAATTGCATCTCTCATACAAAACAGAATACCTAAACAGAAGGCTGTTGGGTTGCCAATTTACGCACTTTTTTTAAAAAATATTTTGCAAGGTTGTTCCAACTATTTTTTCACGCAGTCGTTTATAAGTAGTATAACATAAAATCCATTGTGTATCGCCATCTTTATGCTTATAAAAATGCAAGCTGGGGCCATTATCATACTCTCTTTCAGTCTCAAACATTGCAACAATTATTGTGTTGAGACTCTTCATAAGAGGCATTTTTTCTTCAAGTGGTTTTTATTCATACACTAATTCTACTTGCATGTTATAAAGAAGTTGGATAGATAAAAATACTTTAAGAAAGAGACACCAAATTCTTCTTATGAATCGTTTCAAGTGTCGAGAGTTATTGTAAAAGAAGCATTGAAAAATAGAATGCTACTGCTGACAGTTTGGGCACCATGAGGCAATAAATCCACTTACTTTATCTATCTTAGAATCTATAGAGTATAAATTTCTCTGTAAAAGTAACTTTATTTCATATCAATGTTATCAATTATAGCTGTTGGGGCATCATTAGTAACATAATCATAGACTTACGATTTTATGAACTCTTTTTTATCTCTTTTATAGAAGATCTTAATGTTTTGTGATAGCATCAATGATGGTATTCACATTATGTTCCATCATATCGAGATAAGTTGCTGCAGGGCCATTTTTGTTTGACAATGCATCAGAATAAAGTGTTCCACCAATTGTTAAGCCTGTTTCTTTTGCAATCTGTTTTATGAGACGGGGATTAGAGATATTTTCAACGAATAGGGCAGTTGCTTTATTCGCTTTAATTTGTTTTATAAGTTTAGCAACATCGGCTGCGGTTGCTTCAGTTTCTGTTGAAGCACTTTGAGGGGCAAGGATAGTAAAACCATATTCCTTGGCAAAATAGCCAAAGGCATCATGAGATGTGATAATGATACGTTTATCTTTAGGAATGGTAGCAATTTTTGTTTTCAGGGTATCTTGTGCTATTTTAAGTTTTTGGATGTAGGTTTCGGCATTTTTTTTGTAGCTGGTACAGGATTGTGGATCGATTTTACAAAAAGCAGCAGCGATATTCTTCACATAGATTTTGACATTGGGAATTGTTTGCCAAGCGTGTGGATCAATAACGCTGTGGTGGTGATGGGCATTATGTTCTTGATTTTTCATTTTGAGGGAGGGAATGTTAGCGCTAACTTCGACAAGAAGTGCTTTTGTACCACTTGCTGTAATGAGGCGATCAATAAATCCTTCTAAATGAAGCCCGTTGATGAAAATAATTTGAGCATTTCTAAGAGCCTGAGCATCATGGGGGGTAGGTTCATAAGTGTGAGTATTCGCATTGGGACCTACAAAAGTGGTCATAGAGATATGGTTGTCTCCTACATTTTTTACGAGATCTGCGAGAATAGAAAAGCTCGCAACAACTTTGATTTTATTGTGTGCAGAAGCAGAAAATGGAGAAAGGGCAAGCAATAAAGCTCCAAGAAGAACAAATTTTTGAGCAAACTTAGGCACATTTTTTTCCTTAAAGTGAGGAGGTATAAAAGAGGTGGGGAAACCATGTTACAATAAAGCCACGTGGACTTATCAAACAGGAAACAAGATAAATAAATCCTGCGGCAATGATGATAGCAGGGCCGGAGGGAAGTGAAAGATGAAAAGAAAGCAGGAGACCACATACGCTAGAAATGATTCCAAAAAGAGTGGAAAGCGCGCAAATAGGGCCTAGCCGTGAAAACCAAAAACGGGCTGTAATGGCTGGAATCATCATAATACCAACGGAAAGTAATGTTCCTAGTGATTGAAAGCCTCCAACCAGATTCAGCACCACAAGTCCAAGCAATGAAATATGAATATATTTACTCAATGGAGAGAGTGATTTAAAAAAGAGGGGGTCAAAGCTTTCTAAAACGAGTGCACGCCAAAAAATACAAAGGCTGCAGAGTGTAATCAGCATTATAGTAGTGATTAACCAAAGGGCTTGTGCATCAAGTGCAAGAACCGATCCGAATAAGAGATGAAGCAGCTCAATTGTTGAGTCTTTCAGTGAGATAATAATAACACCTGCCGCGAGTGCAATAAGATAAAAGACGGTCATGGATGCATCTTCTTTCTGAAAGCTGTTTCGTGAAATCAAAATGGTTGCTAAAGCAACAATAAGACCAGCGAAGATACCACCAAGTGTCATAGATATGAGGGAAAAGCCACAAATCAGAAAAGCAATTGCAACACCAGGAAGAATGGCATGAGAGATAGCATCTCCTGTCAAGCTCATTCCTCGGAGCATCAAAAACACACCAACAGGACAAGCGCTAATAGACAGAAAAATAGAACCGATAAGGGCGTTTTGCATAAATTGGAAATCAACAAAGGGGGCAAGAAAAAATGCATACACGTCTTATAACCTAAGAAAGAGAGGATCATTGATGAGAAGATTTTGTTTTTGTGCGCTAATAGGGAAAGAATTGGATGTGAGAGGTGGCATAACGTGATGAAGGGTGTTGTTTAAAAACTGTGTTGTTTCTCCATAAAAGGCGTTTTGTTGATCAATTTGAATCATTTGGGGGAAAAATTCTTGCACGATGAGAGGGTTATGGAGTGCGGTGAGAATTGTGCGTCCTTGCTGTTGCCAGTATGTGATCAGAGAAAGAAGGTCTTTTTGGGTATTATGATCTACACCATTGAAAGGTTCATCAAGTAAAATAATATTGGCATCTTGTACAATGATACGTGCAAAAAGAGCGCGTTGTAATTGCCCGCCTGATAATGTTTCAAGCGAACGGGGTGCGAGTTCTGTAAGCCCAACCATTTTAAGAGCATTTTGAATCTTAGAATCATAAGGGCGCTGATTCTTCCATAATCCACAAAAAGACCACAGTCCTGTTTTTACAAGCGTTTTCACATCAATTGGAAATGTTTGATCTATATTACATTGCTGAGCAAGATAAGCAATGCGGCTTTTTTTTGGTTTTGTAATTTTTCCTTTAAGAGGTTTAATCAATCCGGCGATGGCTTTTAGCAGTGTCGATTTTCCAGCGCCATTATCACCTGTTATTGCAACCAATGAACCAGCTTTTAACTTTGCTGAAAAGTTCTTTATTGCTATTCTATTCCTATAGCCTAATGTTGTTTTATTGAAGTGCAGATCCATATTTTTTACCATCGTTGCTTATTATTTTGGAAACTATGTAATAATATAACGTTTGTCAACAAAATGTTATATTATTACATAGTTTTGAGTACTGAAAATTTTAGTGGGAAGATCGTGGAAAATTAAAAATAATAATTGAATTCACCTTGACGAAAGAGAGAGAGTATATACTATATATAGTATCAAAATGATTGGTGATTCTAAATAAGCACAAGAGAGGGTGTTAGTGTGTTTCGTTTGGTATCTAAGTTATTTCCATTATTGTAAAGAGTTTATTGGCCAAAGGTATAGCAGTATTTTTACTGAAGGGTCTCTTTTGGAAGGATTTCCTTTCGTTTTTGTAATTGATTTTTGCCGTAAAAGAGCAAACAGAGCTCTTGAAAAACGGTAGTTTAGAACATTAGTTTTTTAGACAGCAGGAGGGAATTGTAATGCAAGCAAAAGATTGTTTTATAACTAGGGGGCTTTGCCATTTAAGTTGTAGAATAATCGCTTATTCTCATCATAGTTTTTGAAGTTATTTGATGAGGAATTCTGTTATGTTCAGGAAGCTGTGTATTATTTGAAAATAACCACATGTTTTGCGTACAATTTCTATTTTTTGTTATTCTTGAGTATCTATAAAATTATTAGATTGACCTTTCAGGGTTGATTGTTTGGAATTGTGAAAGTTGAAGAAAATGTCGATCACTATTTATAGCAAACCATCTTGTGTCCAATGTGATGCTACACGCCGCGCTTTTGATGCAAAAGGCATTCATTATCGTGTTGTTGATATTTCCTGTGATGAACAAGCATACAGTTTTGTTCAATCTCTGGGGTATCGTCAGGTTCCTGTCGTTGTTTGTGGTGAAAATCATTGGTCTGGTTTTAGACCAGATATGATTAGTGGTCTTTGTGCTTAATGGGGCTTATTGTTTATTATTCGAGTGCAACGGGTAATACAGAACATTTTGTCTCGCAGCTTGGGCAACGACTCTTCAAAATTGATAAAAGAAAGCCTTCTGCATTGGTTGGTGAACCTTATGTATTGGTTGTTCCTACATATGCAGATGGTGAAGGAAGAGGGGCCGTGCCGAAAGCCGTTGTCCAGTTTCTTAATGAAGCTGAGAACCGAAAATTAATTTGTGGTGTTATTGGCGGTGGGAATCGTAATTTTGGTCGCTATTATAATCTAGCAAGTAAAATTATTGCTGAAAAATGTTGTGTACCTTGCCTTTATCGTTTTGAGCTGCGTGGAACTGATGAAGACGTTATTTATGTAAAAAAGGGATTGGAAAGATTTTGGAAACAATTGGTATAGGACAATCGCAGAAATCGGATCAGATTACTGATTATCATGCGTTGAATGCAATGCTTAATCTTTATGATGAAAATGGTCATATTCAATTTGATATGGATCGGCTTGCTGCGCGGCAATATTTTCTTCAGCATGTTAATCAAAATACAGTTTTTTTTCATAACCTGAAGGAAAAAATAGATTACTTAATAGAGGAAGGTTATTATGAAAAAGCTTTATTTGAGCTTTATGATTTTTCTTTTATTAAAAAGCTTTTTAAACGTGCTTATGCATTTAAATTTCGTTTTCCTACCTTTTTAGGCGCATTTAAGTATTATACCAGCTATACACTGAAGACTTTTGATGGGAAACGTTATCTTGAACGTTATGAAGATCGCGTTTGTCTTGTAGCTTTATATTTGGCACAAGGGAATAAAGCTCTTGCTGAAAGTTTTGTGGATGAAATTATTACAGGACGTTTTCAACCGGCAACACCAACATTTTTAAATGCTGGGAAAAAACAACGAGGTGAATTGGTTTCGTGTTTTTTGCTACGTGTTGAAGATAATATGGAATCGATAGGTCGTTCGGTTAATTCGGCTTTGCAGCTTTCAAAACGTGGTGGAGGTGTGGCGCTTTGTTTAACGAATTTGCGGGAAGCAGGGGCACCAATTAAGCAAATAGAAAATCAGTCCTCAGGTGTTTTACCGGTGATGAAACTCTTGGAAGATTCTTTTTCTTACGCCAATCAGCTTGGGGCACGACAGGGGGCTGGAGCTGTTTATTTGCATGCTCATCATTTAGATATTATGAAGTTTTTGGATACAAAGCGTGAAAATGCTGATGAAAAAGTTAGAATTAAAACGCTTTCGCTTGGTGTCGTTATTCCTGATATTACTTTTGAGCTTGCACGGAATAATGAGGATATGTATCTCTTCTCATCGTATGACATCGAGCGTGTGACAGGTAAGCCCTTTAGCGATATTTCTTTAACGGAGCATTATCGTTCTTTTGTTGATAATGCAAAGATTCGTAAAAAGAAAATAAGTGCACGCGTTTTTTTCCAGACATTAGCGGAAATTCAATTTGAGTCGGGTTATCCCTATATTTTATTTGAGGATACTGCTAATCGATCGAATCCGATAGCTGGGCGCATAAGTATGAGCAATTTATGTTCAGAAATTTTGCAGGTGAGTGAGGCGAGTGAACTGGAGACAGATTTAACTTATCGCACGATTGGAAGTGATATATCCTGTAATCTTGGATCCATGAATATTGCCAAAGCAATGGAAAGTCCTGATTTTGGACAGACCGTGGAATCTGCTGTTCGCGCTCTGACTGCTGTTTCGGATATGAGCAATATTGATTGTGTGCCTTCCATTGCGAAAGGCAATGCTGAAAGTCATGCGATTGGTTTGGGACAAATGAATTTGCATGGGTTTCTAGCGCGTGAGCAGATCTATTATGGGTCTCCAGAAGCGATTGATTTTACCAATATCTATTTTTATATTGTGACATATCACGCCATACGTGCTTCCAATTTAATTGCGCGCGAACGTCAAGAAATGTTTGCAGGGTTTGAAAAATCAGCTTATGCAGATGGACGTTTTTTCGAGAAATATATTGAAAGAGAATGGAAACCGCAATTTGCGCTTGTGCAAGAGCTTTTTGAGCGGAACAATATTGTTATTCCAAGTCAAAAGGATTGGCAGGAACTCAAGGATTTAGTTGTTGAGTACGGGCTTTATAATCGCAATCTACAGGCAGTTCCTCCCACGGGATCTATCTCCTATATTAATCATGCCACTTCCTCTATTCATCCGATTGCTTCAAAAATCGAAATTCGCAAAGAGGGAAAAATTGGGCGCGTTTATTATCCTGCTCCTTATATGGATAATACGAATTTGAATTTTTACCAAGATGCTTATGAGATTGGCCCTGAAAAAATTATAGATACCTATGCTGCGGCAACACAGCATGTTGATCAAGGTCTTTCATTAACATTATTTTTTCCTGATACAGCGACCACACGTGATATTAACCGCGCACAAATTTATGCTTGGAAAAAGGGTATCAAGAGTATTTACTATGTACGATTACGGCAAGTAGCATTGAGTGGAACAGAAGTTGATGGCTGTGTTTCGTGCAGTTTATAGGAGATCATCATATGACAAAGATTACAACCAAAAATCCTGTTGTGTGCGCTGTTAATTGGAATAGATTACATGATGAGAAAGATCTTGAAGTATGGAACCGCTTAACTGGGAATTTTTGGTTACCTGAGAAGGTTCCACTTTCCAATGACATTCCCTCATGGTCAAGCTTAACGGATGAAGAACGCAAGCTAACGATTCGTGTTTTTACAGGACTAACGCTTCTTGATACAATTCAAAACACTGTAGGAGCCATTTCGCTTCTGGCTGATGCGATAACAGAGCATGAGGAGGCAGTTTTGACGAATATTGCCTTCATGGAAGCGGTTCATGCACGTTCTTATTCCTCTATTTTTTCAACCCTTTGTTCGACGGTAGAAGTTGATGATGCGTTTAGATGGTCAGAAGAAAATATTCATTTGCAGAAAAAGGCTAGATTAGTACTTGAGCGTTATGAAGCAAATGATCCACTTAAGAAAAAAATTGCTTCGACTTTGCTGGAAAGCTTTTTATTTTATTCTGGTTTTTATTTGCCCATGTATTGGGCCAGTCGCGCTAAGTTGACCAATACAGCAGACCTCATTCGACTAATCATTCGTGATGAAGCAGTCCATGGTTATTATATAGGTTATAAATTCCAATTGGGCTTTGCAAAGCTTGATGAAGCCAAAAGACAAGAAATTAAAGATTTTGCTTTTAACCTGCTCTTTGATCTTTATAACATCGAGTGCAAATATACTGAAGATCTTTATGATGCGCTTGGATTGACAGAAGATGTTAAAATTTTTCTTCATTATAACGCTAACAAGGCTTTAATGAATTTAGGTTTTGAAGCTCTTTTCCCCCCTGAGGTTTGTCGTGTTAATCCCGCTATTTTGGCAGCTTTATCACCAAACTCTGACGAAAATCATGACTTTTTTTCAGGGGCAGGTTCTTCTTATGTCATTGGCAAGGCGGTTGCTACCACGGATGATGATTGGGAATTTTAATGTTTGCATGCAAATAGAAGTGCGCGGGGTATTCCACTGAGGTCTTTGCGCATTTCTAAACATTGGAAGCCATTTGTTTCAAACAAATTGCAAACTTCTTTTTCTTGAGAGTAACCAATTTCAACAGCGATAGTGCCGTTTTCTTTTAAGTAGTTGGCTGCTTCATGGGCGAGCTTTCGATAAAAATCAAGACCATCTTTTCCACCGACAAGAGCGCGCAATGGATCATGTAAGCGCACTTCTTTTGCAAGTTTTTTGATATCTTTTGCGGGGATATAAGGTGGATTGGAAACAATAAAATCAAAGCGATCTGTGACAGAATCAAACCAGTCGCTAAGAAGGGGTGTGAAGCGGTGTGCTACTTCAGCATTTTTTGCATTTTTTGTCGCTGTTTTAAGGGCATCTTCAGAAATATCGACAGCGACTGCATAGGATTGGGGAATTTGTTTAAGAATGGCAATGGCAATGGCGCCACTTCCTGTTCCCATATCAAGGAATGTTGTTCTTCTCGAATTTTCGATCTGTTTTTGGAGAAAAGGGAGAACAAGATCTATCAGCGTTTCTGTATCAGGGCGTGGTTCTAACGTCTCTTGAGATAATGTAAAAGATATACCATAAAATTCTCGTGCTCCTATAATACGGTAAACGGGTTCGCCTGCAATACGCCGTTGTAAAGCCTGTTCTATTTGTATAATATGCTCAGAAGATAGATGCATATCTGGTTTAGAAACTCTTTCAGCAGCATTTATTCCTGTTATCCATTCAATGAGTATTTTCGCATCGAGATCGGCTTCAGCAATCCCTTTCGTGCGCAATTTTTCTTGCATTTGTTGGATAACATTCTTGAAAGAATATTTGCTCAATTATTATCCATTTCCATCAGCAGTCTTGTTTGATGATCTGAGATGAGTGCATGAAGAAGCTCATCAAGATCTCCCTCTAGAATGCGATCAAGCTTATACAAGGTTAGATTAATACGGTGATCCGTGACACGTCCTTGTGGAAAATTATAGGTACGAATACGCTCTGAGCGATCACCAGAACCAACTTGGCTTTTACGAGAAGCTGAACGTTCACTTTCCGCTTTTTGTCGTTCGATATCGAATAAGCGTGCCCGTAAAATTTGAAGGGCTCTTGCTCGGTTTTGATGTTGTGATTTTTCTGCTTGTACGACCATAATTCCTGTTGGAATATGCGTGATACGAACAGCTGAATCCGTTGTATTAACATGCTGTCCTCCTGCTCCGGATGCACGCATTGTGTCGATACGAATATCTTCAGGACGAATATCAATATCAATATCTTCAGCTTCTGGAAGCACAGCAACGGTAGCAGCAGATGTATGGATACGTCCACCTGTCTCTGTTTCAGGGATGCGTTGCACACGATGAACCCCTGATTCATATTTCAATTTAGAAAAGACACCTTTTCCTGAAATGGTAGCAATAATCTCTTTATATCCGCCAACTTCCCCCTCACTAAGTGAAATAATTTCTACTTTCCAATGGTGAGCATGGGCATAACGTTCATACATGCGGAAAAGATCACCGGAAAAAAGTGCTGCTTCTGATCCGCCCGTTCCTGCTCGAATTTCAACAATAGCGTTTTTTTCATCAGCAACATCTTTAGGCAAAAGCAGAATTTGGAGTTCTTTTTCAAATTGCTCTACTTTTTTATATAACGATGGTAGCTCTTCTTGGGCAAGATTACGCATCTCTATATCTGTTTGTTTATCGTTGATAATCGTTTCTAATTCTGTAATCTCTTCGTAAAGAGCATTTAATGCGCGTATAGAGGCAATAACGGGTTGTAGTTCTGCATATTCAGAAGCTAATTTGACATATGTTTCAGCATTTGGATTCGTCGTCATTTGGCTTTCAATTATTTCAAAGCGCTTTTCAAGCTGTCTCATACGATCTTGTGGCAAGGAAACCATGATAATATTGGCCTAATTTTTCATAATACAATTTTTATAATATTTTGTTGCAATGATTGTTTGTTATAATATTGGCAATGAATTACCGTATAGCATCATACAAAGAGGGGTAATAAAGCAATTCTTTTTTTTTGCCAATGAAAACTATTATATTTTAAAGGTAAATTTTTATAAAATTTGATTTGCCTGAGGTATTTTATCTAATGATATATGATTACTTTTTTAAGAGTTTTTTTTTCCGTAAAGTTCAAGGCGGTGATGAATAATATCATAGCCAAGGGATTTTGCAATTTCCTCTTGCAGCTTTTCAATAACATCAGAATGAAACTCGATAACTTGTCCTGTTTCTATATCAATGAGATGATCATGATGTTGCCCATCTGCTTGCTCAAAACGAGATGGACCACCACTAAAGCTATGGCGATGAATTGTTCCATTTCCTTCTAATATTTTCATGGTTCGATAAACAGTTGAGAGTGAAATATTCGAATCTATTTTGTTTGCACGCTGAAAAATTTCAAATGCATTAGGATGATCATTTGTATCAGTCAAAATATCAAGAATAACTCGTCGTTGACGTGTTACTCTTAAACCAGCTGTGCGCAATTCTTGCTCATAATTTCGCTTTTTATTCATTTGCATAGTTTGCTTTTCAAACAAAGGCTCCATGACAGTGTTTGTATTTTTTCTCTGAACCGCAAGGACAACGCTCATTACGTCCAACTTTTCCCCATGTGGTTATATCGTTAGGGTCACGATCTTGTGGATTAACAAATCTATTTTCTTGTGATCGTGCCCATAAGGTGGGAGCATTTTCTTGACTTTGATCATTAAAGACAGAAGAAGCAGCATCAGTTTGCTCAGGCATGGTCGGTTCTGTGGGGTGTTGAATGATTTCAAAGCGCATAAGCTTAGAAGTGACAATTCGGCGCAAATTTCTCAACATACTTTGAAAGAGTTCAAATGATTCTGTCTTATATTCATTGAGCGGATCCCGCTGCGCATAACCACGAAAACCAACAACAGAACGCAAATGGTCTAAACTCACCAGATGTTCACGCCATAACGTGTCAATAGTTTCGAGCAATACTGCTTTGTGAAAATAAGCCATAACTTCTGGAGAATATCGTTCAGTACGCTCATTTTCAAGTTTTGTAACAGCATCTGATACACGCTCTAGAATTTGCTCCTCGGCAATTCCATCTTCTTTTGCCCATTCTTCCACTGGAAGCTCAAGATTAAAGAGTTGTTGAAGCTCTTCTTCAAGAGTTTTTGCATCCCATTTTTCAGAATATGTCCCTGAAGGAATATAAGCCTCTACGAGATCCTCTACGACTTCATTGCGCATTTCAAGGATCATTTCTGATAAATCATCTGCGTTCATGACCTCCATACGCTGTTCAAAAATAACCTTGCGTTGATCATTCATGACATCATCATATTTTAGCAGATTTTTACGAATTTCAAAGTTCCGTGCTTCGACCTTTTTTTGTGCTTTTTCAAGGGCCTTATTAATCCATGGGTGGATAATAGCTTCATTTTCTTTCAATCCAAGTTTTTGCAGCATACCATCCATACGGTTAGAGCCAAAGATACGCATAAGATCATCTTGAAGAGAGAGAAAGAATTTTGAGCGCCCAGGATCGCCTTGGCGACCAGAACGTCCACGAAGCTGGTTATCAATACGACGGCTTTCATGACGTTCAGTAGCGATAACGTAAAGCCCTCCAGCCGCTAAAGCTTTTTCTTTAAGCTTCTGAACATCTTTTTTTATTTCTTCAATTTTAGCTGTTCGCTCTGGACCTTCGGGGATATCCTGTAACTCTTGTCGGATGCGCATTTCAACATTACCACCAAGCTGTATATCCGTACCGCGTCCTGCCATGTTGGTTGCAATGGTGAGAGCTCTAGGAACGCCTGCTTGCGCAATGATATATGCTTCTTGTTCGTGATAGCGAGCATTTAAGACTCTAAAATCGGTAATGCCTTCTTTTCGCAAACGCTCTGCCAATTGTTCTGACTTTTCAATAGAGGTTGTTCCAACAAGAATGGGCTGTTCTTTTTCGTGCGCTTGACGGATATCACGCACAATTGCCCGATATTTCTCTTCTGCTGTTCGATAAATCTCATCATCTTCATCAATACGTTGTATTGGCAAATTTGTAGGGATTTCGACAACGTCAAGACCATAAATATTTCTGAATTCTTCGGCTTCTGTTGTTGCAGTTCCAGTCATGCCAGATAATTTCCTATACATACGGAAGTAATTTTGGAAAGTGATGGAAGCAAGTGTCTGGTTTTCTGGTTGAATAGCAACATGCTCTTTAGCTTCTAACGCTTGATGAAGTCCTTCAGAATAACGCCGCCCAGGCATCATTCGCCCTGTAAATTCGTCAATAATAACGATTTCATCATTGCGAACAATGTAATCTTTATCGCGAGCAAACAGTTTATGAGCTTTTAGAGCATTATTGACATGATGAACGATAGCGACATTTTCTATGTCATAAAGACTCTCACCTTTAAGATGCCCAGCTTGTTCGAGCATTTTTTCAATTTTTTCAGTACCAACTTCGGTAAAGGTCGTTGTTTTTTGTTTTTCGTCTATTTCATAGTCTTCTGGAGTTAAGGCAGGAATAAATGTATCAATAAGGTTATAGAAGTCAGTACGATCTTCTAGAGGACCAGAAATAATAAGGGGGGTACGGGCTTCATCAATAAGAATCGAATCAACTTCATCAACAATTGCGTAATGATGTCCACGTTGGACCATTTGACTATGATCGAAGGCCATATTATCACGCAAATAATCAAAACCTAGTTCATTATTTGTGGCATAGGTGATGTCGCATGCATAGGCTTCTCGGCGGGCATCACTATCAAGATCATGAAGAATCACGCCTGTTGTAAGCCCTAGAAAACTAAAAATTTTCCCCATTGTTTCAGCATCACGACTGGCGAGATAATCGTTTACTGTCACAACATGAACGCCTTTACCTTCCAATGCATTGAGATAAATTGGTAGAGTTGCCATTAATGTTTTACCTTCACCAGTACGCATTTCAGCTATGCCGCAGTCGTGAAGGACCATTCCACCAATAAGTTGTACGTCAAAAGGACGCATGTCATAAACACGTTTTGCGGCTTCACGAACAGTCGCGAAAGCTTCTGGTAAGAGCAAATCAACACTTTCACCTTCACTAAGACGTTTACGAAAGGCATCTGTTTTTTGGCAAAGCTGCTCATCACTTAATTTTACGAATTGTTCTTCCAAAGCATTAATTTGTGCAACTTTTTGGCGGAGTGCTTTGAGATGTCGCTCATGAGCTGAACCAAAAAACTTACGGGCAAAAACACCTAAACTGACCATCTCTGGCCCTTTCTTTTAATTGTTGTCACTCTTGTTGGGTAATTCATACGCTCTCCCCATACTCTACATTTTCTTCAAATTATCTGATATCATTAGTGACATCATGAAATGCAGATGGTACCATTATACTTGCTGGTGTGCAATTTTTCACTCTAATTGTAAAGTAGAGATAAGAGGCTAAGCGCTTTATGTCAACTTTAAGTATGCTATTTAACTGATACAATACAAAGTAATTTAAGATACAATATGTCATTTTTCTCTATTATCATGTTTTTCATCTGCATTAGATAGGATTGGAGAAACTGAGATAAAAGGATAATTTTATACTTTTTTAAAATAAAATTACTAATTTATTTCTCTATGTTTAAAGATTAAAGTGTTATGGTAAAGAAAATTGGAATCTTGAACCTGCCTTCATTTTTAAGGAGTATATTTATGAAATTTAACTTTATCACGCTTTTTTTAGCATCAACTTTATTGGCAAGTACAAGTTTAGGGGTGAGTGCTCAAGAAGGTTTGAATTCATCGTCGAGTGATTTAAAGACTTTAGAGAAAGCTTCTGAAAAAGCCGTTTCTCCTTCTCATGTTATGGCGGTTATTGATGGGAAAAATATTACAGCAGGCCAATTGGATGATTTAGCGCTTGAAATAAATCCTAATTTAGCACGTTTTCCTGATGAACAACGCCGTATGATGGTTCTAAAAGCTTATTTAGATATGCAGGCCCTCGCAAAAGCAGCAAGAAGCAAAGGTCTTGATAAGACAGAAGCTTACGATAAACGTATGGCAGTCATGCGTGACAATGTTCTTCAACAGCTTTATTTTAAACAGGCGATTGTTGATAAAATATCGGATACTGATTTGGAAGCTCTTTATAAGCAAGAAGTTGCTGCTTTACCTAAAGAGGATGAGGTTAAAGCGCGTCATATTTTGGTCAAAACGAGAAAAGAAGCAGAAGCTATCATTAAGCATTTAAATAAAGGCGAAAATTTTGAAGAGATTGCAAAGAAAAGTTCAACAGATGGTTCTGCTGCCGTTGGGGGTGATCTTGGTTATTTTAGCCATGGTCAAATGGTCAAGCCTTTTGAAGATGCCGCATTTGGTTTGAAAGTTGGCGAATACACAAAACAACCCGTTGAAAGTCCTTTTGGTTGGCATATTATTAAATTAGAAGATCGTCGTGTAAAACAACCGCCTGCATTTGATGATGTTAAAGAGATGTTGCGGACACAGCTGATAAAAAAGCGCTATCAAGAACTGATTGTTGATTTGCGTAGCAAGATAGATGTGAAATACCCTGATCCTAATGTTACAAAAATCATGGAATCGCTTCATCAAAATGGGACGCTACTTCCCGATGAGACATCTGATGAAGAAGATACGGAATAGCTAGTAAAAATAAGTAGATAGCCTCTTTAATAGATAATTTGCTAGGTTAGTTTTGTTCAAAAAGCCTAGCAGTTTTCTATGAGAGGTTATTGATCTGCAATCATTTCATTTTTTTATAGAAAGCATATTGTGGTTTTGAAAATCTCTCCTTTGTCGCCTCAAAAGATCCAAGAGCTTTCTCCATTATCTGGTGTACGGATAGCAACAGCTGAAGCTGGGATTAAATATAAAGATCGTACAGATCTTCTTTTCATCATATTCGATAAGCCAGTGAGTGTGGCCGGTGTTTTTACTCGTTCAAAATGCCCATCTGCTCCTGTAGAGCATTGTCGTGCATCGCTTCCTCATGGGGTTGCGAGGGGTGTTGTTGTGAATTCTGGAAATGCAAATGCTTTTACAGGAAGCAAAGGAAAGCACACTACCGATGCAATTATTTGTGCAGCAGCGAACGCTTTAAAGGTTAGAGAAGATGAAATTTTTATAGCTTCTACGGGTGTTATTGGTGAGCCAATGGATGCATCGGGTATTGTCAATCTTTTACCAAGTATGACAGAGACAGCAGAAGAGGGAAATTGGTTGGAAGCTGCAAAAGCCATAATGACAACGGACACATTTCCAAAACTTGCGACGCGCACTTTTGACTGTGGGGGAGAGCGTGTTACCATTAATGGAATTGCAAAAGGTGCTGGTATGATTGCACCCGATATGGCGACAATGCTGTCATTTGTGGTTAGTGATGCTACCATTTCTTCGGATGCACTCCAATCCATGTTATCAGAGGCAGTTGAGGGTTCTTTCAATTCAATTACTGTTGATAGCGATACCTCAACTTCAGATACGCTTATGTTGTTTGCGACAGGAAAAGAACATTTTCCATGTCTTACAAGTAAATCTGATCCGCGTTATGGGGTTTTTGTGAAACAATTGAGTGCACTTCTGCATGAACTTGCACTACAAGTTGTTTGTGATGGTGAAGGTGCTCGTCATTTAATTGAGGTTAATGTGGTAGGTGCTACAACAAATAATGCAGCTAAAACTATTGCTTTATCAATTGCAAATTCACCGCTCGTAAAAACGGCTATTGCCGGTGAAGATGCGAATTGGGGGCGGGTCGTTATGGCAGTTGGGAAGGCCGGTGTTGAAGTCGATCGTGATCTATTGACGATTTGGTTTGGTGAGCATCGTGTGGCCGTGAATGGCGTACGAGATCCTGAGTATTGTGAAGAGACAATAGGTACTTATATGCAAGGTAAGCACATCACGATTCGTGTTGATATCGGTTTGGGTAAGAGTACGGCGACGGTTTGGTCTTGCGATTTAACAAAAGAGTACGTTATGATCAATAGCGATTACAGAAGTTAATGGATGCACTTTATATTTAACAGTTTATTATTTTTCAGAGCAAATGGGGTATGTGAGCTCTTTTAGGAGCAGAGGGGATATGATAGAAAAGTCAGTTATCTTTATGTTCCCTATTGGGGAGTGATATGTGTATGAAAAGTTCCATTCTTCTTGTTGTTGCATGTGCACTGTTAGATCAGAATAATCGTGTTTTGCTTACACAGCGTCCTGAAGGAAAATCACTGGCTGGTTTATGGGAGTTCCCTGGTGGCAAGGTTGAGCAAGGTGAAACTCCGGAAGCATCATTGATTCGTGAATTAGAGGAAGAGCTTGGTATTTATGTTCAACCAAATAATTTACACCCTTTAACATTTGCAAGTCATAGCTATAAAACATTTCATCTCTTAATGCCATTGTATCTTTGTGACCATTATGAGGGCGTTGCGCAAGGACGAGAGGGGCAAAATTTAGAATGGGTTTTTATTAATGATCTTGATAAATACCCTATGCCTGATGCTGATAAACCATTGGTTCAGGTATTGAAAAATCATCTTCTTTAATGTGTTATAAGAAGAAAATATAATTCAATATATTGATTTAAAATAATAATTTATATTTTTTATGTTGAATAGGGAAGTCCAGAGTCGTAAAAAAATTTCTCATATTTCAAATCTGTTTTATGTTAAATTAATCAAAACCATTCTTTTGCACGTTCCAAGCGGGGAGGGTTATGTGGATAAAATTATTTAAGAAAGAAATAAAATACGTGCTGAAAGAACACTCTCCAATAGCCAAGGGTTATCGCAACATTGAGAATTGGCAAAGTGTATAATGATGTCTTTACACGATTCATAAGTATAAAGATAGTGGTAGACAATGTATGTTATACTTTTCACGTGTATCATTGTGAGATGGGTTTGGGTGAACTGAGAGGTATAAGGAGTATTTATTTCATAAGATATCGATAATAGGAAAAATTTCAAAAAATGTTGCTTTTGATTAAGAGGGGTACGTTCTTTACGTAATGTAGAACGGCATTGTGTTGCATATTCACGAGCTTTTTAAAAGAGGCACCTCGCAATGCTCCAAAGCCCATTTCGCGACGGTGCCCGGAATGATATAACGTTAAAGCCCTTATGGAAATAATGTAAAATCTATTGAGCGCCACTATCTTTACGCTTATGAAGGAGTAAGCTGGTTCCAATGTTAGTTACGATAGCTCTTGGCATTTGAGGGCATTCAGAAGGGATATTTTTCTTTTCGTAATCATTTTTACTTATACATCAATTCCGCTTGTGATGAACAGACAAGCGGCTTTGATTGATCCAACATAAAAACAGATTTGAAATAAGAGAATTTTACGATATTTAGAATGCTTGACGCAGAGTGAATGATGGATAATTATCCTTATAAATCAATATATTGTAATAATAAAACATTCAATTAATTTTTTATAGGAGGCATGTATTAAGTTTCTTGAATTGGACGGCGTTTTGCGATGGGATATTGATTTTTTTTAGCGATACGCGTAATTGCTTTTTCCAATGGCTCAATCATAACGTCCATAGAAAAACCATTTGCGTGAATAATATTTGCGTGATCAACCATAATAGCAACATGATCTTTCCAAAAAATTAAATCGCCTCGTTGAAGTTTATCAGTATCTGTAAGAGGACTGCCTATAGTTTCTTGCTGCATATCGGTGTCACGTAAAACTATTTGATCGGTCATCATCATAGAGAGCTGAATGAGTCCCGAACAATCAATTCCAAAACCGCTGACACCACCCCAAAGATAAGGTGTACGGATAAAGGTTTCTGCAACTGTGACATAATCTTCATATACGCGTCCAATGGGGCTGAGATGACTCGTAATGATTGCTGTTCCATTTTCAAGAATAGAATACATTGTGTCACGGACTTCAATTTCATCAACAACACTGACTTTGCTTCCCATAGATAATGGGGATACTATTGGTCCACGTAAGTCAGCGTGTAAATATTTAAATGTACGTGGTACTGAAACCACATGTGTTTGTTTTATGGTTGATGTACAAAGAACTTTTGTATCAATATAACCGACATAACCATCTTTGAGTGATTGTCCCCACGACAATGTTTCCCCTTGTTCAAAAATGAGAAGTTCTTCTCCCAATAAGCATTCTGTTTGTCTTTCACTTTTTTTACTATTTTCTTTAAAAAGTCCAGCGACCGCTGCATTAACACGTCTTTTTTCACCTTGAACAAAGCGCTGAGCTGTAATTTCTGTTTCAAGACGTTGATCTGCTAGATCATCTCTGAATGCATGAAGTCTTGGGTCTTTAGAGATCATCTTTTTGCTTTCCATTTTGTTACTCCTTACCTTTAAACAAACTCATGAAAACTGTATTGGTAAGGTTTTTATCCTCAAACAAAACTAAGAACACAGTGTAAGACCAATTATTCTTTAAGCTGCAAAATTGTCCATTTTTGTGGATATTTGTGTCAAAATTCATTTTTAAAAATATTATAAAGGGCACGAATAGTTTGTGCTGATCCACCAATAGGGTATCCTGGTTTTTCTTTTGGAACCCATCCATAAAGGTCAAAATGCGCAAAATGTTCAGCTTTTTCAACAAAAGAATTAAGAAATAAAGCAGCCGTTATAGAACCAGCAAAGCTATTTCCAGTTACATTGTTAAGATCGGCAATTGGTGATGATAACATCTCTTGGTAAGGTTTCCAAAGGGGCATTTGCCAAAGAGGATCAAAGACAGCGTGAGCAGATTCAGAAATTTGTTTTGCCCATATTGAATCATTACAATAAAATGCGGGAAGATCTGGTCCTAATGCTATACGCGCTGCCCCTGTTAAAGTAGCCATACAAAGCATGAATTGTGGACTTTCTTCATCACCATAGGCGAGTGCATCGGCAAGGACAAGTCGCCCTTCAGCATCTGTATTACCTACTTCAACACTTAAACCTTTACGACTTTTGAGAATATCACCTGGTCGGTAAGCATTCGCAGAAATTGCATTTTCTACAGCTGGAATCAAAACGCGTAAACGGAAAGGCAATTTTGCATCCATGATAAGTTTAGCCAATCCCAAAACGTTTGCTCCACCCCCCATGTCTTTTTTCATAAGCAACATGTTATTGGCTGATTTAATATCGAGGCCTCCAGTATCAAAAGTTACGCCTTTGCCCACCAACGTTATTTTAGGATGATGTTCTTGCCCCCAGAGTAACTCAATCAGTCGTGGTGCAGTGCTGCCTGCTCGTCCTACAGCATGAATCATCGGAAAGTTATGGGTTAAGAGATCGTCTCCACAAATACTTTTGATATGAGCACCATAGGTTTTTCCTAGTTTTCGAGCTTCTTTTTCGAGAGTATCAGGGTTCATATCATTGGCTGGAATATTAATGAGATCACGGACGAAAAAGACAGCTTCATAAATTCGTTGGAGTTCATTAAGATCAATAGCCTCATTGACATGGATAGATAATGATTTGAAAGAAGAATTTTGACGATAGCGATTAAATTGATAGCTACCAAATGCCAATCCAAGATAGGTATTTATTTCATCAGAGGTTGTACCTTCTAAATGCCATTGACCAGCAGGAAGCTTTTGAGCAAGCAGTCCTGTGATAAAAGGATCGTTCCCATTGCCAATTCCAAATAAAACTTTTTTTAAATGCCCCGTTTCGTGAGGAATAAAGAGTATTTGTCCTGCTTTACCAGTAAAGTCATTAACTTTTATCCATGCTGTTGTTGACGCATCAAGTGATAAGTTGGCAAGAGTTCTTTGGTTTACCAAGATGATAGGGCAACTGTTATCGATACGCGTTGAGGTAAAATAAATGCGGTGGTGCTGCATAGTTATGAGATCCTTATAGTCGTCTAAGTGCGACATATTCGACCAAATGATTTTTTCCCTTTCGTAGAATGAGATTGGACCGTGGTCGTGTTGGCAATATATTTTCCTGTAAATTTTTTAAATTAATCGTTTGCCAAAGATCCTCAGCGATTTTTGAAGCTTCTTTTTCATTGAGGTGGGCATAACGATGAAAATAGGATTCAGGATTTTGAAAAGCTGTTTTACGCAAACGTTTAAAGCGCTCCAAATACCAGTGACGAATGACTTCTGTTTCGGCATCGACATAGATTGAAAAATCAAAAAAATCTGATACGAAAGGAATAGCTTTCCCATCTTTAGGAAGATCACTGACCTGTAATACATTAATACCTTCAACAATTAAAATATCAGGACGATCAATGGTAATAGTCTGATTTTCTAGAACATCATAGATCATATGTGAGTAAAGCGGGGCACGGACATTTCCGATACCTGCTTTTATAGCCGAAAGAAAGCACAGCAACTTTTTAATGTCATAGGAATCAGGAAATCCTTTGCGATTCATTCGATTTTTTTGCTGTAAGATTGCGTTAGGATAGAGAAAACCATCCGTCGTTATCAGATCAACTTTAAGGCTAGATGTCCATCTTTTCAACAGTTCTTGAAGAATGCGAGCCGTGGTTGATTTTCCTACAGCTACAGAACCAGCAATTCCAATAATAAAGGGCGTTTTTCTACTCTCTTCTTGATGGAGAAACTGCTGACGTTTGTGAAAAAGTTCCTGTACTGCTTCAACATGGCATGATAACAGACGCGATAAAGAAAGATAAATGCGTTGGACTTCTTTAAGATCGATAGGATCATCAATAGAGCGTAAACGCTTAATTTCATCAAAAGTCAAAGTAAGAGGTGTGTCTTCACGAAACTCTGACCATTCTTGTGCAGTAAAAACACGATAGGGTGAATATCGGTCAGAAACGGATTTGACCAGATTATCTTTCTGATTAATTTTTTGTATAGTCGTATCAATCATTTGTATTTGTCGAGATTTTTTTGCAGCAGCAATTGATTAAGAGTAGACAGATGAGCGGCTTTATTTTCATATAAATTTTGTTTTGCATGCTCTCTTCTTTTAAGATAATAGATCATTTTTCATTAACTTATAGTCCAGTCATTCCAGTTTGCACGGATTTGTGCTAATGAGTACCCCTGCGCCCAAAAAGCCCATAAAAGTAGGCGCGCTTTTACGGCTGATAAATAACCAGACATAAGAGCACCAGAAGCAATCATATCGATTTCGGAGCCTTTATAGCCATAAGTTATACGAGTTGTTGAGCCATTACAACAACGACTAGCAATAATGATTGGTATTTTTTGTGCATATTGTTGTACAAGGTCTGCTTCTTGAAAACTACAGTGTCCTGCACCAAAACCAGCAATAACAACTCCAGCATAATACCCACTTTCAAGGCATAGTTTCATTAATTTTGCATCAGATGATAAAGAGGAATAGAGGAGTGCAATTTGATGATCATGGTTTTGGGGAAGATCAAACGTTTTTGGGAAAAATTTTCGATCATTGAAATAAATAAGTTTTCCCTCTAAAATAGTTCCTAAAACACCTGTAAGACCTGATTGAAATGTTTCGACTTTGACGGTATGGCTTTTATAGAGCCAATAAGGTGAATGAATTGCATCATTTATGACAACGAGAACGCCCCTGTTACGACTTTGTGTGGCTGCTGCAACACGAGTGGCTGCTAAAATGTTGGCGGGGCCATCGGCGCCTGCTTCATGAGGCATGCGCATAGCACCGGTTATGATGAGTGGTTCGGCTTCTTTCCAATAAAGAGAAAGAAAAAAAGCTGTTTCTTCCAGAGTATCAGTCCCTTGTGTTAAAACAATACCTTCTGCACCAGCGTTTATTTGTTGTTTTGCCCACTTAATTATTTCAAAAAGCATTTGAAACGATAAAGATCCACTTGGTATTTGCATTAATGTTTGTGCATGAATATCAGCAACGTTATTTAAATCAGGAACACTTTTTATGAGGTTATCTGAAGTTAAAGTCGGTTGCATGTGACCAAAACTATCAGCAGTCATTGCAATTGTTCCACCTAAGGTCCCTATGGCTATTTTTTTCATAATTTTCCTCTAAAAAGCACAAACTGTTTATATAAAGCTATTTAGCAGTAATTTACATTGACAACAATGATATCATTTTTCCAATTTCAACAAATTGAGTTATGCTGAATCATTGTGTTTTGCTGTATATGTTCTTAAATAGGACAATAGTAATTGAGTTTTACATTGTATGAAAAGAAATCAATATTAAAAAGTAAAGTTAATATTAAGGAGTTTCCTTATGACAGAACATAAGCCAGACATAATGTATGGTACAACAATTATTACGGTACGAAAAGGTGGACAAGTCGTGATGGCCGGGGATGGTCAGGTCTCTCTTGGACAGACAATTATGAAAGGCAATGCACGTAAAGTGCGTCGTCTTGGAAAGAACGGAGTGGTTATTGCTGGTTTTGCTGGTGCTACGGCAGATGCTTTTACATTACTGGAGAGATTGGAAACAAAGCTTGAACAATATCCTGATCAGCTTATGCGTGCTTGTGTGGAACTTGCAAAAGATTGGAGAACAGATCGCTATTTGCGTCGTCTCGAAGCAATGATGCTCGTGGCTGATAAGAAAGTAACTTTGGCTCTAACAGGGCTTGGTGATGTTTTAGAGCCAGAAGATGGGGTTATGGCAATTGGCTCTGGAGGAAATTTTGCTCTTTCAGCAGCGCGTGCACTCATGGATTTGGATTTGGATGCAGAAACTATTGCTCGTAAAGCTATGGCTATTGCCGCTAAAATTTGTGTTTACACCAATGATCATTTTACGATTGAAACATTGGATGCAGAATTATCTTCTTTAGAGAAAGCTATTTAAATGTGTGTTGTATTTTCCCCTCGTGAAACTGTTTCTGAACTTGATCGTTTTATTATTGGCCAAAATGATGCCAAACGCTCTGTAGCTATTGCACTGCGCAATCGGTGGCGTAGGCAACAGCTTGATGAGCCGATGCGTGAAGAAGTTATGCCAAAAAATATTTTAATGATAGGGCCAACAGGAGTTGGTAAAACTGGTATTGCACGTCGATTAGCAAAACTTTCTGGAGCACCCTTCGTTAAAGTAGAAGCGACGAAATTTACTGAAGTTGGTTATGTGGGACGTGATGTTGAGCAAATTATTCGAGATCTTGTTGAAATTGCCATTTCTCTTGTGCGTGAAAAGAAACGGGATGAAATAAAAGAAAAGGCTCACGTGAATGCTGAAGAGCGGGTTTTAGACGCCCTTGTTGGTAAAACAGCAAGTCCTGCTACCCGTGATAGTTTTCGTAAAAAATTGCGTGAAGGTGAATTGGATGAGAAAGAGATTGAAATTGAAGTCGCCGATAATAATAGCAATAGTGCTTCAACCTTTGATATTCCTGGTATGCCTGGGGCACAAATGGGTATTATGAATTTATCAGATATTTTGGGTAAAATGGGCAGTCGTACAAAAGTCCGTAAGACGACAGTAAAGGATTCTTTTAAACCGCTCATTGATGATGAATCTGAAAAACTCCTTGATCAGGAGCAAATTATTCAAGAGGCGCTTCGTGTTGCTGAAAATGACGGTATTGTTTTTATCGACGAAATTGATAAAATTGCAACTAGGGATGGTGGAGCAAGTGTTGCGGTTTCGCGTGAGGGCGTTCAACGGGATCTTTTGCCTTTGGTTGAAGGAACAACAATTGCTACAAAATATGGGCAAATCAAAACAGATCATATTCTTTTTATTGCCTCAGGTGCATTTCATGTTTCCAAGCCATCTGATTTATTACCGGAACTTCAAGGACGTTTGCCCATCCGTGTGGAGCTGAACCCTTTAACAAGGGAAGATTTACGGCGCATTCTAACGGAACCAGAAGCTAGTTTGATTAAACAATATATCGCTCTTATGGCAACGGAAGAGGTTCATTTGGAAATTACCGATGATGCAATTGATGCTTTAGCAGATATTGCTGTAGATTTAAATGCAAGGATTGAAAATATAGGGGCACGTCGTTTGCAAACAGTGATGGAGCGCGTTTTGGATGAGATTTCTTTCACTGCACCTGATAAAGCTGGAACATCGTTTAAAATTGATGCTGCTTACGTGAGAAAATCTATTGGCGAGCTTGCTGCTGATATCGATCTTTCACGTTTTATTCTTTGAAAGTTATTGCTTGTTCTGTTTATCTGCGTGCTTCGATAATTTTGAAACCATGGGCTTGTTCATGTATCAACACTGTGCGGAAAATATTTTTTAATAATGTTTCATAAGGCAGGTGGCGGTTTGCAACAAAAAGCAGACTGCCGCTTGGCTTTAAGCACTTTGCAGCATTTATAATAAAATTTTTTCCTAATGCAACATCTGTTGTTTGTTGTGTGTGAAACGGTGGATTTGAAATGATTGTGTCATATAGATTTGTGATAGGTTCATGTACAAGGTCATGCCAATAAAAATGAATTGGAAAAGGAGCTGTTATGGATTTAAGGTGCTGTTTTGCTGCTCTCAAAGCATTGTAGTCTGCTTCATAAAGGTCTAGAGCGGTGAGTTTTTCACTTCTTTCAAGCGCAACGTGAGAAAGATAACCCCATCCAGCACCAAAATCAGCCGTTTTTCCAGAAATAACTTTGAGCATATAAGAAGCAAGGGCAGCAGATCCTGGATCAATACGTCCGTGTGAGAACATACCAGAAGTGGTTTGAAATTTACCAAAAGTGAGCGGTGGTGAGCGCAATTGCGCAATGTTATGTCTCTCAATTTGTTGAGGAACTTGCAACCAAAATACAAGACCATGATTTTTAGACAATTTATTGGTGATGGGAACAATTGTTTTGACCCATTTCATCATTGAAGCAGCACCAGCAGTTTTATTCCCACTGATTACAATCCATCCATTGGGTTTAACGCATTCTAATAAATCAAGAAAACAATTTTGGTTCAAACCACGATATTTGCTCAAATGTAAAAATGCACCATCATAGCTGAAAGTTTTATCTATTTGAGGAGAGCAGTGAAATTGAGTATCGACAAATTTTAAAAAATCTGGTCGCCAAGGCGTAATAACTTTTAAATTTTGTGCCCATTCTGGAGCTGGGATTTGTGTTAAACCAAAACTTAGCCAACACTGGTTTGGATCAGGATACGGGAGTTCATGATTTTCAAAAGGCAAAAATAATAACACATATGACTCTTTCAAAGAAAAATGCCACTCCAATATTGGGATGGCATTTCATGATACGATAAGAGGAAAAACTTACTCTTCTTTCTTACGGCGGCGCTTATTTTCAGGTTGTTTTTTTTCATCCACGCACTTTTCTTCATTCATCGCTTTATCACCGGTGATTTCCTTTCCGGTTGTTTGATCAACGACCTTCATTGATAACCGAACTTTTCCACGCTCATCAAAGCCCATTAATTTAACCCAAACTTTGTCACCTTCTTTTACAATATCTGTTGTTTTGGTGACGCGTTCTGATGCAAGCTGAGAGATATGAACGAGTCCATCACGAGAACCAAAGAAGTTTATAAATGCACCAAATTCTGCAGTTTTTACAACTGTTCCTTGGTAGATAGCACCAACTTCAGGCTCATCGACAATAGAATGGATCCAACGTTTTGCTGCTTCAATGGTTTTAGCATCAGCAGAAGCAATTTTAATGGTACCATCATCTTCAATATTAATTTTTGCTCCAGTTTGTTCCACGATTTCCCGAATAACTTTACCACCAGAGCCGATAACATCACGGATTTTATCGACAGAAATATTCATAACTTCGATTCGTGGAGAAAATTCACTCAGCTCAGCACGTGCACTGGTTAAAGCTTTCCCCATCTCATTAAGGATATGGATTCGTCCACCTTTGGCTTGTTCAAGCGCGATTTTCATAATCTCTTCGGTAATACCATCAATTTTGATATCCATTTGCAAGGCAGTAATACCATTTTCTGTTCCTGCGACTTTAAAATCCATATCTCCAAGATGATCTTCATCCCCTAAAATATCAGAAAGAACAGCAAAGCGTTCTCCTTCTTTAATCAAGCCCATAGCAATACCAGCAACAGGGCGTGCTAGAGGAACACCAGCATCCATAAGAGCAAGTGAGGTTCCACAAACCGTTGCCATAGAAGAAGAGCCATTGGATTCAGTGATTTCTGAGACAGCACGAATGGTATAAGGAAAAGATTCTTTCGTTGGTAACATAGGGTGAATTGCCCGCCATGCCAATTTGCCATGTCCAATTTCACGACGACCTGGAGAACCAAGGCGTCCCGTTTCACCCACTGAAAATGGTGGAAAATTGTAATGGAGAAGGAATGTTTCCTTATACATTCCTGTCAAAGAATCAACATATTGTTCATCTTCACCAGTTCCCAATGTTGCAACGACAATCGCTTGTGTTTCTCCGCGGGTAAAGAGTGCTGATCCATGTGTGCGGGGTAAAATACTTACTTCTGATTGGATAGGGCGTACGGTAGAAAGATTGCGTCCATCAATCCGCTTTTGGGTATCAAGAATGTTTCCGCGAACAATTTTTGCTTGCAACTGTTTAAATACGGTTGCAATTTGATCTGCACTAAATTGACAGTCTTTTTCTGGTTCTGGCATAAATTTATTGAGGATTTCTGTCTTTAGTGCATCAATTGCAGCATAACGTTCTTGCTTATCAGTAATTGTGTAAGCCTTTCGTATATCCTGTTCTGCCATTTTCTGCATCGCTTTTTCAAGCTCAGAAAGATCTTCAGGAACAAAATCACGAGGATCTTTTGCAGCAACTTCAGCAAGCTTTATAATGGCATCAAGGACAGGTTGAAGGCCTTTGTGACCAAACATTACGGCCCCCAACATGATATCTTCCGGTAATTCTTGTGCTTCTGATTCAACCATCAAAACAGCACTTTCTGTTCCAGCAACAACAAGATCAAGTTTTGATTCAGGCATTTCATCGATATGAGGATTAAGAATATATTGTCCATTACAATAGCCAACGCGGGCACCGGCTATAGGCCCCATGAAAGGAACACCTGACAGGGTCAATGCCGCAGAAGATGCAATCATCGCAAGGATATCGGGATTGTTTTCGAGATCATGCTGTATAACGGAAACAATAACTTGTGTATCATTTTTATATCCCTCAACGAAAAGGGGACGAATTGGGCGATCAATCAAACGTGAAACCAAAGTTTCATTTTCACTTGGTCGACTTTCACGTTTTAAATAGCCCCCAGGTATTCGACCAACAGCATAGGATTTTTCTTGATAATTAACGGTGAGTGGAAAAAAGTCCTGGTCTGGTTTTGGGATTTTGGCCGATACAACGGTTGCTAAGACAATAGTTTCTCCATAGGTAGCAATCACTGCACCATCAGCTTGACGCGCTATTTTCCCTGTCTCAAGGGTGAGAGGACGCCCAGCCCATTCAATTTCTATCTTGTGCGTTTTGAACATTTTTTATCCTTAATGACCAGTGTTTAAATCTTTGATTGCTTACATTCTGGTTGTGCATAGCATATTTGCAAATTCTGGGGTGAACAACAAATTACTTCCTTTGTTACGACGAAGAGAGAAGTAAATCGTATTAAATGCGAAACGATGAGCAGTTCTATCCCATAATAACTTATCAGTTTTTAAAATTTTTAATTAAAAGCAACACGTTGAAAAAATGGGTGTTTTTTTAATACCACTTCCATTTTTCTTTTAGCGACGCAAACCTAACTTCTTTATAAGTGTCTGATAACGATTTTGGTCAACTCCTTTAAGATAATCAAGAAGACGCCGACGTTGAGATACCATCTTCAAAAGACCACGACGAGAATGATTATCTTTTTTGTGAGATTTAAAGTGGTTTGTTAAATTAGAAATACGTTCAGAAAGTACAGCAATTTGCACTTCTGGTGATCCTGTATCACCAACTTTGTTTGCGTATTCTGCGACAAGAGCTTTTTTACGTTCAGCTGTAATCGACATCGTATTATCCTTTCCAAAAACGAAGAAACATAAAGCCACCCATAGCCGAGATGTCGTTCAGCAAGGGTCTGTGAGAAAACAGGAAAAGTCGAAGACTCTTACCTATTTTCGTTCTTATATAGGAAAGAAGGTTAAAATACTAGTCCTTGACAGCATTTTGAAGTCTTTCTTTAAATAAAAGCTTTTGTTTTGAAATATTGATTTAAATAGAGTTTTATGAGAAGTGTTTTAAACAATTATGCATCCTTTTGATACAAAGATTATGAGTGTGTGTGAGTGGTAACAAAAGTGATAAATAGCGTTGGAGGGAAAAGATGCAGAGCATTTCAACATTAAAACTTTTTCGTAATTCGGTATTTCGAAATTTATGGTCATCTACTCTTATTTCTAATTTAGGGGGGCTGATACAAGCTGTTGGAGCAGGGTGGTTAATGGCGTTGATTAGTTCTTCGCATTCCATGGTTGGGCTAGTTCAAAGTGCCACAACATTACCACTTGTTATGTTTTCTTTGATGGCAGGGGCATTAGCTGATAATTTTAATCGGCGTCAAATTATGTTGTGTGTACAGATTATGATGATGGTCATATCGATGAGTTTATCTGTTTTAGCCTATATGGGATTTCTAACACCTTGGCTTTTGTTATGTTTTACGTTTTTGATTGGATGTGGCACAGCTTTTTATAATCCTTCTTGGCAAGCAACGATAGGAGATATTGTGAGCAGGGAAAATATTCCTGCTGCTGTTAGTTTGAATAGTGTCGGCTTTAATTTGATGCGGAGTGTTGGTCCTGCGATTGGTGGTGCCATCATTGCAACTTTAGGGGCATCGGCTGCTTTTTTGTTTAATGCTATAAGCTATATTCCTCTTATTGGTGCGTTGTTTTTCTGGAAGTCGAATTATGAAAACAACTCATTGCCACGAGAAAGGCTGTTAGGAGCTGTCTCAGATGGTTTGCGTTATGTTGCGATGTCACCTAATCTCTTAAGTATTATGGTTCGAGCGTTCCTTTTTGGTATAGGAGCAACTTCTATTTTAGCACTTTTGCCAATTGTTGCGCATAAAGTTCTTGGAGGAAGTGCCCTTCTTTATGGTACATTGCTCGGTTGTTTTGGGTTAGGAGCCATGACAGCAGGTATTATTAATGCAGTTGTACGGCATCATTTTCGTTCAGAAACAATTATTGCAAGTGCATTTATTGGTTTCGCCTTTTCTTGCTTTTTATTGGGAATCAGTCGTTCACTGATTATAAGCCATATTGCTTTATTTCCTGCAGGGTTATGTTGGGTTTTGGCCTTATCATTGTTTAATACATCTGTACAACTCTCTACACCACGCTGGGTTGTTGCACGTTCTTTAGCTCTTTATCAAACGGCATCTGCCGGGGGGATGGCTATTGGAAGTGCAATCTGGGGAGGTTTAGCTGATGGTTATTCTCCAACAATTGCTTTGAGCGTTTGTTCTTTATTCTTGATTTTTGGTGCTCTTGCAGGGGTAAAATTTAGAATTCAAGAAATTCCTCAGATAGATTTAAATCCTCTTGATCATTTTAGAGAGCCGGAATTATTACTCGACCTCAAAGCAAGAAGTGGCCCGATCATGATAATGATCGATTATAAAATTCATGAAAATGATCTTGAAGAGTTTCTCAAAGTGATGACGCGTCGACGCCATATTCGATTACGTGATGGTGCGCGTCAGTGGGTCCTTTTACGAGATCTTGAAAGACCTGAATATTGGACAGAGGCTTATCATATGCCAACATGGGTAGATTATTTACGCCATAATCATCGTCGTACAAAAGCAGATGCAGAAGTCAATAAGCGTCTACGTCATTTAAATTGTGCTCCTAACGGTATAAGAGTGCACCGTATGATTGAACGCCAAACAATACCTCAAGCCAATGAGATGCTTTTAAAAGTTTCCTCTGATCATCTCCCTTAGGGTTAAAACAGTTTTTGTAAATATTACATATATTAATATTATTTCGATCAATTTGTTAGCGTAATCATAAAAAAATTGCTGTTTCAATATTTAATGAATTGATTTATAATGGTTATTTTTCATTTTTCATGTTGAGTGATAGATTCTGAAAATCTTAAGCTTTTCTCGTTTCAAATCTATTTAGAGTAAATCAGTCCATATCTTTGCTTGTACATTATAAACGAGGACTAAAGTATGAGTAAAAAACGATTGAAAAAGAAATAAAAAGCCTTTTATGAATCCTTTAAATGCAAGGATTATTGCGACATTAAGAGGAAAAAGTGTGTGGTGGTGTTAGCTTATAGCACTGACTTAAATTTTGATATGAATACGGTAAATATAGACAATGAAAAGCACCATATTTTTCTTAATTGATAGAGAAAAATATCTTTCCGCAAAAGGTGGTTGGGAAAAGAATCGATTAAATTGTGAAAATCCGCTTTGGTTTAAATAGACCTTTGTCGAGAGTGCCAATAGCAAGAAGTTGTTCCTTATAGAGGACACAAATTTCCTCTTCATCAAGAGGTGCTTTGTGATGATTCAAGAGGATAGAATGGCCTCTTATAATTCTCTGTGCTTGAGTTTCATTAAGGATATAGTGAGGGAGGCAATCCAATGCGGCGCTTGTGTCAATTAAGAGCCCATCGAGTGTTGAGAAGTTTTTTTCAAAAGAACGATTATTCTCATCTGTAGTGTTTTTATTTGGCGGAATGGCCGCTTTTAGTTCCTCCCATGTAATGAGATCTTCTTCATCAAAAGGTGCGACGGCAATACGTCTTAAATCAGCAATATGCCCATAGCAACCGAGATCACGTCCCATATCGCGTGCTAAAGAGCGCACATAAGTTCCTTTTCCGCAGGTTATTTCAAAGATAGAATGCTCTTTGGTAGGCATTTCTAATAACTTGAAAGTTTCTATTTCCACTTCACGGGGCGGAATGTCAACAACTTCCCCTTCACGCGCTAAATCATAGGCACGATTTCCGGCAATTTTGATTGCTGAAAATTGTGGAGGTGTTTGCAAAATAACACCTGTATATTGAGGAAGAAGAGCAAGTATTTCTTCTTGTATTGGACGTATGAGAGAAGTTTTCGTTATTTCTCCTTCTAAATCATCTGTTGAGCGCTCTTGCCCCCAAGCAATATGAAAACGGTAAGTTTTTTTGCCTTGCATCACGTAAGGGACGGTTTTGGTTGCTTCGCCCAATGCAATGGGAAGGAGACCAGAAGCAAGAGGATCAAGTGTACCCGCATGTCCTGCCTTTTGAGCATGGAAGAGCCATTTGATTTGTGAGACAGCTTCTGTTGATTTCATTCCTTTTGGTTTATCAAATATGACCCAGCCAGAAACAGGACGCCCTTTTTTCTTGTGTTGCCGCGCCATATCTTTAATCCTCATCTGTATCACTATGGTGAAGATCGCGTGCAACCTCAGGCGAGCGAAGGAGGGCATCAATTTTTGAAAAATTATCAAAACTATTATCAAGTCGGAAACGCAGTTCTGGCATATATTTCATTTGTCGCAACGCATGACTGATTTCTCCACGGAGAAAACGACTATGTTTATTGAGGGTATCAACAACATCGGTATGAGAAGCATTTTTAAGAGTGCTGAGAGGTGATACAAAGCAAGTAGCAATTTTTAAATCTGGTGACATGCGTACTTCAGAGACAGAAATAACAATATCTTTTAAGATATCATCAAGCAAAATATCACGCTGTAATATATGCGCTATTGCATGACGTACTTGCTCTGCTACTCTAAGTTGCCGTTGTGATGGCCCTGCATTTTTCATCAAAGTTTTATCCTTGCTACAAGATCTCTTTTTTGACCATTTAGATAAGGAAAAAGAGATATTGTGTATAAAACCTAATAACTTTTCTCATTTCACAACAGAGTAAAGTTATTGGATTATTTTATAATGTGCGATTAATATGTTCGATACGGAAGGTCTCAATGATGTCTCCTGCACGCATGTCTTCATAATTTTCAAAGGCTATCCCACATTCTTGACCACTTTGCACTTCATTGACTTCATCCTTAAAGCGTTTGAGTGTTTTCAGCTTTCCTTCGTGAATAACGATATTATCGCGGATAAGGCGAACACCGGCTCCTCGTTCTATTTTACCTTCTGTAACACGACATCCTGCAACTTTTCCAATTTTTGTAATGTTAAAGACTTCTAGAATTTCAGCATTACCAAGGAAAGTTTCACGCTGTTCTGGTGAGAGTAATCCAGACATAGCAGCCTTGATATCGTCAACAAGATCATAAATGATGTTGTAATAACGAATTTCAATTCCTTGTGTTTTAGCAAAATCACGTGCCTGCTTATTGGCTCGAACATTAAAGCCAATTACAGCAGAGTTAGAAGCTTCTGCAAGAGAAATATCACTTTCGGTAATTCCTCCAGCACCAGAATGTACAATACGCGCACGAACCTCGTCATTTCCGAGTTTTTCCAATGCTGAAGCGATTGCTTCAATTGATCCTTGCACATCTCCTTTTATAATAAGAGAAAATTCCTTAACACCAGTCGTTTGCAATTTTGTCATCATCTGTTCAAGAGAACCACGCGAACCAGTTTGCCGCGCAACAGCTTTATCACGTGCTAATCGTTGCCGATATTCAGAAATTTCACGTGCTTTTGCTTCATGTGTGACAACAGCAAAACGGTCTCCGGCTTGTGGTGTTCCTTGCATGCCTAAAATTTCAATTGGTGTAGAGGGAACGGCCTCTTTGACATGGCGGCCATGGTCGTCAATCAAAGCACGTACACGACCCCATTCATTTCCAGCAACGATAATATCAGAAGGGTGTAATGTACCTTTTTGAACAAGAACTGTTGCAACAGACCCACGTCCGCGATCCAATTTGGCTTCAATGATAACGCCCTCTGCAGTTCGTTGAGGATCTGCTTTCAGATCAAGCATTTCAGCTTGAAGAAGGATAGCTTCGAGAAGTTTATCAAGATTTTGACCAGTTTTAGCAGAAACTTCAACGTCCAAAGTTTCTCCACCCATAGTTTCAACAAACACTTCATGTTGTAGAAGTTCTGTACGCACTTTTTGTGCATTCGCAGCTGGTTTATCAATTTTGTTGATAGCAACAATGATAGGTACACCAGCAGCTTTCGCATGATTGATTGATTCAATCGTTTGAGGCATAACACTATCATCAGCGGCTACAACGAGAACAGCAATATCAGTAACACGAGCTCCGCGTGCACGCATAGCGGTAAATGCAGCATGACCTGGTGTATCAATAAAGGTAATTTTTTGACCATTTTGTTCTACTTGATAGGCACCAATATGCTGCGTAATACCTCCTGCTTCGCCAGAAACAACATTTGCTTTACGAATAGCATCCAAAAGCGAAGTTTTTCCGTGGTCAACATGGCCCATAATGGTTACAACAGGGGCGCGCTGCTGCATGTTTTGAGGATTATCTGTTATATTAAAGATACCTTCTTCTACGTCAGATTCTAAAACACGTTTAACAGTATGGCCAAATTCAACAGCGATGAGTTCGGCAACATCTGCATCAATAACATCGCCAGGTTTCATCATTTGTCCTTGTTTCATCAAGAATTTAATTACATCAACAGAACGCTCAGTCATACGTTGTGCGAGCTCTTGAATAGTAATCGTTTCAGGAAGAACAACTTCGCGAGAAATTTTTTCTCTTGGTTCTTGATTTTGTGCACGCTTAAACTTTTCCTGTCTACGCCGCATTGCAGCCATTGAGCGCCCACGTGCGCTTCCTTCTTCATCCAGTGCACTATTCAGAGTTAACTTTCCGCGTCTCCGCTCATCAGCTCCTTTGACAACTTTGGGTACACGTATTTCTGATTTAGCAGGATTAGCACGTCGACTATGCCGTTCTTCCTCTTTATTGTCATCTATTTTGCGTTTTTCAACCACGGTTGTCTGTTTAGGGGCAATAGGAATATCTGTCTGTTCAATGAGAGGGGGAACAGGTGGAGTCTGTACTGGCGATATTTCTTCTTCTTGTTGGAGATGTATTTCTTTTTCTTTAATTTCTTGCTGTAAAATTTCTTCACGCTCTTTAGCGCGTCTTGCTTCTTCTTCGGCTTGTTCTCGCGTTATTTTTTCTTGGATATGTGCTTCTTCTAACGCGCGAAGCCTCGCTTCCATTTCAGTTGATGAAAGATTGCTTTTGGTCACAGATTCTTGAGGCTTTTTTCCCTCAAAACGCGGTTTAGAACGCTGGGGGGCCACATGCGGCTTTGTAATGGGCTGTAGGGTTTCAACTTTTTCATCAGGTCGCGTAATTTTACGCCGTTTGGTTTCGACAACGACAGCCTTCGTACGGCCATGACTAAAATTTTGTTTAACCGTACTCGTTTCCAAGACAGACCTCTTGAGAGTTAGTGTCTTCTTGACGGTTGTTTTGTCGTTGTTATTTTCACTCATTGTACTTCCTTCACGGCTTGGGCCGTCATCTCACTAGACTTACTATGCTTGTCGTCACGATAGCTGATCAATTTACATGTTGTTTTGAGAAATCCTTCAGCAGCTTTTGTGTCCAGTAAGGCCGCGTGCATTACAGGATTAGAGCCAAAAGCCACTCGCATTTCATTACTTGTAAATAAAGATATGGTTTTTATAGTCCGATTTGTTTGTTGTTGTATTGAATGGATGGCCTGTGCAATTTTTCGTTTCCCATCTTCTGTTGTTTCTTTAGCATGAAGTACAAGAATAACTTTACCAGAGCGGATAGCAGCGTCAACCTTTGTTGCTCCCATAACAATTGCTCCCGCTTTTCGTGCCATGGAAAGGCTTGAAAGAGCGGCTTTTAGTAAAAGCGTATCAACAACATGCACAAGATTTGGTGCAACCTCAACATCTGTTTTAAAATTTCTATGAAAAGCTTTCTGTTTGATTGCTTTCTCAATAACAGCGTGATGGGCAGAAATCCAAACGCCACGCCCTGGTAAATTCGCTTTAAGATCAGGAACAATTTGGTTATTGGGACCAATAACAAAACGGATCAGCGTTTGTGCTGAAGCATTTTTTCGGGTCACAATGCAAGTCCGTTCATTCATTTAAAGTGTATCCACATCCAAATCATCTGTTTTTTCATTTTCTGCAGAATTTTCATCTTCTACAGGACTTTCTGTAACAAGATCAGCTTGGTCTATCCAGCCTGCTTGTACACGTGCGGCTAAAACCATAGCTTCTGCATCTGCGCGTGTAATGTCAAAAGGGGTTAAAATACCAGAAAAATTCTGTGTTTGACCTTCTTTACGTTCTCTCCAACCAGCTAAATCATCAACGGCATAGCCAGCAAAGTCTTCTATTGTTTTTACACCATCTTCACCTACAGCAACCAACATAGCACTTGTCATTCCAGGAAGTGTTCGCAATTCGTCAGAAACTCCAAGCTTTTTGCGTTTTTCATCAAGTTCTTTTTCTTGATGATCAAGATATTCGCGGGCACGACTTTGGATTTCAGCGGCGGTATCATGGTCAAAACCATCAATAGAAGCGATTTCTTCAAGATCAATATAGGCGATTTCTTCAATAGAAGAAAAACCCTCTGATGCCATAACCTGTCCGATCATTTCGTCAACCTCTAAGGCTTCCATAAACAATTTACTTCGTTCAGTAAATTCTTTTTGACGATTTTCAGATTCTTCCTTTTCCGTTAAAATATCAATGTTCCATCCTGTTAGTTGCGAAGCCAAGCGAACATTTTGCCCACGTCGTCCAATAGCAAGGCTAAGTTGATCATCTGGCACAATAACTTCAATCCGTTCAGCATCTTCATCAAGGATGATTTTAGAAACTTCAGCAGGTTGCAGTGCATTAACGACAAATGTTGCCGCATCAGGCGACCAAGGAATAATATCAATTTTTTCGCCTTGTAATTCAGCAACAACAGCTTGTACACGACTTCCTCGCATTCCAACGCATGCTCCAACAGGATCAATGGAACCATCACGTGAAACAACGGCGATTTTAGCCCGTGAACCTGGATCACGAGCAACAGATTTGATTTCTATAATACCATCATAAATTTCTGGTACTTCCATAGTGAAAAGTTTTACCATAAATTGGGGATGTGTGCGTGAAAGGAAAATTTGCGGACCACGCGTTTCACGGTGTACATCATTGACAAAAGCACGAATGCGATCTCCATAGCGGAATGATTCACGAGGAATTAATTCATCACGGCGCACAATAGCTTCACCGCGCCCTAGATCAACGATGACGTTACCATATTCCACACGCTTAACTGTACCAGAAATAATTTCACCAACTTTATTTTTGAATTCTTCATATTGCTGATCGCGCTCTGCATCGCGTACTTTTTGTACAATAACCTGTTTAGCAGATTGTGCTGCGATACGTCCAAAATCCATAGGAGGTAAAAGATCAGCAAAAAAATCACCAATTTTTGCTTCTGCTTGACGTTTGAGAGCATCAGACAAAGTAATTTCCGTTGTATAGTCTTCAACGACATCAACGATTTTAAGCAGGCGCTGTAATTTAATTTCACCTGTTTTAGAATTGATTTCAGCACGAATATTGGTTTCTTGACCATAACGAGAACGTGCTGCTTTTTGAATAGCATCAGCCATCGCAGAAATGACAATTTCACGGTCGATTGACTTTTCACGTGCAACAGCATCTGCAATTTGCAGAATCTCAAGCCTGTTAGCGCTTGTAGCCATCAATTTTCTCCTTCTTTGTGCCACACGATGGGTATTTCCCAGTGATATTATTTTTTGAAATTGAGCGTCTGTATAGAGTCGTTAGCGTTCTCTTCGGCAATGAATTGTTGACTTAAATCTTTATTTTGTTTCAATGCATCGCGAATAAGCTCATCGGTAAGCACTAAATGCGCATTTATGATATCACAAAAGGAAATAGGGGTATACATGGCTTCTCCATAAGCAGCTTTATCAGTGTTTAAAATAAATCCATCTTGCGTGATATTTGTAAGTGTCCCACGAAATTTTCGGCGCCCATCAATTGTTATTTTGGTTTCAATTTTTGCAAGATGCCCTTGCCAATGAAAAAAATCAGATTTTCTTACCAATGGACGATCAATTCCAGGTGATGAGATTTCTAAATGATATTTGCGTTCAATAACATTTTGTACATCAAGGAGGGGAGAAACAGTTCGACTAACAGTTTCACAATCTTCTATGGTCATAGAACCATCGGCACGTTCAACCATAATTTGAAGTGTTAAACCATTTTGACCAAGAAGTTTTACACGAACCAAACGAAAACCTAAAGGTTTAAGTAGTGGTATGACAAGAGCAGCAACCTGTGCTTCGATACCATCTTCTTCAAACAGGCGCGGTTCGTCAAGATTGCTTATTTTTTCAGCTTCGTTCATACATTTTATCCAAGTTGGTTTCATCAGTTTTATGATATTAAAAAAGAGCGGGTCCAACGGCCCACTCTTCATCATAAGACCAAGAATTTAACTATTGATACTCTTAAATTCAAAATTTTTCAAGTTGTTTATGAGAAAAGCGCTTGATCATTTATTTCTTGATAAAGGTAAGATAGGCAGGCGTTCGTCCTTCGCGTAAAGCTTTTGCTTCATAGCGGGTTCCACTCCATAGTGGATAAGGGAGTTTCCAGTCTTGAGGGCTTTCTGCTTTCCATTCAAAGTGATCATGTTGTGCACAATGGTACAAAGTCCAGTTTACATAACTGTCTATATCGCTAGCAAAGCGAAAAAATTTTCCTATTTTAAGAACACGAGCAAAACGGTTAAGATTTTTTATATTGATGAAGCGTCGTTTCCAGTGTTTCTTTTTCGGCCAAGGATCAGGATAGAAGAGGTCTATTCCATCAAGCGAGTTATCAGGGAGCCAATCAAGAAGGCGTGTAGCATCATCATTATAGAGGCGAAGACGATTTTGATGGTTTTGATGCTGTTCAAGAGACGATAATATTTTTGCCATGCCATTGATAAAGGGCTCGACGCCGATAAAACCGGTTTTTGGAAAATATGCCATTTCATGAAGTAAATGTTCACCTCCACCAAAACCGATTTCAAGTCGAATTTCTCTTACTTTGCTTGAAAATAAGGATGTAAGGTTTAAGGGAGGAGGGACATTTAAATCAATATTCAAACTGGGGAGAAGCATTTGTATACGTGTAAGCTGACTGTCTCGAAGTTGTTTTCCTTGTCGGCGTCCAAAAAATGCTTCACTCTTACGTATATTATGTTTAATCATGGGATTTGGATCATTGTTTGAAGCGTTTTCACGAGATCAGTTTTTTCCCATGAAAACGAACCATCGTGTTTTGGTTTACGACCAAAGTGACCATAGGCAGCTGTTTTCGCATAAATAGGTTTATTGAGGTCAAGATGTTTTCGAATGCCGGTAGGTGAAAGGTCCATTATTTTGCGGATGGCTTCTTCAATAACCTTTTCATCGACTTTTCCTGTTCCATGAAGATTAAGATAAATAGATAAAGGTTGTGCAATACCAATTGCATAGGAGAGTTGAATGGTGCATCTCTCTGCTAAATGAGCAGCAACAATATTCTTAGCCAGATAGCGTGCCGCATAGGCAGCAGAACGATCAACTTTTGTTGTATCTTTTCCTGAAAAAGCACCGCCTCCATGGGGTGCTGCACCTCCGTAAGTATCCACAATAATTTTGCGTCCCGTTAATCCGGCATCGCTTTGAGGGCCTCCAATGACAAATTTTCCTGTTGGGTTAATATACCAACTGCATTGAGCTGCAATGGGAATGTCATGTAAAGCTTGGCGAATGTAAGGTTCAACCACTGTACGTACTTTATTGGAATCCCAGCTTTCATCAAGGTGCTGCGTTGAAAGAACAATGGATGTGACCTCTATCGGTTTTCCATTTTTATAACGTATGGTTATTTGGCTTTTAGCATCTGGTCCTAATTTTCCAGTTTCTCCCTCTCCTTTATGACGAGCTGCGGCAAGAAGTTTGAGAATTTTATGCGCATAATAAATTGGCGCAGGCATGAGATCAGGTGTTTCACGGCAAGCATATCCAAACATGATACCTTGATCACCCGCTCCTTCTTCACCATGCCGATCCGTAGCATTATCAACCCCTCTTGCTATATCAGCTGATTGTGGGCGCAAAAGAACATCAATTTTAACAGTTTTCCAATGGAAGCCTGCTTGTTCATAGCCAATGGTACGAATAGCACGGCGCGCTGCTGTACGAAAACGTGTAGGATTAATGAGTGGAAAGCTAGTTTCATCATAGATGAATTCTTTATTTTTATCTTTTTTTAATAGCGTATCGGGAACACGTACTTCACCAGCGATAACAACACGGTTGACACTGACGAGAGTTTCACAGGCAACGCGTACTAACCATGGATCAGTACCAGTCTTTTCAGCTTCTTTATAGATCATATCAACAATTTCATCGGAAATACGATCACAAATTTTATCAGGATGTCCTTCCGATACCGATTCGCTCGTAAAAAGATAATCTTGATGCGGCATAGGAACTCCTTCAAAAAAGAAAACCAACGATTTAATCAATTGCTTACTAAAGTCGTCACCATTTGCTAATTCTACAGCAAATAGTCAATGCAAATGTATATGAATAAAAGAGAAAAGATATAATTTTAAGTTATAACTTATTTGTCAAATCTTCCTCAGAAAGTGCTTTTGCCAAGTCAATAATTTTTCGACGCACTTTAGCATCAGATATATTTGTAAAAGCGCGCATGAGCTGAATCCCTTCGCTGCTAGAACAAAAGTCTATAAAATTGTGTTCACTTTCAGCAAAACCCTCTACTTGTTGGGAGGTAATACCTTTATCAAAAAAGTAAGAAACAGGAACATCCATAATTTCCGCTATCGCTTGAAGACGGCTGGCACCAATACGGTTTGTTCCTTTTTCATATTTTTGGATTTGCTGAAAAGTAATTCCTAATTTTTCACCTAGTTTCTCTTGAGTGAGTCCTAAAATATTACGACGTAAACGGATACGAGTTCCAACATAGATATCTATAGGGTCAGGTTTTTTTCTAGTTTCGGTCATAATGCAACTCTTTATTTCCAGCATTTTTCTTCTAAACCAACATCATATTTATGCGCAGTTGATTTATCATATAATTAAAACAATATGTAATATTTTTTCCCAATATCACTGGTACACGCAACACAATACCGTACAAAGGGCACTTGAATCATTTAAGCTGTTTTGTAAAACCAAAACCAATACGACACAATAGCATAAGGATGAATAAGATAAAAGTAGAGAAAGTTCTGTATTCATTGCTTCCTATAGGGGTAATGGATGATGGAACTTGTGAATCAATAATGCCTACAGCATTTTGTCGAAGAGCTACAACGATTCGTCCATAAGAATCAATAACAGCTGATATGCCATTATTGGCGGCCCGTATGAGGGGGATTCCCAGTTCAACGGCACGAAGCTGTGCTTGTTGAAGATGTTGATAGGGTCCAGGTGTTACACCAAACCATGCATCATTTGTAATATTAATAATTGCTTGAGGCGGGGAGCCTTTAAAAGTCATTTCATGGGGAAATATTGCTTCATAACAAATTAAGGGTAGATAAGAAAATCCGTTTGGCATTGTAACAATTTTGCGCACACTTGCAGCACTATATCCACCAATATTATCAGCAAGGGTACGCAATCCAATTTTTTTCAATAAATTCTGATAAGGAAGATACTCACCAAAAGGAACCAAATGAAGTTTATCGGAAGTATTTAAAATATTACCTTGAGCATTAATGACTGCAATTGTATTAAAATATTGTGTTTGGGAATGAGGTAGATCATTGCTGGCGCGTATTGCTCCAACAATAGCCCATTGTTTAGGTTTTAAAAAAGAGGCAATGCGCATTGTGATAGATGAATTATCATAGAGAAGGTAAGGAACGGAAGCTTCAGGCCATACGATAAAATCGGGTTCTGAATTTTGATCGGTTGTTGGCGTTGCACTTAGCTTCATATGCGCTTCCAACATAGATTCTCGTGTATTATCACGCAATTTTATATTTTGTTGGATGGACGGTTGAACAATGCGCACCCAATAAGCACTTTTTTGATCTTCAGTTGTGTTTTCTATAGTATGAAGACGATAAAACCCAAAACCACAGTGAATGAATATAAGTGATAAGCAAAGAGAAAGTGCCACTTTCTTTTTTTCATTCGTTAATAAAACAGTTGGCAAACTGTAGGCTAAGACAGCAAGAATATTCATTCCGTAAAGTCCTACGATTGCATCAGATTGCATGAACATTGGGGTTGGCATGGCTGTATAGCCAAGAGAATTCCATGGAAATCCTGTGAATAAAAACGCACGCAACCACTCGGATAATCCTAATGCAAAGGCTAAAACAAAAAAGCGTGCTATTCCTTTTGTCCATAATAAACCGACAATGAAACCAGAAAAAAACCAATAAAGAGAAAGGTAGAGTGGAGGGACTAAAATGGCTAATGGGACGGCCCAACCAAAAGAATCTGGATCTGTTAACAAAGCATTGCATAGCCACCAAAGGCCGCAAATAAAATAACTAAAACCAAAGGTTCCACAGCTTAAAGCGTAAGTAAAAAAATGTTTTTTATTGTTTTTGGTGGCCCGTATTGAGTCAAGTAAAACAATAAAGAGAGGGAAAGTTAAAAAGCAAAGAGGTGTTAAATAAAAGGGTGGAAGTGCAAAAGAAGTAAGAGCACCACACAGAAATATCCATGCTTGGCGCTTCCAGCCTGTAACAGAGAACAAAAAAACGATGAAATTGTTTAAAAATGCTGGACTATTCTTTAGGGATGGCATTGTTCTCAAGATTCTCATTTTTGGGAATGCGAAAAATGCGCAATCGTTTAATCCGGCGTTTATCAGCTTCTAAAATACGAAATCTATAGCCAGGTACAGCTTCGACAATTTCACCTTTAGCAGGAATGCGATCAAGAATTGAGACGATCAAACCACCAATAGTATCAACTTCATCACCATATTCCCCTACGATAAAATCAGGACCAAGAGCTTTCTCCACATCTTCTAGTTCAGTTCTTGCATCAACGAGCCATTTATTATTTGGTTCACGTACGATAGCATTGTCGACATTATCATGTTCATCTTCGATATCCCCAACGACTAACTCAACAATATCTTCCATTGAAACGAGACCATCTGTTCCTCCATGTTCATCAATAACTAAAGCCATTTGAGTTCGTGTAGTTTGCATCCGTGTTAATAATTTGCTTGCAAGCATAGAACTGGGAACAAAGAGAACTGTTCGGATCAAATCCAATTCACCGATTGGAGTATGCAAGTCTGTATGGTTTAATTGAAGCAAATCGGATTTTTGTTCGGTTTTTGTTGGGTTGATAATAAAGCGAGTGATGTAGTTAAGAATATCGCGGATATGGATCATGCCGCGCGGATCATCTAAAGTTTCAGCATAAACGGGGATACGAGAATGACCAATTTTTGCAAAACATTTAAGGGTTTCTCCAAGAGAGGTGTTTATTTCTAATGCTTCGATTTCAGAACGAGGTATCATAACATCATCCACGCGTGCTTCACGTAAGCGTAAAATGTTATGCAGCATAGTACGTTCTTCAGGTGAGAAGAGGGCGGTATCTTTTTCATTGTTAGTCGTGAGTGCAACGGTAAGATCATCGCGCAGTGACGTAGATGCACAATTACGACCCCGTAAGAATGAAAATAAATGATTCATCAGGGAATATTTCTCTGTATGATTCGTCTGTTGAGAGGGGTCTTTTTCATTATTAGAAGATGCTTGACTATTATTTTGTGCATTTATTTTGTTTGCCATGGTTTTGAAATCTTTTAGACTTTCTTTTTTATAATAGATAAATAAGAGGCTTTAAATGGTATGCTGGTAATATTGATTTTAAAAGTTAAATTTTATCATTGATAGACAATTATGCGTAAGGATCTTTTATGGAAAGCTTTTGAAGAATTTCTCTTTCGAGCTTTTCCATTTTATATGCTTCATCATCAGTTTCATGGTCATAACCAAGCAGATGCAAGATACCATGAACAATCATATGTGTTAAATGGTCTTGAAATGTTTTTCCTTCTTTCTCTGCTTCGAAAACAACAGTTTCTCGGGCAATAATAATATCACCGAGTATGGGACCAGGTCGATTTCCAGCTTTAAGTGGAAAAGCAGGAAAGGATAATACATTAGTAGATTTGTTTTTGTTGCGCCATTGTGCATTGATTTGTGCCATATGTTCATCATCCGTAAAAAGCAGGCTAATCTCGCTTACAACATTTGCCAATGAAACATGATGCATAGTTGTCATTAATGCTTTTTCAGTGATATTATAAAGCATTTTCTCATCATTCCACCCTGCGCTTTTAATCATTATATCAATAATAATCATGATGAATCAAATTCATTTTTTAATGCATCGCATGCGAATGATTTTTTTTTATTTTGTATTTCGGAATCAAGATCATAAGCACGAACAATAGCAGCAACAAGTGGATGGCGTACAACATCTTTTTCATCAAAATGCACAATTGCAATATTTTCTACATTTGAAAGAATGCGAATTGCTTCAATGAGACCTGATTTTTGCCCTGTAGGCAAATCAATTTGGCTTACGTCACCGGTAACGATCATACGCGTTCCTTCTCCAAGACGTGTGAGGAACATCTTCATTTGCATGGGGGTAGTATTTTGTGCCTCATCAAGAATAACAGCAGCATGGGCAAGTGTTCGTCCGCGCATAAAGGCGAGAGGAGCAATTTCTATGACACCAGAGGCTAAAATGCGTTCTATTTTTTCAGCGGGCATCATATCATAAAGAGCATCATAAAGTGGTCGTAAATATGGGTCGACTTTTTCTTTGAGATCACCGGGAAGAAAACCAAGATGTTCTCCAGCTTCAACAGCCGGACGTGAGAGAATAATTCGCTCAATGATACCACGTTCTAGAAGCATTGCAGCATGAGCAACAGCAAGATATGTTTTTCCTGTTCCTGCTGGTCCTACACCAAACACAAGTTCAGTATGCTCCATAGCACTTATGTAAGCGTCTTGTGTTGGAGTTCTTGCATGAATTATTTTTTTATGGGTACTCAACCGAGCTGGTATACGTTTCGTTGCAGATTTGTGTGTTATTGTGTCTTCTTTCTGCTTCTTTGGTATATTTGCCATAGCAATCGCTCCTTTTATATCTGATAAAGTGAGCTCTTGATGTGTTTTGGCACGTTCATAAAGCTGCTGCAATACATATTGCGCACGTTTTATAACAGAAACATTTCCACGGATTAAGACTTCATTACCACGCGGATGAATACTAAGTTCGAGTTTTTTTTCGATATAAGCGAGATTTTCGTCAAATTTACCAAAAACTGCTTTTGCATATTTATTATTTTCGAAAATCAAAACAACTTGGCTCACATCTGAAGCGCTTGTTTGTTTCAAGGTATCAGCCTTTTCAAGGGACGTATTTACTTTTTCTTTAATACGCTTTATTTTTTCGGTTGAAGCTTTCAGCCTATTCTCCATATCTACATAAATATTGCACATTTTGTTAAGTAAACTTTATAAAAGACAATTTTTACAAAAAGTGCACGCTTTAGATGTAATCATTTGCTTTTAAAATAAAAGAGTTTTCCAAAATATTTATTTTTGAACAAGGTATTAGAGGCATGTTTATCTATTTGTCACTTCACCAACAAAACTGTTTGAGCTTGCATTTTTAATATGAATTTCTATCACGCTACCTGTAGAGGCTTCTGTATCGACAACAACAGGTAAAAGCCAAGGGGAACGCCCTACCATTTGCCCTGAGTGACGTCCAGGTTTTTCGATGAGAACGTTCGTTTTTTGATCAATTTTAGAACGCAAAAACGCATTTTGTTGCTCAAGGAGAAGGGCTTGTAAATGTTGAAGTCGGGCATCTTTTACAGATTCATCAACATGATTTTTCATTGTGGCTCCCACTGTTCCAGGACGGGGGGAATATTTAAAAGAATAAGCTGAACTGTACTGTACTTGTTGAATAAGTTTAATGGTTTCTTCAAAGTCTTCATCTGTTTCTCCTGGAAACCCTACAATAAAATCGCCTGAAAAGGCAATATCTGGCCGTACGGTTCGAATTTTTTCGATAAGATGAAGATAATGAGAGCTTTTGTGTTGTCGGTTCATGGCTTTTAAGATGCGATCTGAACCTGATTGAACAGGAAGATGGAGGTAAGGCATTAACATATCAAGATCTCGATGCGCGGCAATAAGGCTATCATCCATATCACGTGGGTGGCTGGTTGTGTAACGCAAACGCTTTAAACCATCGAGTTTTGCGAGATGATAAAGAAGATCGCCAAGACGCCAAGTTTTGCCATCAGCACTTTGTCCATGCCAACCATTGACATTTTGTCCAAGCAGCGTAATTTCTTTGACACCCGCTTCGATGAGTTGAAGGGCTTCTTCAGTAATTTGCTCAACGGATCGTGATATTTCAGCACCGCGTGTGTAAGGAACAACACAAAAAGTGCAAAATTTATCGCAACCTTCCTGTACTGTTAAAAATGCGCTAACACCTCGTTTTCTTACTGCATGTTTATTATGGGGCGGCAAATGAGCAAATTTATCTTCAACAGCATAGTCTGTTTCGATAATTTTTTTCCCTTGTTTGGCTTTTTCTAACAATTCTGGCAAGCGATGATACATTTGCGGACCAATAACAAGATCCACTGTTGGAGCACGGCGCAAGATTTCACTTCCCTCAGCTTGTGCAACACAACCTGTTACACCAACCATAAGGGGTTTATCAGGTGTGCGCTCTTGACGCATAACGCGCAAACGACCGAGATCAGAATAAAGTTTTTCTGCTGCTTTTTCACGAATATGACAGGTATTAACAAGAATAAGATCGGCATCATTGGGAATTTGTGTTGTCACATAGCCTTGCGAACTGAGGCTATCAGTCATCCGTTGGCTATCATAAACATTCATTTGACATCCATAGGTTTTGATAAAAACCTTTTTAGGAGCAACAGGAGGCGTATTTTTAGGATTTACTTTATTCATAGCGCATGTGTAAATGTTTTTTACACAAATCTCAATCTATTTGCTTAAAAGTTTTTTGCATGATAATTGCATCACCACGACCATTTTTTGACGCGTAGTAGGCAAGACGTTCAGAAATTTTTTGAAATTCAAAGCGTTGATAAAGGTTCAAAGCAGAAAGATTTGTGGCTTCTACTTCCAAGAATAATTTTATGGCGCCCTTGTCGTGAAGATAGTGAACTGTGCTTTCAATAAGAAAGGTACCAATTCCTTTTTGACGATAATGAGGGTGAACAGCAATTGTGATGATTTCTGCTTCATCAAGGATGAGACGGCATAGGCAAAAGCCTAAAATTTGATCAGAGTGATCAATGAGAAAAGCTTTGTATCCGAAGATAGAGTGATCTGTTAAGAAATTATCAAAAGCTTGTTTTTCCCAAGAAGGGGTAAAACAATGCTGATGAATTTGATGAAGAGAAGCACTATCATTAACTTGTAGCGGAGCAATTCCAAAATTCTTTTTTGTCAATGAAAATTTGGGCATTATTTTTTTTGTGGTAAAGCAAAATTGGTTTGTTGTTTTGCATCAGCGCTGCGTAGATAGAGTGGGCGAGGTGAATTTTTTGATTGTTTGTTTGCAGCAAGATAAGCATAGTTTACAATATCGGCCGCTTCGCAGGGAATTTTTTCTAGGACAATTTTTTCGTGTATTTTATGGTTTTTAATATGCTCCACAACAACATCAGCAGCTGGGCCAGTCAGTCGGGTTTTTTTTGGCAAATCTTCGAGGATATTTTCAATTGTTTTTAATCCCGGCGCTCCCAAAGGTGTGAGATCATTATGAAAATTTTGATGGTAGAACATCCCTCTCCCTGCTTCAATGACAACAGTAATTGCTGATACTGTACTTTTACTGTTTATGACTTGTGCTGCTAACGCTTCAAGAGCACTCACTCCAACAGCTGGTATTTCAAGTGCTAATGCCAAAGCGCGCGCTGTTGCAACACCGACACGTACACCAGTAAATGATCCAGGTCCAATATTGACAGCAATACGCTCAACTTGATCAAGCGTCATATTGGCTTGTTTCATTATTTGTGTAATCTGCCCAATAATTTTTTCGGCATGTCCTTTGTTCATGCGTTCATTGATACGCGCAATAACAGATTTATGACGAATAAGCGCAACAGCACAATAAATTGAAGCAGTATCTATAGCAAGGATAAGCATAAAAATATTTTAGTTGAATAAAACGATAAATAAAAGTCCTGCTGTATTTTTAATCTTTTCATTATCGTATATTTCATTTGTAAGAAAGTTACTAGTGCCAATAAGCAACAATATCTTTTTATGGGATAGAACGAGATGTTGATTTAATCCTTATTTTTATCACTTTTTGAATGAGTACCTTGAGTATTGTAAGATTCTCTTATTTTAAGTCTACTTATGGTGAAACAATTAAAGTTATTAGCTTGTATATTACAAGCGGAGTTAGCGTATGAATCAAAACTCCTTTCACGAATCGTTTAAATGTAAGGGTTGTCACAACTTGTAAGCTATCAAATAGTACTTTGATGCCACTTGTATTACATAGTAAGTAAAAGTAATTTAAAAGAGGAAAAGTTATGACCCCACATTTTTTCCAAATAAGAATATATTTTATCAGTCTTTGTATAAAAACCTTAGCGTAATGAGAGCAGATGAAAGAAATGGCATTATTTTGCATGAGTTACGTATTTTGATACTACCCTGTTGCAAATCATTATGGACTGAAAAGCACATTTGACAGTTTTCACTTAAATATCAGCTCTTTCAATTTTTTGTATAGAATAATGAGCAGTATTTTAGAATTTTTTCTGGTTTATGAAAGAACTGATTTTAATAATAATGAGGACTTTGGGTTGATTGCATACTACGTTGAAAAAATAATAATCAATGCACATTTAAAATGTTATATGATTTAAATCATTCAATTGTATCATGATAAGGCTACAAATACCGAGAATAATTATGGAGCAGGTTGAAGCCAAAATGACGCGCCATCCTGCTTTTTTTAGTGATCGGATATCAACACCTAATCCTAGTGCAGCCATTGAGATAACAGTAAACAACTGGGCAATAAATTTGATGGGATTGATAGCCTTTTCAGGGATAAGACCACTTGAGCGAACAAGCATCATGATAATAAAGCCAATGATAAACCATGGGACGAGGGTATGTAAACGCAAGCGTGTTTGTGCTGATCGGCGATAAATGATTGATAGAGTAAAAATAACAGGGCCTAACATGAGAACCCGTACTAATTTGACAATTGTTGCAATTTGAACACTCAGAAAAGAGATAGGTGCTGTTGCTGCTAAAACCTGTGGTACAGCATACACAACCATGCCAGCAAGCACACCATATTGGCTAAATGACAAATTCAGAGATGGATGTAAAAAGGGTAGAAATAAAATAATAAGAATTCCTAAAAGAGCAGTGAAGGCAATTGACGCAGCTACATCGTCATGTTTTGCTTTTATGACAGGTGCAACGGCGACAATAGCTGAATTGCCACAAATAGCATTCCCACAAGCGACCAGCATTGCTAAATGTGTAGAAAGCCCGAAAAGTCGGCCGATGGCAAAGCTCAGGATAATCGTTACGAATATCACGAAAATGATACTAGCAAGCAAATTCCAACCAGCTGAAAGGACTGCGTTAATGCTAATGCTTGCTCCTAGAAGAACGATAGCAATTTCGAGAAGTGTTTTTGCAGAAAAGGTGATACCTTTTTGAAAATATGTTGGCAAAGGAAAACAACTACGGATAATCGATCCTAAAAGAATTGCCAAAACAAGGCTTTCAAGCCAAGCTTGTCCCAAAAGCTGTTTTTCTAAGACTTCTAAGCCATAAGCTAAGGCTGATATGAGTAAACATACTAGAATACCAGGACCAAGGTCGTTTAAAAGTGAGAGTTTTTTCTTTATCACTTGAATATTTTCCCCATACAAAGAAATAATAGTAAATAAAACGAGATAACAGGTAAGAGAAAGAAATTTTTAAAGATTTGTTCTTGCTTGTACAGCTGCTGCTAAAGTTCCGTCATCAAGATAATCAAGCTCGCCTCCTACAGGGACACCATGAGCAAGTCGCGTAATTTTAACTGGAAAATTGGAAAGCTGATCGGTGATATAGTGAGCAGTTGTTTGACCTTCGACAGTCGCATTGACAGCAAGAATAATTTCCGTAATAGGGTTTTGTACAACACGCTGTATTAAGGTGGCAATGTTGAGTTCGTCAGGACCTATTCCATCTAAGGGGGAGAGTCGTCCACCCAACACATGGTAACGTGCGGCTAAAGTTTTTGCGCGTTCAAGAGCCCACAGATCAGCAATATCCTCAACAACGATGATTGTTGTATCATCGCGGCGCAAATCTGTACAAATTGAACAAGGATCAATGGTATCGACATTTCCACAAACAGAACAAATGCCGACTTTTTCTATAGCTGCTTGTATAGCTGCTCCTAAAGGCTCCAGCAATGTCTCTTTTTTTTTGATAAGATGAAGTGCAGCACGACGCGCTGAACGTGGACCAAGACCTGGTAACCGTGATAAAATCTGAATGAGACGTTCAATCTCAGGTCCTGCAATGTATTTAGACATATTTTTGTCCCACGGAAAAAATCCGTTTCATTAAAATGGAAGCTTGAAACCTGATGGGAGTGGTAGTCCTGCCGTCATACTTTTGGTTTTTTCTTCTATTGCGATTTCGATTTTTGTTCTTGCTTCATTATAAGCTGCCATAATGAGATCTTCAAGAATTTCAGCTTCCTCAGGTTTGAGTAATGAAGGATCAATTTGAATTGCTGTTATAATATTTTTGCCATTTAAAGTGATATTGACGAGACCACCCCCTGCAGTGCCCACAGCTTGCAGATTAGCTATTTCTTCTTGAATCTTCTGCATTTTTTCTTGCATTTCTTTGGCTTTTTTCATCATGCTCATCATTTCACGCATAGGAATAGGTATCCTTATTCATCATTGATATCATTTTTATTTTTAAAAATATCAGCATTTTTAAAGGTATTGGGGAGTAAATCAAGATCATTTTCTTCTTTATTAAGTCGAATATCGACAATTTTTGCTTCTGGGAAATGATTGAGGATTTTCGCGATATCAGGATCTGTTTCTGCATTGGAAAAAAGAGTCTTTTGAATCGCTATACTTTCCTCCTGTAAGGTTGGGCCACCTCCTTCATTAACAAAAGTTATTGTCCAGCGTTTTTCAGTCCATTGAGATATCTTTTTTTCTATATCATGAGCAAGAAATTGTGGGGTATTTTCAGAAAGTCTCAAGGTAATATGCCCAGCTTCAAAAGAAACAGGATGAACAAATTCTTTAACAAGGAGTTTGAAAGGAACGTCATTATGCTGTTCGGCTAATTGAACAATATCGTGCAAAGAATTAATCACGAGAGTTTTAGGTTCAGTAATCTTTTCTGTTTTTTGCATGACAGAATGCGATGAATTTGCAATCTTTTCAGAAAGATCAGTAGATTGAGAAGTTTCTAGAATTTCTGTTACTTCTTGAGCGCTGATTTTGTCATGGTTTTGATTTTTAACTAAATTTTCTGGTTGTAAGGAATGATCTAATTGGTTTTTCAAAGATGTTTTTAAATCTGATTGATCGGCTAATGTATTTGAAACGCTCGAGGAAGCATGGGCTCCGACCATTGTTTCTTTTGTTATATTATTTGCATTTGTAGATTCTTGATGAGAAGAGTTTTGAACCAGTGTGAGAGGCGTTTTTTCTTGCGTAAGCTTTTTTAAAGCCTCATCAAGAGTTGGTAAGTCAGCCGTGTGAGCAAGACGAATTAAAAGCATTTCAGCGGCTTGAAGAGGACGTGCAGTTTGATTAACTTCCTGTAAACCTTTGAGTAACATTTGCCAGTTTCGGGATAAAACAGGAACGGAAAGTTTTTTTGAAAAGTCTAAACTTCTTAAACGTTGTTCTTCAGTCAGAGAAAAATCTTCCACTATTTCTGGTGTAAAACGTAAACGTGTGACCAGATGATTAAAATCGGCTAGTTCTGTCAATATAGTAAGAGGATCAGCACCTGCTTCATACTGACTGCGTAATTCATGTAACGCATTGACAACTTCGCCCCTCATGATAAATTCAAAAAGATCAATAATACGTGCTTGATCCGCTAATCCTAACATTGTACGCACCGCAATAGCATTAACATTGCCATTGCTATGGGCGATTGCTTGATCAAAAATGGATAATGCATCACGTGCAGATCCTTCTGCAGCACGGGCAATCATAGAAAGTGCTTGATCTTCTACTTCTACCTTTTCATATTTCGCAATTTGACGCAAATGTGCACTCAAAGCTTTTGAGTCAATACGTCGTAAATCAAAACGTTGGCAACGCGAAAGAATTGTAATAGGAACTTTGCGAATTTCTGTTGTGGCAAAAATAAATTTCACATGGGAAGGTGGTTCTTCAAGAGTTTTCAATAAACCATTAAAGGCTTGTGTTGAGAGCATATGTACTTCATCGATAATATAAACCTTATAGCGTGCAGAAACAGGACGATAGCGTATTTGTTCAATAATTTCACGAATATCATCAATGCCCGTATGAGAAGCGGCATCCATTTCTATAACATCAATATGGCGTCCTTCGATAATTTGTGTGCAATGTTCACCAAGAGAGTCCAATACAGTTGTTGGTTGGTCAATATCTTTTGTTTTATAATTAAGTGCACGTGCCAAAATACGTGCTGTTGTGGTTTTACCTACGCCACGAATCCCTGTTAACATCCACGCTTGTGCAATACGACCTTTTTCAAAGGCGTTGGTGAGAGTACGCACCATAGCTTCCTGACCAATGAGGTCAGAGAAGTTTTGGGGTCGATATTTACGAGCAAGAACACGATAGGCTGTTTCTACCGGTAAATTTTCCATGAGTATTTCCAACTTCGAAGTTCTTTATGCGTACATTTTGATAATACAAAAGCATAGATCAATACTGTAGTCTCATATAAAAGGATTTTTTCTTAATCAAATTATTTATGGGACAATTTGTTTAAAAATAACAAAACCCCTTTATTTACTGCATACAAATGCTGCTCTGAAGATTAAAAATACCTCGCTAAAAGACAGCATAAAAAATAATTTTTTCAGCAAAATAGGAGGTTGGAACGATGACCCGTACCAGAACTCGTTGGGGCTGCTTCTTTCCAGACCTGACCCAGTTGGCGAGTAGTTCGTCCACCACCAACCTCCCAAGCTCATATTGTCGATTTGGAATGAAAAATCAAGATCAGAAACGAAAAATATCCTAAGAACGACGAAGAATTTTCCTTTGCATTTAATTTATTGATATATAAACAACAAAGAGATTGTGGATTTACCAGTTTTTATAGCAGTAGCTCTGCATATTTATTTGGTATGAAAATATTTTTTCGCTTAAGATAGTCTGAATGTATAATTATCTCATTCGCTGAAACATGTAAGAGTTTTAGGATAGATACATCTGTTCTAAAACTACGAAATTGAATCATCAAAAATTTACAACAGTCAAAGAAGCAAATAAAGCAGATAGATCATGTAATTGGCTAACATTCGAAAGTCAGGGGGAAGAGTGCTATTTAAAGAATTATAAAATATTGCTTTAATGGTGTTGCTCCTCTATACAAAACAGAACATCCCAAACAGAATACATTTAATGTTATACATTCACAGGCTTTTGAAAGAGCGATTGCTCAATACTCTTAACTATATTTCAAACTCCACTCATAAATAGTATACATGCTTCCCTTGAGTTATAAATCTATTGTTGCGCTACCCTCTTTATGCTTAATACAAAGTATAAATTTTAGCCCTCATACTACTTAACAACTCCCAATGTTGCGATCCCTTGCACTTGAGAGGCTTTATAAGAAGCATTTTTATTCCTTTTTTAATCGTTTTTACTCACGCATCACTCCCATTTGTAACTTTCAAGGAAACGATTTTAATTGATTCAATATGAGATTTAAGATGGGAGGATCTTACTTTATTTGTGGTTGTAATTCAGTGTAAGAAAATCAAAGTCTTATAATGATAAGCCAGTATCTTATAAGAGTACCACCTCATTTCTATAGTGAATGAGAATATAAAATATGTAATGTTTTTTCTTTTAACATAATATAAATATATAAATACTGAGTAGATGTTATCGCTCTTTTTTTGCGTGCTTGTTCTTTTAATTAAAAAACATTGATGTTTATCACAAAATGGATCAATATATGAAGTTTCATTATTTGAGAAAAGATTTCATATATTTTTAAGGGGCTGTACTTATACAAGAGAAGATGCAACATTCAACGCTATAGAAATAAGGGGATACTGGTTTTATAAGCATAAAAATGGTTCTTATTCGATATAAGCGATATTTTATAGTTTCAAATAATTATATCCTTTAATAAGGAGGGAAAAGCGAGATGAATTTTTACAAAAGCTGAATGAGTATGATTTAAAATGCAGCGAGGAATGCATCTGTAGAGCAAATTTTACTTTTCTGTTTATCTAAGTGATTTGGGTACGATGTGCTTTATAGTACTTAAAATAAAGCAGTTGCGAAGATAGAAGTCATATTCTTATTAAAAAAATAGCTCTGATAGTAGAAAATACAGAACAATTTAAGTTTAGTCTTTTAGTTTTCGAAAAAGTTCTTTAATATCTAACCTTATAAGCAGCTTAAGGTTTGCCATATTAGGATAAAAATAACCTTTTCAGCGATTAGTTTTAATGGCTCATTATGCCCTATTTTGAAAAAAATACCTGAAAAAAGAATAACTCTACTCAAATTTAGATGTTATAGAAATATTGTTAATCATAATCTCCTGTGTCACAATTTGTTCCAACAACTTTTTTCTTCGTAATATTTTTAAAAATATAATGTCCTGACGAAGGAAAACTTATATGAAGAGATTTTATATTTTTTAGGATAAAGATCTTCTTTTCTTTATCATGGGTTATTTTCTTTTCATCATCAACAGCAATTCTCAATTTGTTTAAATCAGAAGGGGTAGAGTACGATAAAGTAAAGGATACTTTCTTCGGTTCAAAGATACTACAAGAGTATTCAGCTCCTTGATGGATTGTATCGGATGGGATGATCACAACACTTTCATCCAGCCCAAAATTCCATTTTTTCTCACCAAAGCCAGCAAATGCAACACTAGAGTAGGCAAGAATATTTGCGGCTAATAATACTTGCATGAAGATTTTTTTCATTATCCTCTCCTTTTTCTAAAGTGAGGTGAATCATAAATCAATTTTTATAAAGATAAAAGCTCAAACTTAACGCTAAAATCAGGGTTGAGTTGCATTTTCTAGCTTTAAACCATGTTCAGACTGATATCAGTCTAAGAAATTTGAATGCTCTATCATGTATAATAATTTGAATTGTTTTGAGAGCTAATTTAGAAGTTCGTTATCTTTATTGGAATATTGTCAGAGGAAATGACTTTTCTCAAGAAGCTCTCTTTGAATATATAAAGGGAAATAGATGGTACAAGCGTTTTTATTTTTGGTTACTGTGTTTTTTTACACTGGTTTTTATACAAGTTGAAGTGCTTTTTATCATGATATAATTTGTGAAAAAATATTATGGAAATAATTTATATATTCTTTTATGAGCCGTTTTTTCTTCTTCAGTTTTTATGAAGGGTGTTGAGTAGAAAAAAACGAGCTCTTTCAAGATACGTTGCATTATGAAATTTTTACGATGCTTTTTGATATCAACAAAAAATGATAGCAGCTTAATTGCTTTTATATATACGATGTTCGATCGTTTTGTGCTGGATAAGTACCGATAATACGCAGTTCTGCAGAAAAGAAAGATAATTCTTCTAAGGCAAGTTTCATCATCGGGTCTTCAGGATGTCCTTCAATATCAACAAAGAACTGTGTTGCATTGAAATTTCCACCAATTTGATAGCTTTCTAATTTTGTCATATTGATACCATTCGTTGCAAATCCTCCCATAGCTTTATAGAGAGCAGCGGGGACATTGCGCACTCGAAAAAGAAGACTGGTGATGATTTTTTCGCCATTTTGAGGTTTGGGGACATGTCGTTTGGAGCGTGAAAGGATGACAAAACGGGTAATATTATGAGGGTTATCTTCAACATCTCTTTCAAGAATATCAAGTCCATAGAGTTCTGCTGCGATTAAAGGTGCTAAGGCAGCCTGTGAACGTTTAGCATTTTTTTTAATAAATTTTGCAGCTCCAGCGGTGTCAGCAGAAACAACAGGTTTCCAACCGTTGTTTCGTATGATTTTTCGGCATTGTGCAAGGGCATGCGTATGGCTGTGGACGGTTTTAATTTCGTCATGTGTAACGCCGGGCAAAACCATGAGTTGAAAATGGATAGGTAAAAAATATTCATCAATAATATAAAGAGATGACTGTGGTAAAAGATGATGAATGTCTGCAACGCGTCCCGCAAGGGTATTTTCAATAGGGATCATAGCAAGATCAGCTTTCCCGCTTTCCACTAAATTAAGGGCGTCTTCGAAAGTAGCAGAGGGAACAGCATCCATATTGGGGAACATATTGGAGCAAGCAATATGGGAATTAGCGCCGTATTCTCCTTGGAAAGAAATTTTATTGGTTTTTTTAAGTATTTTCATGCTAAAATCTCACAAACTCTATCGAGATCATGTTGTGTGTCTACACCTAAGGGAATTGTATCGACTATTTCCACATCGATACGCATATTGTTTTCTAATGCACGTAATTGTTCAAGTTTTTCACGTTTCTCAAGTGGTGAGGGTTTGAATGATACAAATTTCTCAAGTGCTTCGCGCCTATAGGCGTATATTCCAATATGGTGATAAAGAGGACCCTCTCCATAAGGTGCTTTGGCGCGCGTAAAATAAAGAGCACGAAGGCGATTTTGAGAAAGCGGTGTACCAATGATTTTGACAACATTGGGATCTCTTGTTTCATTTTCTTCAATGATTTTGGCACCCAAGGTTGCAATATCAGTAAAGCTATTTTCTAGAGGGCGTAGCGCACGAATGATTTCACGAGGCATGATTGTTGGTAAGTCACCTTGTATATTTAAAATGGCGTTGTAGCGTTGTTCAGGATCAATACGCACTAAAGCTTCATAAATACGATCAGATCCAGACTTATGATCACCTCGTGTTATGATATATTCATGCCCATAATCTGCAACAGCTTTAGCGATATCATTATGATCTGTTGCAACGATTGTACGTCCTATTCCAGCTTTTTTGGCTTGTTCTACGACATGAACAATCATCGGTTTTCCGCCAATTTCAGCGAGAGCTTTTTGAGGAAGACGGGTTGAGCCCATACGGGCAGGAATAAGAATAATTGGTTCAAGAGCCATTGTAAGATTCCCAATGTCATCTGTGATGCATTTATGATATTGTGTGTTATAAAGAAAAAGCTTAGACTAAAAATGGTAATGAAACCGTGAACATTTGAGTTTTTATGAATCGCCGGAGATTTATTTATTTTATTTGTGCTTGTTTATGTGTGCTGGTCGCTGTTGTGGGGATTTCCACACTCAGCAATATAATTTACGATCATCCTACATCAGTCCAATATCATCATACAGTTGCCAAGAATGATATATTTCAAGAAAAACAAAAAGCACCTGATGTTTCCCTATCACTAAATAGCCGCCTTCAACAAGGCAATTTTGAAAATGGCCGTAAAGTTTTTCGCCAATGTGCCATATGCCACACATCTGGACGCAATGAAGCAGGGCGTGTTGGTCCAGTTCTCTGGGAGATTGTTAACCGCCCTTTGGCATCAGCAGCAGGTTTTGCTTATTCACGGGCATTACGTGCTCATTCTGATCAAAAATGGGATTTTGTAACGTTAGATCGTTATTTACATTCTCCACGTGAAGCTTTTCCTGGGACCATTATGTCTTTTCGTGGAATTAAAAATGACCAAGATCGTGCCGATCTTTTGCTTTATTTACGCAGTTTATCCGATCATCCTGTTCCTTTACCAATGGATAATAATAAAGCGAATGAGCCAAATTAACTTATACCATAGATGTTAATTTTAGAAAGAAGTCTGATTTTTTTTGTAATTTTAGTTTCACAGTTTTATAAAAAGAGCTCTTATTGATGTTTTGTTAGGGGGAACGCCCCTCACGCAAAACAGAACACATTTAACATTGCATATTTACTCGCTTATTTTAAAGAGATCTTTTATAAAAATGCACTCTTTACACTGTCGTCTGTGGATTGGTTTTCAAGATTTGTGTGCTTCACTTTTTCTACATATACTTGTCTGTGAAATTATTGCTGAAGGATTATCAATTCATGAGCCGCAGCTTTCTGCTTCTGAATGCAATAATTATGTAATTAAAGCTCTCCATGAGGTTTATCTCAATCCTTCTATACACATCAATCCCTATGTACTTTTACATCAAGTCCCATGTATTTTTCTTATGAACAGAGACAATTGATTGTTCTTATACGTGCAATAATTCCTAAGCTGCATTTTATGATGCTCGATGAATAGACGTTTTCTCTTGAGGTTAGAGATGTACGGACAGATCATTGACCTTTTATAGTATCGATCACTAAAATATGACTTAAATTATTTATTTATAGGTTATGGTTTGAAGGAAGCACTTTCATGTGAAACAATTTTTATGTGTGAATAGTAAAATAGTTGAATAGAGTTCTGCTGATTGTATTTTTATCTACGTCGAAAATTTTTTACACAAGAATACTGATAGCAGCTGCGTTCCCACGAGTCTCTGTCCATTTATAGACGATGACATGAAATTATGCTGATAATCCATTATAGAGAATTATTTTTTCACAAAAGGTTTGCCATATTTGTGATAAATTTAATAGGTTTCATTGGTTACAATGTTTCGATGACTTGCGATAAAATTAATTAGTATTTCAATACATATTGCGAGAGTGCTAAAAATTAGTGGAAGAGAGGACATAATCATGATTCTCCAAGCTTCTTAATAACTATGGTATTTTCTTTATAATTTGAGCGTTTATAAGTAATAATATTAAATTGCGCTAATAATCCATTATAGAGAAGAATCTTTCCTACTAATGGCTCTCCGATGTTTGTGATCATTTTAATAACTTCCATTGCTTGTAGGGTCCCAATAACGCCAGGTAAAACACCGATGATTCCAGTTTCAGCGCATGTTGGGATGGTCCCGTGAGCTGGAGGGGTGGGAAATAAATCGCGATAGTGAGGATTATTGTCTTTATACGGCATAAGGACCGTTAATGAGCCATTAAAACGTTCTACAGCACCGCTTATTAGAGGTTTTTTGCATTGGGCAGCGTGATCAGCGAGAAGATAGCGTGTGGTAAAATTATCACTTCCATCAACAATGATGTGGTAAGCATTGAGCAGTTTATCCACATTACTTTTATCTAAGCGTAGGGTGTGTTTTTCAACTACAACATGGGGATTTATTGCTTTTATAGTGGTTTCAGCACTGTCTGTTTTGCTTTTGTTGATTGCATTTGTTTTATGAATAACTTGGCGTTGTAAATTGGAAAGTGAAACGATGTCGTTATCGACAATTCCAAGGGTTCCAACACCTGCGGCAGCCAAATAGGTTAAGACAGGAGCACCAAGACCACCCGCGCCTACAACAAGAACACGTGCTGTTTTTAGCTTTTGTTGCCCTGCACCACCAATCTCAGGCAAAATGATGTGGCGTGCATAGCGTTCGATTTCTTTGTTGTTTAATTTTATATCTGTTTCTTGTGTCATAAATTTTCTCTTGTCATAGTTCTTTTATTGTTTACTAAGTTTATGATGCATAGACCAGTCTGCTTTTAGGATAGAGAGGATTTATTTATGAAAATTGCCATTCAGATGGATCATATTTCAACAGTTCGGATTCAAGGAGATACGACATTTGCACTCGCTTTAGCAGCCCAAGAACGTGGACACTCTCTCTTCCATTATACACCAGATCGTTTATCTCTATACGATGGTTGTGTGATTGCACGACTAGAGCCATTGATTGTACATGATAAAGAGGGAAGCCACTATCGATTAGAAAAGCCTGTTCGTACGGAATTAACAGATATGGATGTGGTTCTTTTACGCCAAGATCCACCTTTTAATCTCAATTATATCACAACAACTCATTTGTTAGAGCGTATTCATCCTAAAACACTCGTTGTGAATGATCCTGCATGGGTACGCAACAGTCCAGAAAAAATTTTTGTTACTGAATTTTCTGATCTGATGCCAGAAACATTAATTACCAAAGATATTGAAGAAATAACAGCTTTTAGAGAGACATTTGGCGATATTATTGTTAAACCACTTTATGGGAATGGGGGCGCTGGTATTTTTTATTTAAGACAAGATGATCGCAATTTAGCATCATTGTTAGAAATGTTTGCAGAAATTTATCACGAACCTTTTATTGTTCAGCGCTATTTAGAGGCAGTACGAAAAGGAGATAAAAGGATTATTTTGCTTGATGGTACACCTGTTGGAGCTATTAATCGAATTCCGACAGAAACAGATGTGCGCTCTAATATGCATGTTGGAGGTCGCGCGGAAAATGTGGAGTTAACAAAACGTGATTATGAAATTTGTGAACGCATTGGTCCAGCCTTAAAGGAACGCGGTCTTCTTTTTGTGGGGATTGATGTGATTGGAGATTATATAACAGAAATTAATGTGACGTCTCCTACGGGAATTCGTGAAATTAAACGCTTCTGCGGTACGGATGTTGCTCATTTGTTTTGGGATGTTATTGAGTTCAAGCGTTCAAACGAATTTATTTGACAGAGGACAAAAACATGGTTTTAAAAAAATGATCCATGTTGTTTTTTATATTTGTTATGTTGCAAATGTGAACTAGAATGACCGTATAATATAAATTAAGAGGCTTTGTTTTCAATTTTTAGGGAGTTTATAGATGAACAAAGTATTATCAATTGGAGTGGGATTGATTTTTGCGCTACTGCTGTCAGCAAATGGAGGCAATGCGCGCGATCAAATACAGATTACTGGTTCATCTACAGTTTTACCTTATCAAAAGATTGTTGCTGAAACATTTGGAGAAATTTATCCCCATTTTAAGGTTCCTGTTATCGAATCGGGAGGAACAGGAGCTGGTATTAAGGAATTCTGCCGTGGTATTGGGGAGAACACTGTTGATATTGTTAATGCTTCGCGAGCAATGAAACCGAGTGAATTACAGTCTTGTTTTGATGCTGGTGTAAAAGATGTTGAGGAAATACGTATTGGGTATGATGGCATTGTTTTTGCAACTGATATTAAGGGACCTGATTGGAAATTACAGCCAGTAGATGTTTATAAAGCCCTTGCTGCTCGAATTATTATAGACGGAAAGTTGCAACCGAATAATGTTTTGAAATGGAGTGCAGTCAATAGTGCTCTTCCTGATTGGACGATAGCAGCGTATATTCCTGGAGAGAAGCATGGGACACGTGAAGTTTTTGAGGAAAAATTACTTACTGAGGGGTGTAAAGAGAGTGGGGCAGTTGAGGTGATGAAGTCTTTAGGAATGGATGATAAGGAGATACACACTGCTTGTATTGCGGTACGTAAGGATGGAAAAGCGGTTGATATTGATGGTGATTATTCTGAAACATTTGCGCGTCTAATTTCTAATAAAACAGGGGTTGGTATTTTTGGTTTGTCTTTTTATCAAAATAATGCTGATAGGCTAAAGGTTGCCGATATTAACGGTTTTGCGCCAACAGTTGAGACGATTTCTAGTGGACAATATCCAGTTTCTCGTCCGCTTTTTTTCTATATTAAGAAAGCACATTTAGGTATTATTTCAGGTTTGCGAGAGTATGTTGATTTTTTTCTTTCTGACCAAATGATTGGTCCAGAGGGTCCTTTGGCTGAATATGGTTTGATTGTTTCTCCTGAAAAGGAACGTCAAGCACAGCGTTCTGATTTTTCTGCTGGTCGAGTAATGACATTGAAATAATTTGCAGGGAAAATTTGTTGGATTTCTGAGATAGGAAATTTGGGTGCTATTTTTTTATAAAAACTGAAAGATAAAATGCGCATTTCCTTCATTGTTTTGCTATTATTGATTTTTGGATTTTGTGGCTTTTGTATTTCTTATATGCGAGCACGCATTCTTGAATACAGACAACATAAAATGCATTCTCGTGCGTATTATTATGGCTGGTGGACATTTTTGATTACGGTTATTCCAGCTTTTATTTTTTTAATTGTTTGGGATGCTGGGAGTACAATTTATTTAGAGTATAATGCCTCTCGAGAGCTGGGGGCGTATAGTGCGCATGTAACAGAGCCTGTAAATCACGATCTACTTTGGGAGACACTTCGAAGTCTCGTCAAAAAGATTCATCGCTTTGAGGGGAATCTTTCTACCGCTTCCTATAAGGAAATGCAGGCACAATTACTCGCGAAGGGATTGATTTTATCCGATGAAGCATCGGATGATGTGTTCAAAATAGCACAGTCGTGGGTATTCTCTTCTGAAAAGCTTAAGTTTATAGGTTATGTTTTTCTTTTTGCTATTGCGTCCTTTGGTTTTATCTGTGGAATGATGCAAATTGCGCCTCATCAACGTGCCCGTAATAAGGTTGAATCTTTTATTATTATTGGATTGATTTGTGCATCTATTGTTGCAGTCTTGACAACAATAGCCATTGCGCTTTCTATGCTTTTTCAGACAGTAAGCTTTTTTCAGTCTGTATCCTTTTCAAATTTCTTTTTAGGAACAGTTTGGGATCCGCGTTTTTCCGCGAGCGGTTCCAGCGATGAAGTAGGACAATTTGGTTTAATACCGCTTCTTGCTGGTACGTTTTATATTGCATTTGTTGCCATGCTTTTTGCTGTACCTATAGGACTATTTTCAGCTCTTTATATGGCGGAGTATGCTTCTTCGCGATTGCGAGCAATTGTGAAGCCATTGTTAGAAGTTCTTGCTGGCATTCCAACGATTGTTTATGGCTTTTTTGCTTTGAAGGTTGTGGGACCATTTTTACGAGATCTCTCTGCTTCTCTCTCAGACGGGGTTAGTTTTATTATGGCACAAAGTGTTTTGACTGCTGGAGTTGTGATGGGAATTATGTTGATACCTTTTGTTTCCTCTTTATCGGATGATGTTATTACGGCTGTTCCACGCATTTTACGTGAAGGTTCTTATGGTTTAGGCGCAACGCAATCTGAAACAATTAAAAAAGTTGTTATACCAGCAGCGCTTCCAGGGATTATGGGGGCTATTTTGTTGACGGCATCGCGTGCAATTGGAGAAACAATGATTGTGGTTTTGGCGGCAGGTGTTGCAGCAAATTTAACACTCAATCCTTTCGAAGCAATGACTACGATGACTGTTAAGATTGTTAATCAATTGACCGGTGATTTTGAGTTTAATTCTCCACAAACTCTGGTGGCTTTTGCCTTAGGGATGACGCTCTTTGTTATGACACTTTTGATGAATATTCTAGCTCTTTATATTGTGCGTAAATATCGGGAACAATATGAATGAATGAAGATTTTTTTCCTCGTCGCAATATTAGTCTCAAGCGTCGGTATTGGGCTGAACGTCGTTTTCGTGCCTATGGTTTGATTGCCATTTTTATTGGTTTATTTTTTTTATTTACGCTTTTATGGTCTATCATTAGTCAGGGTTATACAGCTTTTTTTCAAAGTGAAATGACATTATCGATTTATTTGGATGAAAAGATCATTGATCCAAGTGGTCAACGTAAAACAAAACCACAAGTGCTCATGACGGCGAATTATCCACTTCTTGTACGCAATGCTTTAGCGAAGAAACTTAATATCAATCAAAATGATCGAGCCTCTCTTTTGGACGTTAACCGTATGTTTTCAAATGGTGTCCGTGTTCAACTGCGTGAAATGGTGACAAAAAATCCAAAACTGATTGGCACAATGCAAAAAGTTAAAGTTTTGGCATCTGCGGATATTGATTCTGCTTATAAGGGACAGATTGATCTGCGTGTAGCAGAAAAAAACCGTAAAGTTTCTAATCGACAGATAGAATGGATAAAGCGTTTAGCGCATGATGGTACGCTTTATAAAACATTTAATATTGGTTTTTTTACATTTGGCGCTTCAAGTCGTCCTGAGACTGCGGGATTAGGTGTTGCGATCATTGGTTCTCTTTATATGATAGGCATCGTTTTATTAGTTTCCCTTCCGATAGGCATAGCAACGGCTCTTTATTTAGAAGAATATGCACGCAAAAATAAATTTACAGATTTTATAGAGGTTAATATCAATAATCTTGCAGCTGTTCCTTCAATTGTGTTTGGTCTTTTAGGACTCTCTTTTTTTGTTAATTTTTTAGGATTACCACGTTCAGCCTCTTTTGTTGGTGGTCTTGTTTTAGCGCTCATGACTCTTCCCACGATCATTATTGCAACACGTTCTGCTCTGCGTGCTGTTCCTCTCTCTATTCGTTCTGCAGCTTTGGGGTTGGGAGCATCAAAAACACAAATGATTTTTCATCATGTTGTTCCTTTAGCTGCGCCTGGCATTTTAACAGGCACAATTATTGGAGTCGCTCAGGCTTTGGGTGAAACAGCTCCTTTGCTTTTGATTGGAATGGTTGCTTTTGTTGTTAATATTCCTACGACCCCCATGGATCCAGCAACGGCTTTGCCTGTTCAAATTTTTATGTGGGCGGGTGAAGCAGAGCGTGCTTTTGTTGAAAAGACATCAGGTGCTATTATTGTATTGATGATTTTTCTTGCGATCATGAATATTTCTGCGGTTTTTTTACGTCGACGATTTGAACGCCGCCAGTAATTTTAATAAAACAACAGCTTTGATAAGATTTTTGTAAGGTGAATTTTTGTAATGAAGATTAAAATGCGCGGTCAGGATGTGAAGGTTTCTTACGGAGATAAAGAAGCACTCCACGGTATTACACTTGATATTCCTGAACATCAAGTAACTGCTTTGATTGGTCCATCAGGATGCGGAAAGTCAACTTTTTTGCGTTGTTTTAACCGTATGAATGATACGATTGAAGGCGCTAAAACAACTGGTCTTATTACCTTAGATGGGGAGAATATTTATGACACACGGATTGATGTTGTAGAATTGCGCGCTCGTGTTGGAATGGTTTTTCAAAAGCCCAGCCCTTTTCCAAAATCTATATTTGAGAATGTTGCGTATGGTCCACGCATTCATGGTTTAGTTAAAACACGCTCTGAATTGCATGATGTAGTTGAAAAGAGTTTGAGGCAGGCAGGTTTGTTTGAAGAAGTAAAAGACCGCCTTCATGATCTTGGAACAAGTTTATCAGGGGGACAACAACAGCGTTTGTGTATTGCACGTGCTATTGCGGTTAGTCCTGAAGTTATTTTGATGGATGAGCCCTGTTCAGCTCTTGATCCCATTGCGACAGCACGGATTGAAGAGCTTATCGATGCGTTACGGCAAAATTATACAATTGTTATCGTAACGCATTCCATGCAACAGGCCGCACGTGTTTCTCAACATACGGCTATGTTTCATTTAGGGCATTTGGTAGAAGTTGGTGCGACTGAAATGATCTTTACCTCACCAAAAGAGCAACGGACGCAAGATTATATTACGGGGCGTTTTGGATAGGTGAATTGAGGAGTGTAAGATATGTCTATGAAACATACTGTCCGTTCTTATGATGCAGAACTAAAATATTTAAGAGTAAGGATTACAGAAATGGGGAGCCATGCAGAAAGGATGATTGAACGTTCTGTCGCATCGGTTGTGAGTAGTGATCTTCAACTTGCAACGACAGTGATTGCCGATGATGTGTTTTTAGATGAAGCAGAACGTGACATTGATGAAAAAGCGGTTGCTATTATTTGCAAACGCCAACCGATGGCTGTCGATTTGCGTGAAATTATTGGAGCCATTCGTATTTCTTCTGATCTTGAACGGATTGGGGATATGGCAAAAAACATTGCTAAAAGGACTGTTGCACTTTCAGAAATACGTCAATCTGCTTCTGTTTATCATGGGCTTGAAACAATTACAGCTTTAGCACTCAATCAATTAAAAGAAGTCTTAAATGCTTATACGAGTCGCCTATTAGAGCGTGTTGACGCGGTGCGTGAGCGTGATGAGAAGATTGATGCTTTGTATACTTCTCTTTTTCGTGAACTTTTGACGTATATGATGGAAGATATGCGCAATATTACGGTTTGTACGCACTTACTGTTTTGTTTAAAGAATATTGAACGAATTGGTGATCATGTTACTAATATTGCTGAAATGCTGCATTATATCATAACGGGTTACCATATGTCCTCTGATCGTCCTCGTGATGACCTTACTTATAAAGTTGGGGTAGGTGAGAAGAAAATAGATTAAAATTTTTCTTATATGTATAAAATAAGTTTGTAGATATATGAGTATTTTCTTACAGTGCAGCTATAAGAAGAATAAGATAACCATTTTATGGCAAAGCACAAAGAAGCAACAAAGAGCTTTTTCAGAGAAGCATGGCAGATTGTTAACTCTTGGTTTGACATATTTGTATATTGGATGATATCATCACTCGTATTGTGGCAGGAGGGGAGTTTTCTAGGGGAATTTCCTTTCAGATCATTTTGTTAAAATTTTATATTAAAGGGGATATCTGTATTATTTTTTCGTATGTAGAAGAAGTGGATAGTGTTACTTTATTGTAATTGAAACGTGTGGGTTATTATAGCCTATATTGAACCATGAAGAATAACAATATCGATCTGTAAATTAAGAGTTTTTTATTTTTTATTTTGCATAGATACTTTTTGATTACCTCTTGTATTAAAATTTTACTGAGTGGTAACAATTAGCTATGTACTTTATTGAGAGATACATTTAAAGCTCATTTCAAGACTTGAATATCTCAGAGATTATAGGAATGTGTTGCATAAGATGAAAAAAAATCGTTGGAATGTTTTTGTTACCTGTTGTGTAGCGCCGTTAGTTGTTGTGGGATGTGCTTCAAGTCATTTAGATGCTGGAAAAATAAATAATAATAAGACAAAAGCGGTTACATATCCATTGACAGAGCGTCAATGTCTTATGCGAGCGATGTATTTTGAATCAAATCGCACAAGCCGTGAAGGAATGATTGCCGTTGGAACGGTTGTTATGAATCGTGTTAATTCAACCGCCTATCCTAAGACGATTTGTGGTGTTGTTGGTCAATATAGGCAATTTGCTCCTGGTGTTTTAACGCGTCCTATGACGGAGAAAGCATCTGTTGCTCGTGTAAGAGAGGCGGCTGATGCCGTTTTACGGGGTGAACGAGATAAGAAAGTTAAACACGCTAAGTTTTTTCATACCGCTGGTTTGTCTTTTCCGTATAAAAACATGCATTATGTTCAGGTTGCAGGGGGAAATGCTTTTTATGAAAAACGATCACGTGATGGAGAGCTTCAAGTTCCTACAAATAATCGCCCTTATGATGTTGCTTATGCTTTTGCTCAAGAACGTTCTGGTCATGCGCCAAGCTTTATAGATGAAGGCTTAGAGAGTAGGGGCGTAAAGGCAGAGAAAAGTACATCTCCTTCGACAGAAGTAGCACAGTCCAAGATGGCACATCCTGCGCCTTTTGCTATGGTACAGCTTGATAAAGTTCCTATCCCTGCCTATGCACCTCAACATCTAGCTAGGAAAGAGGAAAATAAAACGATTATGGTTTTACCTTCATCTGATCAGTTAAATGCAATTGTTGCAATGTTAGAAAAACGACACAGGAACTAGTAAGTTTTTCATGACCAAAGAAGGATGATATACCCATTGCGGTTTATGAATTAAGTGAATTTTAGCGATAATGATACGCATAAATATACGTAGAGAAAGCGAACTCAAAGGATCTGAAAAACAATTTATAATATGACGACATAAAGAACGCATTCTATTTAAAGAAGGGTATTGGTAATGTACTTTGATATTCATGAGACAATTTTGCCTGAAATGCTTAATCGTCTTGCAGAAATTACAGTGAAAGTGGGGTTGAATTTACAAGAGGGGCAGGATCTTGTTTTAACTGCTCCAGTTTCAGCGTTACCTTTTGTTCGGCGTATTGCATATCATGCTTATAAGGTTGGTGCTGGTGTCATTACACCAATTTTTAGTGATGATATGTTATCGCTTACACGGTTTGAAAATGCCCATACAGCTAGTTTTGATTGTGCCCCTTCTTGGCTTTATGAGGGAATGGCAAAGGCTTTTGAAAATGGGGCAGCGCGTTTAGCGATTGTTGGTGATAATCCTTTGCTCCTTTCCAATCAGGATTTTGATAAGGTTTCACGTTTAAATAAAGCCACTTCAATAGCTTACCAGCCGGCACTCAAGCAAATATCAAATTTTGCTATGAATTGGTCGATTGTTGCTTATCCAACAGCAGGATGGGCTGAGGCAATGTTTCCTTCTTTACCACTTAATGAGGCGATTAAAAAATTAGCCGATGCAATTTTTTCTGCTTCACGTGTTACAGGAGAAGATCCGGTGCAGGCGTGGACTGTTCATAATGCACATTTGAAGAAACGGTCATCTTGGCTTAATGAGCAGCGTTTTTCTGCCTTACACTTTACAGGGCCAGGGACTGATTTAACTGTTGGTTTGGCAGATGATCATGAATGGCATGGTGGTGCATCCGTTGCTCAAAATGGTGTTATTTGCAATCCGAATATTCCGACAGAAGAAGTTTTCACGACTCCTCATGCTCATAAGGTTGAAGGTTTCGTTCGCTCAACAAAGCCCCTTTCCTATCAAGGAACTCTGATTGATAATATTGAAGTACGTTTTGAAGCCGGGCGTATTGTTGAGGCTCGTGCATCAACAGGCCAAGAAGTTTTACAGCAGGTTTTGCAAAGTGATGAGGGTGCAAGCCGGTTGGGCGAAGTTGCCCTTGTGCCCCATTCTTCACCAATTTCTAAGAGTGGCCTCCTTTTTTATAATACCTTATTTGATGAAAATGCTGCATGTCATATTGCTTTAGGGCAGTGTTATTCCAAATGCTTTTTAGATGGGGCATCATTGACGTCAGAAGAGATTGCAGCACGTGGTGGGAATAAAAGTGTCATTCATATTGACTGGATGATTGGTTCTGGTGAAATTGACATAGATGGCATTACCCAAGATGGTGTAAGAGTTCCTGTATTTCGTAAGGGTGAATGGGCTTAATTTTGTTACCATAAAACGCGGTCATTTGAGGTGGGGTGGGATGTAAGCTTTATTGATACGTTAAGTATTTTAGAGTGTGTGGTATATATTCAAGGCAGGGTTTGTCCATAAAGCCTTTAGTTAAATGATTCACATGAGTAGGAATCCAAGTAAAATCGACTCATCAAGAATTTGTTTAGTAGATGTAGAGGAAGTCTTCGTTTTTTGAGGGGGGAAGAAGTCAATTTATCAGTGATACGATTGGAAAGTGTATAATTATTAAAGAAGAGTAATGCCTGAGCTTCCTGAAGTAGAGACAGTTCGTCGTGGACTTGAGTCCGTTGTAACTGATGCAAAGATAGTATCTGTCAAACTTAATCGTAGAGATTTGCGCTTTCCTTTTCCTGAGGCTTTTTCTGAGCGCCTTATTGGCAGAACAATTATAGAACTTGGTCGGCGTGCGAAATATTTATTATTTCATCTTTCTCAGGATGAAACGATTTTAAGCCATTTAGGAATGTCTGGTTCATGGCGTATAGAGAATGATTTTTTAAGAAAAGCTTGTTCAGCGTCAAGTAAATTAGTTAAACATGATCATTTTGTCATGGATATTCAGACAAAGAATGGTGACGTTTATCGTCTTATTTATAATGATGTGCGTCGCTTTGGGTTTATGCTTTTAGTCGATACGGATAAGCTTTATGAACATCCACTTTTAAATAAGCTAGGTCTTGAACCTATAAGTAATTCGTTTTCTGGTCGTTATTTACAAAAGGCTTTTGTTAATAAAAAAATGTCTCTCAAGGGTGTTTTACTTGATCAGTCTATTGTTGCAGGTCTTGGGAATATTTATGTTTGTGAAGCACTTTGGCGGAGTCGTTTGTCTCCACAACGTGGTGCATTTACATTGGCATCAAAAACGGCACGTGCACGTGAATTTGCAGATTCTTTAGCACAAAATATACGCAATGTGATTTCTGAAGCCATTTTGTCTGGTGGCTCTTCTTTACGTGATTATATGCATATAGATGGTTCGCTTGGTTATTTTCAGCATGCTTTTTCAGTTTATGGACGAGAAGGCAAGCAATGTTTGGAATGTGGAGCGCCTATTATGCGCATTTTACAGGCTGGACGTTCAAGTTTTTACTGCTCACAATGTCAAAAATGAATAAGGTGTCTTGCAAAATCTTACAAGAGGCTTAAAGTCATCGCATCTATAATATAATTACACAAGGCTTGAAAGGTTTTTTTTATGCTGAATAAAGTACTAACACATCTTGATGGAAATATAGAGAAGAGCCTTGAACGCCTTTTTTCTCTTTTACGTTTTCAATCGATTTCTACAGACTCGGCTTACAAGGATGCATGTCGTAAAGCAGCTGATTGGTTAGTGGAGGATTTAAAAAGCATTGGTTTTGAGGCTTCACGCCGTGATACGCCGGGGCATCCAATGGTTGTTGGGCATCATCCTGGACCTTCAGATGATTGTTTGCATGTGTTGTTTTACGGACATTATGATGTTCAACCTGTTGATCCATTGAGTTTATGGGAGGATGATCCATTTACACCTTCTTTAAAAGAGAGAGATGGAGAGAAAGTTATTTGTGCTCGTGGAGCTTCAGATGACAAAGGTCAGTTGATGACTTTTATTGAAGCATGTCGTGCATTTAAGAAAGAAACAGGGCAGCTTCCTATTAAAGTTACTGTTTTATTTGAGGGAGAAGAAGAATGTGCTTCTCCTTCCCTTATTCCTTTTTTAAAAGCAAATACAGATGAACTTAAGGCAGATTATGCATTGGTTTGTGACACGTCAATGTGGGATGCGGATACACCATCTATTGCTCTTTCTCTTCGGGGAATTATGGCAGAAGAGATTATTATCACAGCAGCGAATCGTGATTTACATTCTGGTTATTTTGGAGGAGTAGCAGCTAATCCCATTCGTATTTTAACGAAAATCTTAGCAGGACTTCACGATGAAAATAATAGGGCAACACTTCCTAGTTTTTATGATGGCGTAGAAGAAACACCTCCACAGATTTTACAATCATGGAATGCACTTAATTGTACTGCTGAAAATTTTCTTGGTCCTATAGGACTTTCCGTTCCAGCTGGTGAAAAAGGGCGGAGCATTTTAGAGCTTGTATGGGCACGTCCTACCATGGAAATTAATGGTATTAGTGGCGGCTATGAAGGGGAAGGGATGAAAACAGTTATTGCTTCTCAAGCGAGTGCAAAAGTATCGTGTCGTTTGGTGCATAAGCAAGATCCAGAGAAAATACGCCAAGCGTTGCGTGATTATGTACGTAGCTCAATTCCTGCTGATTGTAAGGTTGAATTTAAGAATCACGGTTCTTCTCCGGCACTTCAGATTTCTGATGATTCATCTTTTATCAAGGAGGCGAAGGATGCCTTATCACAAGAGTGGGAAGTGCCTGCTGTTTTGACAGCCATGGGGGGCTCGATCCCAATTGTAGCAGATTTTCGGTCAATTCTTGGTATGGAAACTCTTTTGGTTGGTTTTGGACTGGCTGATGACCGTATTCATTCTCCTAATGAAAAATATAATTTAAAATCGTTTCATAAGGGGCAGCGATCTTGGGCGCGTATTCTTGCTGCTTTAGCAAGTAGGAGGGTAAATGGCTGAGATTCGCGTTCATCAAGGTGATTTACCAAACTTAGACAATTATAAAACTGATGCCATTGCGATTGATACCGAGACTTTAGGATTACAACCCTATCGTGATCGTTTATGCGTTGTTCAGCTTTCTTCTGGAGATGGTACTGCCGATATTATACAGATTGCTAAAGGACAAAAGAATGCACCTAATTTGGTCAAGCTTCTTGAAGATAAAGCGGTCGTAAAAATATTCCATTTTGGGCGTTTTGATCTTGCTATTTTAGCACATACATTTGGTGTTATGCCAGAGGCTATTTTTTGTACAAAGATTGCTTCGAAACTCACGCGCACTTATACGGATCGTCATGGTTTGAAAGAAATTTGTAATGAATTGCTGAATGTGAATATTTCTAAACAGCAACAATCTTCGGATTGGGCGGCAGAAACGTTATCACAGGCACAAATTGAATATGCTGCGTCGGATGTGTTATATTTACATCGTTTAAAGGTTATATTTGAAGAACGTTTAAGACGTGAAGAGCGAGAAAATGTTGCCAAGGCATGCTTTCAATTTTTGCCTATGAGAGCTAGGCTTGATCTTTTAGGATGGGCGGAAGTTGATATTTTTGCGCATAGCTAACTTTAAAATTGGCTTTTAAATAGAGTTAATTATTGATGTGAGAGGACAAAATGCTTGTACATTATGGGCGTTTTATCCTCTCATCTTTTCTGATAAGAATTATAATAAATTCTTAAGTGCTATTTCATTTGAAGTTTAGGCAATAAAAATACTTTTGCGAATCCATATTTTTTATTTTTGTAACAGCTTTTATTTGAAACAAAGCAATTTTGAGGAGAGGCTGGAAACATACGGTAGGTTGGAAGACTTAAATCTCTGAAACCGGTATACAGCCTAATTGGGGGAGAATATGAATGTGTAAATGTAAAAACCAAATCTCATCTTTACCATCATTTTTAATTCTGCTTTACGACTTTCAAAAGTATTTAAAGCAATGTCTGTTAAATAATAGAGATTACGCATTGCCTCATGTTTTTAATGGATTTACGTTCTTCGTGTAAAACAGAACGCCCTAAACGGAATATATTTGTGTTGCTAATTCATGTGCTTTTTGTAAAGAAACCGACACCCAAGTTCATTTTACGGTGGCGCTCATAAAAGATATAACAATAAAGCTTCCAATACCAATATAAAATCTATTGAACACTACCATCTTTATGCTTATGGAGTAACAAGCCGCTACCATCCACACAACTGTACCAATTCCCAATGTTGTGTAAGTCCTTAGCACTTGAGACGGTTCATAAGAGGCATTTTTAGTCTTTTTTTAGTGTTTTTTATCCACACAGCTCTCTCAACTTGTAACGTGCAAACAAATGGTTTTGATTGATTCAACATGAAAAAGATTTGGAATGAGAGAATCTTATGGTATTTAGGATTCTCAGTCAATATGGATAACGCTATATTATCATTATAAATCAGTATATTATATGAAGTTCGTATAGTTTATTATTTTCAGACGATACTTCGTGCCTTTATTTATTACTCAATAAGTAATTTCTATGTTGGCAGAGCAGGGCAATTTTCTTTTATTTTAAAATTAAAATGCTCCAAAGCTTTATTTTTAAGGATTCTCACTTTTTATCTATAAACATGCTATTTTTTCTGGAAATTTGCAATGAAGGCACTAGATAAAATCCATTATGAATATTTGATGAGGTTAAATTTATGAACATAAAATATTTTATTACAGCTTTTGCTACTTTTGCTTCAATCTCTATGGCTCAAGGTGCAAGTTTTTTAGCGTCTCAAAACCTTATACAGAGAGCATCTTCGGCTGTTCCTCCAATAGGTTTTTTTACTGGTGAACAGCTTCGCAAGTTATTATCTGAAGTTTTTCAGATAGAACTTTCTTGCACAAATAACAGCGAAAGCATAACAGCAGCTAAGTTAGTACCTGTGTTACATTCTGGTAAAAAAAGAGATCATTATCCTAAAAGAAGACCAGGGAAAAAAGGACGGCCAAACCTATTTGCACGAGGTCCAATGAGTTTTTAAAAAGTGAAAAAACAACATCAAGAAGTATAATATATGCTTTGAAGTTGAAAAAGAGGGATATTTTTTCTGCCAAATTCATGATTTTTAAAGCAAGGGGTGGGTTGAAAACTTTCAGAAAGATTTCTCATTTTTTCAGCTTTAAGGAGATTTCTATATAAGTTTTAATGTTTATCATACCGGTTGTCTGTCTTTAGGTATTTTTTTCAATTTCGTCTTGTAAAGGAGTATGAAATGATAGCCTACAAATAAGGCTGAATCTCTGAAAAAGACTTTACTATAAGGTTGAGAGAAGAAAAAAATGGTAAATATGTCAAAAAGGAATAAATGCCTAAATAAAAACAAAGAGCAAGCGTGATGAAATTGCATGTAATCTTGTTGCAGTCCATAGGGTAGTGGAGATCTTGTTCATGTGCGCTACAAGCGTTCTTTACAATGATGAAAAAATAATCAAAGTGCTATTCACATTTGGTTATGCGAAGGATGAAGCTAAAAACATTGTTTGTATGAATTTAAATGGAACAGTTAGATTTAGCTGCCCTCAATATTGTAACGGTCTTCACTATTATAATATTGAGAGTATTAATAGGAAGCATTTTAGCTTTTAAATAGTTTTATTTATTCACACACTTGCTTGTTTGTGAGGTGCAGAGGGATGGTTTTGGTTTCTTTAATATAAAAAGGCTTAAGATAAGAGCATCGTCAATATTGCAGACGAATTAATATAAAAGATATTTTTTCATTATAAATCAATATATTATATTTTTATGTCAATAGCACACGCTTTACACGGAGGGTACTGTGACGCAGTTTTTTTATCAAAATGATAAAGGAGAGAAAACGTGAGGAAAAGAGACCATTTGTGCATGGGCATAGTTTTATTCTCATTTATTACAGATCAAGCAATTAAGGGTACTTTGATTGGCTTTTTGTTTTTTTTATAAGTGTATCATTTTTGCTACAGATATCTGAAGATGGTGCTCTATATGAAACGGTGTGTTCAAATAAATATTCAGCTATGGAGAGAAAATATGAATATGAAATGGTTAATAACAGCTTCTGCTTTCGCTTTTGTTTCAGCTTCAGCAGCACAAGCAGCAGATGTTATTGTTCCCCCAAGACCAACACCTGTTGCTCCCGTTATTGTTGCTCCAAATTTTTCTTGGACAGGTTTTTATGTTGGGGGCCAGATTGGTGGTTTTTCGGGTAAAACGAAAATGGATATTCTCAGTAATGGAAACAAGATTCCAGCGCCTGATGACCTTTTGCCTAAACTATCTGGTTTCATGGGGGGTCTTTATGCAGGTTCCAACGTTGATCTTGGTAATGGCCTTATTCTAGGTGTTGATACAGATATCATGTGGTCTAATAAAGATGACACGAAGACAGGAAAAACATATGTCATTGCCCCAGAACACATCAATTATATTAACAAGGTATTAAAAGACGCTGCAATTAATATTGGTAAAGATGCGCTTAAACCTGGTGCTAAACGAACCCACAGTTTCACTTTTAAAGAAAAGTGGGCTGGTGCAACGCGCGTGCGTATTGGTTTTGCAGCTGAACGCATTATGCCTTATGTTGCTGGTGGTATCGCTTATACACAGCTTCAAGATAGTGCGTTGATTTCAATAACAGATAAAGATTCAGACAAAGTAATCGCTTCTGGTACTCTGTCTGATGAAACAAAGACCCTTGTTGGTTACACCCTTGGTGCTGGTGTTGATTTAGCAATGACCAATAATATTATTGTACGTGCGGAATATCGTTACTCAGATTTTGGTAAAAAGAAATTCTCAAATGATAAATATGAGACATCTTACAAAACCAATGATTTCCGAGTTGGTGTTGCTTACAAATTTTAATAGATGGTAAGTTAAATAACGAAGAGGCTCTGTCTTTGACCGAGCCTCTGTTATTCTTTGTTGCTATATTATCACACAATACATAATTTATTGTGGATGTGAAAAGATATTATTCAGATTTTCTTAAAAAAATTCATAGACAACAAACAAAAATTACATTTAAAAATCAATAAGTTATTTATATATAATCTTTAGGTTTCTCGTACAAAATCAAGCTATGAAGCAATTTTGTCTGGGATGTGCCCTCCATTTTCTGTGACTGTATCATTTTTACTACAGCTTTTCTTTCTGTAATCTTGTAGCACTGTGCTCATAAATAAATTAGGAGCAAAGTTTATGAATATAAAATCTTTAGTAACAACTTCTGTTATCGCTATAGCGGCAGCTTCTGCAGCACAAGCTGCTGATGTTGTCATCCCTCATGAAACAGCCCCAGCAGTCATCGCAGCAGCCCCTTCATTTTCTTGGACAGGCTTTTATATCGGTGGTCAAGTTGGTAACTTTTCAGGTAAAGTTGATGAATATGATTCAGAAACAAAAAAGAAAATTACAGATAAAGACTGGACACCTAAGCCTTCCGGTTTCATGGGGGGTATTTATGTAGGTTCTAACGTGGATCTTGGAAATGGCCTCATTCTAGGTGTTGAAACTGATGCCGTCTGGGCTGACCGCGAAGATTCAAAAGCGCATTCAGCAGTCATTGGAGCAATTGGCCTTGATGCTTTCAAAGATGAGCTTATAGCAGCGAAAGCTACACCTGCTACAGGAAAAACTATTACTGGTATCGCGGCGACTGACAAACGTGTAGATAGCACCTCTATAAAAGAAAAATGGTCTGGTGCAACACGCGTTCGTGTTGGTTTTGCAGCCGTTGATCGCATTATGCCTTATGTTGCTGGTGGTATTGCTTATACGCAGCTCCAGATAGTCGATTCTCTTAAGGCGGAAGGAGCTGATGGTGCCGAAATCGCTTCTGCTAAAGTGTTTGATGAAACGAAAACGATGGTTGGTTTCACTGTAGGTGGTGGTATTGACTTTGCAATGACAGACAATGTTCTGTTGCGTGCAGAATACCGTTACTCAGACTTTGGTAAAAAAGCATTTGTAAAGGACGGGGATAAAATAGCTTACAAAACCAATGATTTCCGTGTAGGTGTTGCATACAAATTCTAATTTCGTCAACAACGAAATGATGAAGATAAAATAAATTGTCATGAGGCTCTGTTAAAGACGGAGCCTCTGTTATTTTTCTATTGTTATATTATTACACACTCCATATTTATTGGCGGTGTAAAAGATATTATTCAGATTTCCTTAAAAAGATTTTTATAAACGACAGGCAATAATTACGCGGTAAAATCAATGAATTATACGTATTCATAACTTACAATTTCTTGTGAAACGTGAAGTTATGAAATGACTTTATCTTGCGTCAGCTTTCGTTTCCTATGATTGTATCATTTTACTACAGCGTTTTTTTTTTGTAGTCGTATAATACTGTGCTCGTAAATAAATGAGGAGCAAAGTTTACGAATATAAAATCTTCAGTAACAACTTTTGTTATCGCTATGACTACAGCTTCTGCGGCACAAGCTGCTGATATTGTCATTCCTCGTAAAAAAGCTCCAACAGTTATCATAGCTCTTTCGTTTTTTTAGACAGGTTTTTATCTTGGTGGTCAAGTTGGCAACTTTTCAAGTCAAAGTTTATGTATTTGATTTAGAGACAAAAGAAAAAAACTTCAGATAAAGATGCACTACCTAAGCCTTCAGGTTTCATAGGTGGTATTTATTTTAGGTTTCAACGTAGATCTTAGAAATGTCCTAGGTGTTGAACCCGATGCAGTCTGGGCAGACTGAGGAGAGACGAAGACGGTCTCAAAGATTCTTGTGATTGATGAATTTAATGATTTTAATGATGAATTTGAAGATGCTGGTGTTGCATTGCTGGTGTTACATTGGATGAAAATAAAAAGTTTCAAAAGGGTGACACAGCAGTGTATCGCATTGGTTTCAAAGAAAAAAGGTCTGGTGCAACACGGGTTTGTGTTGGTTTTTCTGTCGCTGACAGTATTATGCCTTATCTTGCGATGGTATTGCTTATGCGCAAATACAAGGTGTTGGTAAAGTTTCAGGAACAAAAAAAATTGGCAAATGGGTAAGCCAAGTAAAGAAGTTTCTGCTACAGTATTTGATAAAATAAAAACGATGGAGGGTTTCACCCTTGGTGGTGGTATAGATTTCGCGATGACAGATCATGTTCTGCTTCGTGCGGAGTACCGTTACTCAGACTTTGGTAAGAAGGAATATAAAAAGTATTACCTTAAACTAGGCTACACAACCAATGACTTTCACGTAGGTGTCGCTTACAAGTTCTAATCTCATCAAAAGTGCAATTATGAATAAAAAGTATTAATAAAAAATTAAATTTTCAAGAGATCTTGACTTTGATCAAAACACTGTTTTTCTGGGGTTTATTTGTGTGATTGTGACATTTTTACTACAGCTTTTCTATTTATAATCTTGTAAGGTCGTTTTATAGTTAATTTAGGAGCAAAATTATGAATACAAAATCTTTAATAGCAACTTCTATTGCCGCTTTAATTTCAGCTTCTGCAGCACAAGCTGCTGACGTGGTGATCCCTCGTGAAACAGCCCCAGCAGTTATCGCAGCAGCCCCTTCGTTTTCTTGGACAGGCTTTTATCTTGGTGGTCAAGTTGGTAACTTTTCGAGTAAAACTAAAGTAACTATTCCAGGAGAAGATAAAGAACTTGTCAAAAAAGATAACACACCTAGTCCTTCTGGTTTCATGGGTGGGATTTATGCCGGATCTAACGTAGACCTTGGAAATGGTCTCATTCTCGGTGTTGAAACCGATGCAGTTTGGGCAGACCGTGAAGAATCAAAAACAGCCCGTGAATTGACTCTTACTGAAAAAAATGCAGCAGATTTTAATGCTGCCCTTGAAAAAGCTAAGGTTGAATTAAAAGGTCAGCAACAGTTTGAAAAAGGCGACAAGGTAACGGAAAAGCACAGTTACAAAGAAAAATGGTCTGGTGCTACACGCGTTCGTATCGGTTTTGCTGCTGTTGACCGCATTATGCCTTATGTTGCTGGTGGTATTGCCTATGCGCAGGTACAGGGTATTCAATCAGTTACAGGAAAAGGAGAGAGAGTTAAAGTTGAACAGAAAGCTGGTGTGGTTGAAAACCCATCAGTTAAGCAAAATGTAGATTTGACTGGTGGTACTTGGGCTGATGACACGAAGACAATGGTTGGTTTCACTATTGGCGGCGGTGTTGACTTTGCAATGACCGACAACGTTCTTTTACGTGCAGAATACCGTTACTCCGATTTTGGTAAAAAGAAATTCGCCAACGATACACGTGAATTCAACTACAAAACCAATGACTTCCGTGTAGGTGTCGCTTACAAATTCTAATTTCGTAAAAATGAAATTATCAGCACAAAAAATACTAAGGCCTCGTTTAACGGGGCCTTTATTTTATTATCTCTCTATTTTATTTCTCTTAATCTCTTCATTTTTAATGGGATCATACTCCTCATGCAAAACAGAACGCCCCAACGGAATACATTTGTTGTTGTGTATTCACACATTTGTTTTAAAGAAATATTTTTCAAAGTATATCAAGCTCACTTATGTCCCTGGAAAAGATTTGAATATTCTAGGCTCTGATGTTCAAGCAACGGATAAACTTCTCTTGCAGGCTGAGAGGAATGTTTCTATTGATGCCACACGCAACAGTGCCAATAGCCATCGCGGGGATCAAACATCTCATGTTGCCTTGCACAATGGCTCTCATTTAAGTTCTGGAAAAGAGACCACTGTTCTATCGGGTGGCGATATCCATATGGCTGCTTCCGA
>NZ_JBHIOR010000004.1:0-141919 GCF_042195605.1 Bartonella sp. AP88HLJMH | reverse complement strand
TCTTCCCATGATCAACGTGACCAATCGTACCAATATTAACATGCGGTTTTGTTCGTTCAAACTTGCTCTTCGCCATTTGAGCTCTCCATTTTCCGTCCAAACCAAGGACTAAGTTAAAAATTAATTACCAACCTGAAATTACGCGTATTTCTTTTGAATCTCCAAAGCAACAGCTGAAGGCACAGGCTCGTAATGATCAAACTGCATTGTATACTGCGCACGCCCCTGACTCATAGAGCGAAGAGTATTCACATAACCAAACATATTTGCCAAAGGAACCATTGCATTCACAACCGTTGCAATGCCGCGCGCTTCAGTTCCTGAAATCTGCCCCCGACGAGAATTGAGATCACCAATAACATCACCAACATAATCATCTGGAGTAACAACTTCCACCTTCATGATCGGTTCAAGAAGCTGTGCACCAGCCTTCTTTGCCCCATCACGAAAAGCCGCACGAGCAGCAATCTCAAAAGCCAAAACCGAAGAATCAACATCGTGATAGCCACCATCAATGAGAGTCGCTTTTACACCAAGCATAGGAAAGCCCGCAAGAGGACCTGACCCCATAACACTCTCAATCCCTTTTTGGACACCGGGAATATATTCTTTAGGAACAGCACCACCAACAATCTTTGACTCAAAAATAAAGTCATCACCATCATGAGGCTCAAAAACAATTTTCACACGAGCAAATTGACCTGCACCACCCGATTGTTTCTTATGCGTATAATCAATTTCCGCCATTTTAGTAATTGACTCACGATAAGCAACTTGAGGCTGCCCAACATTTGCTTCAACCTTAAACTCACGCCGCATACGATCAACAATAATATCAAGATGAAGCTCACCCATTCCAGCTATAATAGTCTGACCAGATTCCTCATCCGATTTAACACGAAATGAAGGATCTTCGGCTGCTAGACGGTTAAGAGCAATACCCATTTTTTCTTGATCTGCTTTTGTCTTCGGTTCAATTGCAATCTCAATAACAGGCTCTGGAAATTCCATCCTCTCCAAAACAACAGGTTTCAAAGGATCACAAAGAGTATCCCCTGTTGTCGTCTCCTTAAGTCCTGCAAGAGCAACAATATCACCAGCAAATGCTTCTTCAATATCCTCACGAGAATTTGAATGCATTTGAAGCATACGCCCCAAACGCTCTTTTTTCTTTTTCACAGTATTCTCAAGAGAAATACCTTTCTGAACTTTACCTGAGTAAATACGACAGAACGTCAATGAACCAACAAAAGGATCATTCATAATTTTAAAAGCAAGCATAGATAACGGAGCATCATCAGAAGATTCGCGTGTCGTCTCAGCCTCAGTCTTTACATCAATACCCTTAATCGCCGGAATATCAATTGGAGAAGGAAGATAGGAAACAACAGCATCCAAAAGTGGCTGCACCCCCTTGTTTTTAAAAGCCGTACCACAAAGAACCGGATGAAACTGAACTTCTACTGTCCCCCTACGAATGAGAGAAACAAGCTGCTCGTTGGTTGGCATAACACCTTCCAAATAAGCCTCTGTCGCAGCTTCATCAACCTCCACAGCCATCTCAATCAATTTCTCGCGATATTCTTCAGCTTTCTCCTTTAAATCAGAGGGAATTTCACTTATCACTGCCGAGGCACCAATAGAACCATCCCACTTTAAAGCCTTCATTTCTACAAGATCAACAACACCTTCAAAGTCATTTTCAGCACCAATCGGCAACTGCAAAACAAGCGCTTTAGCACCCAACCGAGAACCAACCATCTCCACACTACGATAAAAATCAGCTCCTATTTTGTCCATTTTATTAACAAAAACCATACGAGGCACGCGATATTTCTCAGCTTGCCGCCAAACAGTTTCCGTCTGAGGCTCCACACCAGCATTTGCATCCAACAAGGCTATTGCGCCATCAAGAACACGCAAAGAGCGCTCAACTTCAATCGTAAAATCAACGTGCCCTGGCGTATCAATAATATTAAAGCGACGCTTCCGACCGTCCTGCCCTTCCCAAAACGTCGTTGTCGCAGCAGACGTAATCGTAATACCGCGCTCCTGCTCCTGCTCCATCCAATCCATCGTAGAAGCACCATCATGGGTCTCGCCAATTTTATGATTCTTACCGGTATAGAACAGAATACGTTCAGTCATCGTAGTCTTACCAGCATCAATATGCGCCATAATACCAAAATTACGATAATCTTCAATTTTATATTCGCGAGCCATTATATTTGCCTTGTTTAAAACTTCTACCAGCGATAGTGAGAAAAAGCACGATTAGCTTCAGCCATACGATGAACATCTTCACGCTTTTTCACGGCAGAACCACGATTATTAGCCGCATCCATCAATTCACCAGATAAACGCTCAACCATCGTCGTTTCATTTCGACCACGCGCCGCCGCAATCAACCAACGAATAGCAAGAGCCTGACGACGATCAGGACGAACATCAATCGGAACTTGATAAGTAGCACCACCAACACGGCGTGAACGAACCTCAATATGAGGAGCAACATTCTCTAAGGCCCGATGAAATAGAGCCACAGGATCTGTTTTTACTCTTTTTTCTACAGAATCGAGTGCACCATAAACAATACGCTCTGCAACTGATTTTTTACCATCAAACATAATGGCATTCATAAATTTCATAATAACCAAATCACCAAATTTTGGATCTGGATTAATCTCACGCTTTTCTGCTCTATGACGACGGGACATTGGCTTTGTCTCTCAATATTATTTTGGACGCTTTGCGCCATACTTTGAACGACGCTGTTTACGATTCTTGACACCCTGGGTATCAAGCAAACCACGAATAATGTGATAACGAACTCCTGGCAAATCTTTTACACGACCACCACGAATCATCACAACAGAGTGCTCTTGAAGATTATGTCCCTCTCCAGGAATATAACCAATCACCTCAAATCCATTCGTCAAGCGAATTTTAGCAACTTTACGAAGAGCAGAATTAGGTTTCTTCGGCGTTGTTGTATAAACACGCGTACAAACACCACGCTTCTGCGGATTCGACTGCAGAGCAGGAACCTTATTACGTTTAACTGGCGCCACACGCGGCTTACGAATCAACTGGTTTACGGTAGGCATGCAACCTTCCTCTTTTTGATCTATATTCTTCTCACCCAATCGGGCTTTTCTATTTTCATTTCCATCCACCCCAACAGAATCGGAACAGATATTTAAGTCTACACACAAAATCGGGCACACCTGCAAAAAAACAGTTTACCCGACCATAAGCAGAGAAGGCAGTAGCCTTTTGCACTAGGATTTACTTTTAATCTTCTTAACACCTGTGAATAATCTTCCGGTTCATATCCAAAGCACCTGATTACACCCACATCGGCTATATCCATCTCTAATAGCGAGAACACGTACATTCGTCAAGAACTAAACAGCAGAAAGTTTTTAAAAATGAAAATAAATTAAATTTTAAAGCTTTAAATTTGCTTTTACCGCTACTCTTGATAAATCAATTTACCATAAGTAATATCCCTATAAATAAAAAAGTAGCGATATGACTGTAGTAAAACATAAATGCAGTAAATTGAATTGCATATTTGATATCTAATGATGAGCACCATGAAAATAGCAACGTGGAATATTGCTGGAATAAAAGCGCGACATGAAACATTATGTCAATGGCTGCAGCAAAGCCAACCGGACATAGTCTGTTTACAGGAAATTAAAAGTATTGATGAAAATTTTCCACGCGATACAATTGAAAATTTAGGTTACCATATAGAAACACACGGACAAAAAAGTTTTAATGGCGTTGCGATTCTCTCTAAAAAAACACCAGATGAAGTGATCCGTCGATTACCAGGCAATGATAATGATAAACAAACACGTTACATTGAAGCTGTTTATTCAACAAACAAAGGTGTTGTTCGTGTTGCATCTCTCTATTTGCCAAATGGGAATCCTATTGAGAGTGAAAAATATTCCTATAAGATAGAATGGATGGAAAGATTATATACACATGCAAAATCATTGCTTGCGTATGAAGAACCTCTTATTCTAGCAGGTGATTATAATGTCATCCCCACTCCATTAGATGCAAAAAAACCTCAAGAATGGTATCAAGATGCCTTATTTCTTGGAGAAACAAGAAAAGCATTCCAACGTATTCTTCATTTAGGTTTTTATGATGCTATCCGGAATGTCACCGATACTCCCTCCTTCAGTTTTTGGGATTTTCAGGCAGGTGCTTGGCCTAAGAATAATGGGATTCGCATTGATCATTTATTATTATCACCAGAAGCTGTTGATCAATTAATTTGCGCTCATAGCCAAACAGAAGTAAGGGGATATCAAAAACCATCCGACCACGTTCCTGTTTGGATTCACCTTAATATCAATTAAGAAAGTAAAATCCTCATTTCATGAGACAACAAAAAAATTCCACTCAAAAATAATAACTATGCTACAGCATATAAACAGTATATCTTAAGCAAATAAAATAAAAATAAATGAATGGAGGACATAAATGAAGAAATCATTATTAATGCTTATTGCAGCAACGGCCATTGGATTCTCAAGTTTCGCGCATGCTGAACATGATACTCTTGAAAAAATAAAACGAACAGGGGAAATTACTTTAGGTGTCCGTGAATCATCTGGTTTAGCCTACGCCCTTGGTAATAATAAATATGTAGGTTTTCATACAGAAATGGCAGAACGGATCATTGATGATATCTCAAAAAAAATTGGTAAACCAATTAAAGTTCATTATCTTCCCATCACTTCTCAAAATAGAATTCCTCTCTTAAAAAATAAAACCTATGATTTTGAGTGCGGCTCAACAACACATGATATTGCCCGCAGTAAAGAAGCAGCATTTGCTTATACGACATACATTGAAGAGGTTCGGATTGCTGTAAAGAAAAACTCTAACATTAAATCTCTTGAGGATTTAAATGGAAAAACAGTTGCAACGACCACCGGTACAACATCTGTTCAACTTATTCGTAAAAATAAACGTGCAAAAAACATTCAGTTTAAAGTTTTAAAGGGGAAAGATCACGGAGATAGTTTTTTATTATTAGAATCTGGTAAGGCAGATGCTTTTGTCATGGACGCTTCAATTCTTGCTGGACATATTGCTAAATCAAAGAATCCATCTGATTATGTCATTCTTGATACTGTACTTTCAGTCGAACCTATTGCCTGTATGCTCAGATTAAATGACAAAAAATTTGAACAAACAATCAACGATAGTATCGTACGTCAGATTAAAGATGAATCACTGGAAAAGCTTTATAATAAGTGGTTTATGAAACCGATCCCACCTGCTAACACTGTTATGAACCTTCCCTTATCAAAACAAACAAGATATGCTTGGGATCACCCAAATAATAAGCCTCGAGAAAGCTACGCAGAAAAAGATTTATAGAGTTTAATAAAGAAGAACCACACTCTTTTGAAATTGAGTGTGGTTTATATTTTAATTCACTTTTTAATAAATCTGGACTATGTAGATGCGCGTGGTTTATTGTCCTATTTGTGAATGACTAATTTGAGGGAATATCAATTAATGGACTTTTCTTTCCTTTGTAGAGATGACCTTACTCAAACATTGGTAACAGGATGCTTGGGAACTCCCGGCGTAAGTCATACCTATTTAGATACACTTCTCGATGGCTTAAAAAATACAATTATATTGTCTATCACTTCACTTATATTAGCTGTATTGTGTGGTGTTATTATAGGAACAATGCGCACTTTACCCAAAACATCCATAATCAATTATATATTTCGCACTATCGGTACTATTTGGGTAGAGATTATGCGTAATATTCCCCTCCTTGTACAAGTGTTTTTGTGGTATTTTGTTGTTCCGAAGATTTATCCACCAGCGATGAAATTTTCCCCCATTCTCTTAATAACATGCGCATTGGGATTCTTTACATCTGCACGCATTGCTGAACAGGTTCGTTCAGGCATTGAAGCGATTCCTTCTGGACAACGCTATGCTGCTATGGCAATGGGATTTACAACTTATCAAAGTTATCGCTATATTATACTACCACGTGCTATACGTGCAATTATGCCACCTCTTACTTCAGAAGCAATGGGGATTGTGAAAAATTCATCTATAGCATTCGCCGTTTCAATAAATGAGCTCATGCAATTTCAATACCAAACAATTGAAGAAGTAAGCCATGTTTACGAAAATTATTTGCTTGTTACGATCCTTTATATTCTAATAGCCTTATTCGTATTCATTGTGATGACAGTCATTGAACAAATACTCAAAATTCCTAATTTTCAAACAAAGGGAAATTGAATATGGTGAATTTCATAAGCTCTCAGTTTGGACTTTATTTTCCTTTCAATTTTTCCGACTTTGATTTTTCCTTTTTTACCTTTGATGTATTTCGTTCTTACATTTTATCAGGTTTACTCTTTAGCGTTTTTCTAACTCTTTTTGCAACGGTATTGGGGTTTGTTTTCGGCACACTTTTAGCAATGATGCGCCTTTCTTCCATAAAACTTCTTTCTTGGTTTGCAATCAGTTACATAACAGCTATGCGTTCAATACCACTTGTGATGGTTATCTTATGGTTTTTCGTGCTTCTGCCTTTTTTAACTGGTATATCCATTGGTGCAAATAAATCAGCACTCATTACCTTTACCGCATTTGAAACGGCTTATTTTGCTGAGATTATGCGTGCTGGAATCAATTCAGTTCCGCAAGGACAAAAATATGCAGGACAAGCTCTTGGAATGACATATTGGCAAAGTATGTACATTGTCATTCTTCCTCAAGCCTTTAGAGATATGCTTCCAGTCTTTTTAACACAAGTTATTATCCTTTTTCAGGATACAACCCTTGTTTATGCCATCAGTGGTCATAGCCTTTTGAATGGTTTTGATATTGCTGCTAATAATTTTGGTGTAAAGCAAGAAGCTTATATCTTAGCAGCTATTTTCTATTTTGTTATCTGTTTTACACTGTCACAAATAGTTTTGTATTTACAAAAAAAAGTATCCATTATTCGCTAACAGGAAAAAAAATGTCTACTCATATGATCGAAATAAAAAATGTTTCTAATTGGTATGGCGAAATTAAAGTCCTTAAAAACTGTACAACCAACATTAATAAAGGAGAAGTCGTTGTCGTTTGTGGTCCATCAGGCTCAGGAAAGTCAACACTCATTAAAACTATTAACGCTCTCGTCCCTTTTCAAAAAGGTGAAATTTGGATTAATGGAATACCAGTTCATTCAAAAAAAACGAATCTGCCTAAATTGCGAAGTCAGGTAGGAATGGTGTTTCAACACTTCGAGCTTTTCCCCCATTTATCTGTCACAGAAAATTTGACAATTGCACAAATCAAAGTCCTAAAACGAAGCAAAAAAGAAGCACTTGAACGTGGATTGTTATATCTTGAACGCGTTGGACTCATTGAACACAAAGATAAATATCCTGGTCAACTTTCTGGAGGGCAACAACAACGTGTTGCTATTGCACGTGCCTTAACTATGGATCCACTTGTCATGCTTTTTGATGAACCAACATCTGCTCTAGATCCTGAAATGGTAGGTGAAGTACTCGATGTCATGATTAGCTTAGCAGAAGAAGGTATGACGATGATTTGTGTAACCCATGAAATGGGATTTGCACAAAAAGTATCGGAGCGTGTTATTTTCATAGATCAAGGAACAATTCTTGAAGACTGCTCATCTAAAGAGTTCTTTTCTGATCCGCAAGCAAGAAAACCGAGAACGCAAGAATTTTTGTCTAAAATCCTAAGTCATTAGCCGTTAGATTATCAAAAAAAGCTATCTTTACTATGAACTTGTATACAAGAAAACAGAGTTTAATATAAGATGAGAGAATGTAAAAATATTACAATCAGATGTTAAAAAACTGTTATTCTTTAAAATCTCAGCAACCAGTGAAATTGCTGTACGTCTCTCAGATTCATTACAAAGAGCAAAAGCCTCTTCTTGCAAAGGGTGAATCCAATTTTCGTCTTTTACGTTAGCTTTTTATAGGCAGCAGTTAACATTGCTGCCCCACGGACAATTTTTCCTTCTTTAAGCAGTATATTTCCAAGCATTGCTTGGGCAGAAGGATTTTCTTTTTTTGCTGAAAGTTGAAACCATCGTGCTGCTTGTATAAGATTTTTCTCCCTTCCCTCTCCCTTTAAAAATATTTTTCCTAAATGATACTGAGCTTTAGGATTTCCATAGTTTACCGCAGCCTGCATATAAAGATGAGAAGCATAAGAAGGATCAGGTTTCACAGGTGATTGAGGAATACCTTTTTTTATATATCCGGCAAGTTTAATCAATGCATCAGAAACATAACTTTCATCCTCTGAACCAAGATCAGCACCTTTTTCAACAATATATGCAAAAAAATTATATGCCTTATAATCATTTTTAGGGACACCATCACCGTTTGCATAGATAGAGCCAAGTTTCCAATTCGCACCAATATAGCCTCTCTTAGCAGCACAACGTAATGCTGCAATAGCCTGAGTTATATGCCCATTTTTATAAACAGACATGCCACGTTTTAAAAAATAAAACGAACCATCATTCGCTTCTTGCAAGCTATTGACATCTATTACATAAACAGTCGAAAAGAATTCCTCTAAAATCACAACAATCGTGACTTTTTTCCATATCTGAAACCTATTAACCATTCCCCCTACCTCAATTTTAATGATTATATCTGTTACAAATTTCTTTGTAGATATTTAAACTCTTTTTCTTAGTAAGAAGCATACGCAATTTTAAAGTAAAAATTTTAAAAGAAAAAACAAATAGATAAAAACCATCCAATAGGATTTATCGATCTTAAAATTTTATACGTATGAGCAAAAATCGTTCAATAGAATAACGTGCATTAAACAGCAACTTGAGAACGAAGAGAATACATGATGAATGGTAAACGTTTGAGTATAAAAAACAATACGAAAGATGGATAAATATAATGATGATAGTTAACTTATAACTTCACGACTGCCTTACCACCTTAAAGATGAAGTTTTTTTCCTCCGTCAATCTATAAACAATACAGCTTTTTGTTTAACGGATTGCACCTAACATCATTTCACATGGGGTTACTTCATACTTTACACACAAGTTTTACCTCAGAATACTCACCACTACATACAAAAAATACCACATATGTAATTTTACATGCCTTATATTGCTACTCTAAATGATGATATTTTACAGAAATAAAACAAGATATTGATTTTAATGATACTTTACCATTTTGCATGTTGAATGAGGACCTCGAATATCGTAAGATTCTCTCATTCCAAACTTGTTCCATGTTAAATCAATCAAAACCATCCGCTTGCACATTACAAGTAGAGAGAGCTATGTGGATAAAAACTCTGTGTAAGAAAGAACTAAAAATGCCTCTTACGAACGGTTTGAGCTAAGGGTTGTCCGGATATTGGACAGAATGGTGCCCCCAGCGCTTGTTACTTCACAAGCATAAAGAAGGGAAGCTCAATAGATTTACCGTTATACCATTCATGATCTACGTCGTGGAATAAGCTTGGATGCCTTAAAAGATGTCTCTTTAATGATAAACATAAAACAATGGATTTCAGTAGAGATTTTATGATCGTTCATGAAAAACTAACAAAAGAAAAAGTTTCCTTTTAAAGAAGATCTATACTAGCCCTACTGGTATGCAATTATCTATCAAAAAAATAAAAAGTTGAAATCAATCTAACCGCTCTAAAGCAACAAATATTTTTTTCTGCGCTGCACGCAGTTCTACAACCCTATTCCGCTCACGCTCAACAATTTCTGCTTTTGCATTTGCTATAAATTGGGGGTTGTTTAACTTAAGCGATATTTTTTCAATATCTTGTTCAATTTTACTGACATCCTTCCTCAAACGAACACGTTCAGCCTCCAAATCAATCAACTGTCCTAATGGTAAACAAAAAACAGCCTCTCCCAAAATCATTTGTGCTGATACTTCCGGAACTTTATCAGAGAAATCAATAACTTCAATACGCGCTAATTTTTTAAGAAGTGCATCATAACGCTTCATACGCTCTCGCGTTACTTCCCCTCCTTCGACAACAACAAGAGGTGCTTGTGTCGCCACTGGAATATTCATTTCAAAACGTACAGACCGAATCCCTGTGACGACATCAATAAGCCAATTAATATCATCAGCAGCTTCTTCATCTATCAATGTTTCCTCTGGCCATTTTGTCAATGCGAGCATATCCTCACGCTTGATGGCTTGCGTTTCTGTAAGAGACCACAACTCTTCCGTCATATAAGGCATAAAAGGATGAAGAAGTTTATAAACTTCATCTAAAACCCAAGCAGTACAAGCTTGAGCCTCATTTTTAGCATCTTCATTTTCCCCCTGAAAAATAGGTTTGAGAAGCTCCAAATACCAATCACATAATGTATTCCAAATGAAACGGTAAAGAGTGGCAGCAGACTCATTAAATTTATAGTGTTCAATACCAGTCGTAACTGCTGAAATTGTTTTAGATAACTCTGTTAAAATCCAACGATTAAGCGCCAATTTTGCTTGTTCTGGTTTAAAAGCTGGATCATGCTTCACACCATTCATCTGTGCAAATCGGGTAGCATTCCACAATTTCGTAGCAAAATTACGATAACCAGCAATACGGGAAACATCAAGTTTTACATCACGACCTTGTGCTGCCATAATAGCTAAAGTAAACCGAAGTGCATCAGCACTATATTGATCAATAAGCTCTAAGGGATCAATAATATTTCCCTTTGATTTTGACATCTTTGCACCCTTTTGATCCCGTACAAGAGCATGCACATAAACCGTTGGGAAAGGAACGTCACCCATAAAGTGAAGTCCCATCATCATCATACGAGCAACCCAGAAAAAAATAATATCAAATCCTGTCACAGATAAAGATGTTGGGTAAAAAGTAGATAATTCAGTCGTTTTATTTGGCCATCCTAATGTTGAAAAAGGCCAAAGAGCTGATGAAAACCAAGTATCTAAAACATCCGGATCACGGATTAATTCAACAACCTCACCATAATGAGCAAAAGCTGAATCTAAAGCCTCTTTTTCACTTTTTTCAACAAAAACCGTTCCATCAGGACCATACCAAGCAGGAATCTGATGTCCCCACCATAATTGGCGAGAAATGCACCAAGGTTGAATATTTTCCATCCAATTGAAGTACGTCTTTTTCCAGTTATCTGGAACGAACTGCGTTTTGCCTTGTTGAACAGCCTCTATCGCTGGCTTTGCTAATTCAGCAGCATGAACATACCATTGATCTGTCAAAAAAGGCTCAATAGGGACACCACTGCGATCTCCATGAGGAACCATATGGGTATGATCATCAACAGAAGCTAAATATCCCTGTTCTTCCATCAAAGAAACAATCTTCTGGCGAGCAACAAAACGATCAGATTTATCGAGGTTTTCTACTAACATTTTTAATTCATCTGATAAAATCAAACCATCGAAAAATGCTTCATTTTCACGAAGAAAAATCTCGGCTTGCTGGGTAAAAATATTGATCAAGCGTAAATGATTACGCTGTCCTACTTCAAAGTCATTAAAGTCATGAGCCGGTGTGATTTTTACAGCACCACTTCCAGCCTCAGGATCAGCATGGCTATCACCAACAATTAATAACTTACGACCAACAAGCGGCAAAAGAGCATTTTTACCGATAAGATTTTTATAACGCTCATCTTCAGGATTAACAGCAATTCCTGTATCACCAAGCATTGTTTCTGGTCGTGTTGTCGCCACTGTTATAAAAGTTGTAGCATCATTTGGATCAAAAGTTTTACCTTCAAGTGGATATCTAAAGTGCCACAAATGTCCTTGAACTTCTTTTTGCTCAACTTCAAGATCTGAAATAGCTGTCAACAATTTAGGATCCCAATTGACGAGGCGCTTATCCCTATATATCAACCCTTGCTTATAAAGCGTGACAAAGACTTCACGAACCGCCTGCGACAACCCCTCATCCATTGTAAACCGCTCACGCGACCAATCACATGAAACCCCAAGGCGACGCAACTGGTTTGCAATAACGCCTCCAGTTTCATAACGCCATTCCCAAATACGCTCAATAAACTTTTCTCTCCCCATTTCTTGACGCGTTGGCTCTTGACGTTCTGCAAGTTGACGTTCCACAACCATTTGCGTAGCAATCCCAGCATGATCCATACCAGGCTGCCACAACACATTTTTGCCACGCATCCGCTGAAATCTAACTATTATATCTTGAATTGTCGTATTGAGCGCATGCCCCATATGAAGTGAGCCCGTAACATTAGGAGGAGGAAGCATAACGCAAAAAGGTTCTGCACCGCTTTTAGAACCAGCTCCCGCTTTAAAAGCCCCACGAGTCTCCCATCTCTTTGCAACCCGTTGCTCTATAGAGGCAGCATCATAGTTTTTTTCTAACATTCTATCCATCCATAACGCCGCTGAAAAACACAATATATGATCAAAACCTGATCAGAATCTCGTGAATCTCAGCCATTCACTAGAGAGCTCGCAAAATCGCAAACAAAATCCCCATAAAATGAAAAACATAAAAATAATGTAAAAAATAATTAAGACGATTTTTTAATCGCTTTCACAATCTCTTCACGCAAAATATCTTCCAGCAAAATAGGCAATTTAGACTGTAACCATTCTGCTATAGCAGGACGCAACACATCCTTTGCAATCTTTTCTGCAGAAGAAATACAATATGCAGACAATTCCACATGACCATCCCTTCCAGCGTCTGATTGTGATTTCCTTATCTCATCTTCATATTCTTTTGCTTTATAAACAGAATTCCGTTCTTCAGAAGAAAGCTTCATCTTTTGCATATCCATACCAACTGTATTATTTTCTGCCTCTATATCCTCTTTCTCTTGCGTTATCTTCCCTCCTTGATTTTCAGAAGAAAGACCAATACGATCAGCTAAAGCTTTCATAGCATCATCAACCGATAAGGTTGTATCATAAATACCCTCGGATGCCACTTCTGAAGCATTCACTGCAACATCTTCATTTAAAAAGTGATCAGATTGAACCGCATTTTCTTCGATTATTTCACGAATAGATGTTAAAATTTCATCCATACTTGGCTCACGTAACACGCTTGAACTCTGTACCATACTTTACAACCTCTCAAAGACGCAACAACAAATAGAATCATATTTTCAGTGTATGCAAAAGAATTATAAGATCAACATGCCTCCTACGATATTTTCAAATATGCTTGTCATAAAGAGGGCGCTACACACAGTTTTCTACACTTATAAAAATAATATCTCGCCGCAATATCTTTCAACATATTCAACTGTTGATTTACTAATCTTTTAAAAACTAAAATAATTTAATAAGATTCAAAGAGATACTTTTATGTATTATCGGATATATTTAATTGTTTTTAAACCTAAATAACTTGCAGTCAATTTACCAATAGAAGATTGAACACTATAGCTCGCCACAACAGCATTACGCTCTGCCATTGCAAGCGCAATCTGAGCATTAATCAATAGAGTACGAGAATTTAAAACATCCAGCGTCGTTGCTTGCCCTACGCGATTTTCTTGAACACGACCTTTCAGAGCAATTTCAGCAGCACGAACACTTTCACGGTAAGCAACAACAGATGAGCGTGCGCCCTCCAACTGAAACCAAGCAGAAGTAAGTGCTTGTCGCGTATTACTATGCGCCAAATCGAGTTGAAGCTGCGCCTGTCCAAGCTGTTCCCTTGATTGGCGAATTTGCGCAGACGTACGCCCTCCTTCAAAGATTGGGACACTTACTGACAATCCTATCGATTTAGAAACGCCATCCTCTCCAACCCCGCTGTAGATTCGATTATAAGATGCTGTTGCAGAAAAATCAACTTTAGGGAGCAATGCCCCTTCTTTCGCCTTTACATTATAAACACTCGCATCAACTAAATATTTAGCATAAAGGATTGCTGGATGCATCACAACGCTCATTTGGTAAGCCATATCAAGGTTGACGGGAAAATCATTGGCTAGAGGTGGGCGTTTTAACTTTTCAGGATCAGAACCAATAACTTGTCGATACACTGCCTCTGCTGCTTTTACATCAGAACGAGCAAGACTCAGCTCTGAAACCGCCACGGAACGTGCAGCTTGAGCTTGAGCAAGATCAACATGCCCTCCTTCACCCACATCAAATTTCGCTTTATTTGAACGAACTTGTTCCTCAAGAGCTGCCAAATTTTCTCTCCGAAGATCGGCAACACGACGTGCGTGATAGACATTAGCATAAGCGGTCACCGCCTCCAGAAACGTATTTTGTTCAACATTACGAAGATATTCACGCTGGGCCTGCAACTTAACTTGAGCTGAAGAAAAGATATTTTGCGTGATAAAACCATCAAATAATCTTTGATTTAATCTCACTCCTATAGATCCAGAAGTGACATAAGGACCTGTAAAAGACTTATTGCGCCCATAGTTCCCAACCCCCTCAACCTGTGGCAATAGCCCCGATCGCGCAATGACAACATCATCACTGGATATACGCACAGCTGCACGTTCACTATTCAACTTAGCATTATATTTATAAGCCTTAGAAAAGGCATCCATCAATGTTTCAGCACAAACAGCCTCTGATAGAAAAACACTCAACACCAGCAATAAACACGCCTGAAACTTCTTGTTTACTCTAAACATAATACACACAATAACAAACCCCAAATAAATTACAAAATTATCTTTTATTCACAAAACAAACAAGCACTAAAACACAAAACCAGGTGTTTTGAAAAAACAAGGAAGAGGCTTTACAGCGAGGTTAAAAGCACGACGAGCCGAGATGATCCCATCTTCTTTTATATAGATTTGTGCAACAGCAGCATTTCCATGCCCTTCAACCACAACAAGACGTCCACAGTCTTTCATTTGATCAAAGATACCTTGAGGAATAAAATCAACAGATCCCTCAATGAAAATCACGTCATAAGGTCCCTCAACGGCATATCCTTTCTCTAATGGACCATGAACGACAACCACATTATCACATTGATTCCGTTCTAAAGCTTCAAGAGCACGTTCAAAGAGAGATTTATCACTTTCCAGCGCAATCACAGACCCTGCAAGTTTTGCAAGCAACGCTGCACAATAACCACTATTTGCACCAATATCTAAAACAACATCTGATGATTTTACAGCGGCAAGCTGTAGTAATTTCGCTAGAGACGCAGGTTTCATCAAATAGCGTGCAGGAACCCCATCTTGCACTGGACATAGAACAATATCAGTATCAAGATAACTTAACACTTTCATATCTTCCGATACAAAATCTTCACGAGATACCGTTAAAAAGGCTTCAAGAACTGATAAATCCGTTACATCGACTGTACGAATTTGATTGTCAACCATTTTGCGACGAAGCTCAGCAAAATCTGCAACCATAACGAATATTTTCTCCTAACCTACAAAAAACAAACAAAACAGCGACAATAAGGGATAAAGATCTCTTAAACTATGGGCGTTACAAAAAAGGATGCTACAGTCAACAATTAGATTTTAACTGTATAATCTCTCATACAAAAGTGTCTTCACAAGAATAGAGGGAAATAATCTATTTTCCTATACCTCATCTCCCTTAAAAGCCGTTTCGTTTAAAATCGGCTGGAGGCCTCGCCCGGAATCGAACCGGGATACAAGGATTTGCAGTCCTCTGCGTAACCATTCCGCCACGAGGCCTCGTCAACAAACATAAAGGTTTCAATAAGGGAAGGCAACGCATCCGTCAAGGTGTAGAAATATTCTCTCGCCTTTTTTCCTCTTATTACACAATTTATCATATTTTTTTAAAAAAAGTAATTTTATCCTTTGCAAATCAGTATTGCTTTGCTATAGCCTCTTCAACGAGATGATTGGGCACCATTCCCCGGTAGCTCAGCGGTAGAGCAACCGGCTGTTAACCGGTTGGTCGCTGGTTCGAATCCGGCCCGGGGAGCCACTTTTCTTTTATTCCACGTAGTTTATTGTTTTTTCTCAAGCTTTTAGACATGAGGGATTCGTTAATAAAAGTGATGGAATAGGATTTTTGCAATAAAATAGAAACGCAATATCCTACGGGGTGTGTTTTTTGCAATGAACGCAAAAAGCGATTGATTCATTTTAAATACTTTTTTCAAACTACCGCGCCTTTATAAGAGGACACAGCAATTATTTGCACATTATAAATTACGATTTCTTTCATCAGAGATGAGTTATTAAGCTCCATCAGCAATGAATCGGTCTCATATATTTTTTTCCAAAGAAAGAATGATTTGTACTTAATAAAGGAGTTAAACTTAAAAACCTGCTCATTAAGCAATCATTTTGAAAAATGGAAGAAACAATAATCAAGGTCATATATTATCTCCATACACCCCACATAACCCCCTCCCCATCCTAAAAGCAAAAAACATAAAACAAGTCTGTAAACGCTCCGACGTCTTATCTAACAGGTTATTCCTCCTGCTAACCACTTCAACGCTTTACAAACAACCTTGCCTTGTTCACCACACTGTCATAAAACATTTAATACATAAAATCTTATAGGCTTTATATCCCCCAAATAATAGTTTTACAGTAAAAACCAAGATAACGAGCTAAATTGTTAAGAATCCTGAGAAAGCCTTCAGAAATCATGACATTCTCGCTATTGTATTATGCAGTCACATGCTTTTTTAAAGAGATATCTCTTAAATACCCCAAGACTCTTTCACAATGACACCCCCGTAAATGGTATAAAATGAAATCGATTGATCAGCCCCATCTTTATTTATAATAAAAGCCATACCATCGTACTATTTTCCAACTCTCAATCTCAGCAATCCCCCATTGCCTTGGAAAGAGTTTATAAAAATTATTTTATTTATTTTTCAAATGATTATCTATATGAAAACTTCACACATAACGTGCAAGCGAATACTTTTGATTGATCCGCATAAATAACTTAAAAATGAAAAAAATACGATATAATGAATTATTAAATTATAAAACAATGAGTTATTATTAGACATCAATTTTTAAAATTAAAAGTTATCATTAAAGATAAAACACATCCTTTATAAAAATAGTTTTATATAAATAAAATCTACTTTTATTCCCATTTAAAAAAATAGGAATAAAGCAAATAAATAATTTCCTCTACAATAAAGATTTTTAATAAATCCAAAAAGTTAGAAGTTTTCATTTCTAAAAAATGAAAACCTCTAAAGGATCGTCTTACTTTGACAAGAGTATTTTATAGCTCTTTTCAATTGAGAATAAATCAACAAAAGTAAAAAATCTCCAGTACATGATCTTTTTTCAAGACTTTATCTAAGCAGCCCTCTTAACTGATTTTCGAAAACGAAGAGGCTTTGCACGCTTTACCACTGCTTTTGCTTTTTTATGCCTCTCATTTTGAGGTGAAGAATTCTTCCGCTGCAACTGTGCGGTATCATCTTTTCGACCTAAAAACTGTTTTTGACGTTTAGATTTTTTAAAACGGCGTTCCTTATCGTTTTCTTTTTCTTTACTTTCTCGTACAATTGGCTTTTCTGGAAACGCTGCAAATTGTTCTGGAACAGCCTCAGCCACCAATTTCATACGAATCAAGCGCTCTATAGCACGCAAGCGGGACCTTTCTACCTTCTCATCAAAAAGCGTAAGTGCTATACCAGATGCACCATTACGTCCTGTACGACCAATACGATGTACATAACTTTCAGCTTCATCTGGTAAGTCGTAATTAATAACGTGGCTTATCCCTGGTATATCAATACCGCGTGCAGCAATATCTGTTGCCACTAGGATCTGCACAGATCTTTCACGAAAAGCTTTTAAAGCAGACTGGCGAGCACCTTGTGATTTATTTCCATGAATTGTTGCGACTAAATATCCTACCTTTTCTAAACTACGCGTGACAGCATCTGCCCCATGTTTAGTTCGAGTAAAAACAATAACCGAATCAAAAGCTGGATTTGTCAAAAGTTTACTTAAAACATTCTTTTTTTCATTCGTAGGAACACAATATAATTTTTGGCAAATCTCTACAGCCGTAGTACCTTGAGGAACAACTTCAATTTTAACCGGATCATTGAGTAAACATTTTGCAAGCACAGCAATTTCCCTCGGCATTGTTGCAGAAAAGAGTGCTGTCTGACGCTCTTGATGCAAAAGCTTTGCAATTTGCTTAACATCATGAATAAACCCCATATCCAACATACGATCTGCTTCATCCAAAATCAAAAAACGAGATTGGGAAAGATCAACACACTTTTCACGAACAAGATCTCTCAAACGCCCTGGAGTCGCTATCAAAACATCCACACCTGCTTCCATACGTTTAATTTGTTTTAAACGTGATACGCCCCCAAAAATAAGACATGTTGAAAGATGTGCTCCTTTCGCCACAGTACGGATCGTTTCATCAATCTGAACAGCAAGTTCACGCGTTGGAGCTAAAATCAAAGCGCGTGCAGTTTTAGGACAGCGTTTATCACCCAAAGCCAAAATCTGACTTAAAATAGGTAAACCAAATGCCAAGGTTTTTCCAGAGCCTGTCTGAGCAACACCTAAAATATCGTGTCCTTTCAACATCACTGGAATAGCTTGTTCTTGTATAGGTTTAGGTTTACTCATCCCAGCAATGAGTAAATTTTTAATCAAAAGAGTAGGTAAACCTAACTTTGTAAAAACATTTTCTTCTTTTATAGGCAAAATAAAATCTTTCCTTAGCTGAAGAGTTCAAAAGAAGTAACCATCTGAACTCTCCACTCAAGAATCCGCGCAAGAGAAATCCCTGATATTTTAAATGAAGCAACGCCTAAAAAGCGGCTTGCGCAACTTATGAACACCTTGAAATCAAGATAAAGGCGTATAAACTTCACTTTACAAAAAGCCAACAAACCAGCCTAAATGCCTTCATCTCTATTATCTTTGGATTATGATAAAAAAGCAAGAACTTTACGAAATACATTTATCATGAATAAAAACAATATTTAGATCGTTTACTTTTTGATGATTGTGTCCATCGGTAAATGTACCTTGATAAAATCAGGATAAATCTCGAGAAAAACTGGATTTTGTAAAGTTTTTTGACCGCCATAAATTAAATACCATTGGTTTTTATCAAAAATCGCCAAAGTTTTATATTGAATGATGCGATCTTTCATCTCAAGAACTGTTGGAATTAAAGCATACAAAGTACCGTTATCAGTTTGTAAATACTCTATATTTTCTTTATCTAAACAATAAGCACCAGAAGGCAACCCCTCAAATTTCTTATGCAACTGTTGAAGAAAATCACTACGTAAAGCACTCTCTGTTGTATTCAATCGATGTGCCATCTCTTTATAAAGCCGCTCAGGCATATAACGAGAAATAGGCATAAAATCCCCATTTTTTATAGCATTATTGACATCAACAACGACTCTTGAAAGTTCATCTTTTTGTACTATTGTTGGCTGAGATGCTAAACTCTGTTGATTAACAATCAAAAAGAAAAATAGACTCAGCACCGAATAAAAAATAGGTTTCATCATTATACTTCTTGTTTTAGTAAAATTTCAGTTTCTCAAATAACAAAATCAAATAACGTTTGATCATCAGTAATATCACGATAACGCCAACCTAACGCTTGAAATTTTTCCTCTAAAAGACAAAAATTACCGTATTTTTTTGTTTCAATCGCAACCAATACAGAACCAAAGTTTCTCGCTGACTTTTTAAGATATTCAAAACGTACGATATCATCATCTGGTGATAATGTGGAAAGAAAATGACGCAATGCACCAGGATGTTGCGGAAAACTAAAAATAAAATATTTTCTCAACCCTTGGAAACGTAAAGAACGCTCTTTAATTTCTGGCAAACGCTCAAAATCAAAATTACCTCCTGAAATAACGAGAAGAATTTTTTTCCCCTTTAACTCTTGAGGAGGAATACTGTTAAGCGCATCAATCGATAAAGCACCAGCCGGTTCAAGAACCACACCTTCAACATTAAGCATTTCAACCATCGTAGAACAAACACGGTTTTCAGGAACCGTAATGACAGAATCAGGGGGAAATTGCTTTAGAATTGTATAGTTTAGAGCTCCAATTTCAGCCACAGCAGCACCATCTACAAAAGTGTCAATGCTTTCAAGCTTGACGCGTTTTCCACTCTCCAAACAAGCAAGCAAACTTGCAGCTCTTTGCGGCTCAACAAAACGAAGCTTTGTTTTCCAACCATATTCATGTAAAAACTTGCTCACTCCACTTGCCAAACCACCACCCCCTACCGGCACAATCATCAAATCTGGCTCACTTTCTCCATTGAGTTTTTTCCATTGTAAAGCAGCTTCACAAAGCACTGTTGCCTGCCCTGTAATAATGCGAATATCATCGAAAGGTGGAGCCATTACACCACCGCTCTCTACGACAAAGGATTGCGCAGCTTCATAACATTGATCAAATGTTTCACCAACCAAACGAATATCAATGAATTCTTTACCAAAAATACGTGTTTTTTCAATTTTTTGTTGTGGCGTTGTCATAGGCATGAAAATCACGCCTTTACGTTTAAAATAACGACAAACAAAAGAAACCCCTTGCGCGTGATTCCCCGCTGAAGCACAAACAAATGCAGAATCTGGTGATATACAGCTAAGCATTTCTGAAACAAAATTGAAAGCACCACGAATCTTATAAGACCGCACCGGTGTTAAATCTTCACGCTTTAAATAAATTTCTGCATCATACTTTTGACTAAGAAAATCATTTCTTTGAAGTGGTGTTTCAGCAAACACGTGATGCAATCCCACCATAGCTTTTGTGACGTCTTGAATAAATTGACTCATAACACTAATCATTTCATACTTTATTTACATTATAAAAGCTTTTTCTATCGATAAAGGAAACTATTGTCAGTCAAAATTTCACTAAAAAATGAAAAATGTTTCTTTTGTCATTAATTCTTGATTCAATAAAAGATATAGCTTATGAGAGAACTCACATCGCGGACGTGATGAAAACGGTAAACATAGCAGACTTAAAATCTGCCGGTCGAAGACCTTGCGGGTTCAAGTCCCGCCGTCCGCACCAGATTATCTTAATCTCTCTTATTTTCCAATGATTTATTAAAAATCAAAAAAATTAAAGCACCTTCTAAACCACCTTTCGTAACTTTATTATAACGCTATAAGACGGCACCGAGGTGGTACTAAAATACGAATCATTGCTGCTTTTTGAGGTACCTTTTTAGCACTTTGACCTCCTCCTCGTCTTTATAGGATGGAGAGGCAATCAATATTGCTAATTTGGGATTGGCTTATACTCTTCATGACTCTTGTAAAACGACGCAAAAGCTCAGAAAAGAGATAGATGCAAAAGACAAAATAATAGATAAAGAAGCTGAAATAATACGTGCACAAAAAGATGTGATTCAAAAACAAGAAGAGTTAATTCGAAAATCAACTGCTTCTAAGATTATTTTTCCTCGAATGGCAGTAAAAAATTGGCCCAAAAGTAGTTTCAAGTACTTTCTCACGACCATTTTTTCAAGACAGGCAATCACAACACGCTCTGTCATAGCGCACATATAAATACGCAACAGCCTTCATGGGGGAAGATGATCATCAATACACAAACCGTTCTCTGCCTTGATCTAGATCTAAGACAGGCTGGGCGATTTCTCGTGTAGACAGCAGTATAACAAGTGGCACTTGTCAATTTTGAATTTTTTCGTTTTAAAGGCGATAGTATGCGCTATTTGCGTTTTCAGCAATGGCTTACAAAAATGAAGATCACAACAGATAAAGTCAATGCCTCACAAGAAAAGATGATTAAGACGGTGTGTGCAAAAGAATACAATCCAAAAGATGACAACGAAGCAAATGCTTTAGCAATTTTATATTTAGTTAAAGAAGGGAATGCGCATGTCTAATGCAATGCCATGGATAAGATTCCTTTTGAATGACTGGAACAGTGAGATAGATGGAATGACATGAGAACAAAGGGGCATTTATATAACGCTTTTCATTCGCATATATGACAAAAAAGCACCAATTAAAACAGATTTTGAAATGCTTGCCCGCGCTTGCAATTGCTCGCAAAAAAGTTTGCAACTATTGTCGAATATCTCATGAAGAATGGTAAACTTCTTGAGAAAGATAATGGTTTGTCGAATACGCGCATTGAAGAAGAGCTAAAAGATTTTACTGATAAAAAAGCGCCCATATCGCAAATTCATAGTGAGGCTGGAAAAAAGGTGTACAATAAAAAACGCTATAAAAAACATTTTAATGATTTTGCTGAAGCAAACGCTAAGCAAAATCAAGCTATAAAGAACCAGAATAAGAATATATATAAACTAAAACTATCATTTTAGCAAAAAAACTGCTTCTGAAAATTTAGAAACAAACGAACAGGTTGACGAACCAACATAGGTTGCTGCTGTTGAGACCACATCAGAGCAAATCGAAACGGGTGTAGAAAACCAACCTTCCATTCACGAGCAAGAGAACATTACGAAAAAAGCTAAACGGGTTAGAAATGACAGTGGCTGTCGTACCCCTGATGATTTCGAACCTGTTTATGATTTCGCAATCGAAGAGGGATTGCCTCCAGAGCGTATCAAAGCCGAAATGGCAAAATTTCGAGATTATTGGAAAGCTAGAACAGGCAAAGATGCACGCAAAACGGATTGGAAAGCAATGTGGCGCAACTGGGTGCAAAAAGCTATCGAGGATTTAGAGAACGGAAAAAACTATGGAAAATCACTCTTAAAGGCAAAAAAGTGTAGATGAACGCATCTCAGACAGCATCCTTGATATCGGGCCTCGAGGTCACTTTGAAACACATTCACGAGATGATAGCTCCGGAGTTTCCTTTAGTTTTGAAAAGTGGCAAGCATTGACACAACAGCAGGAAGCGATTGCCTTAGAAGCGTGTGATCAACTTCACGAATTGTTTTCAATAAAAGCGAGCAAAGAGGACATAACCAAGGCAATTCGGATGCTTTCGTGTGGTTTAAAAAATTTCGCAACAGGCAGATCATGAAGGTATAGCGCTTACCTATGGAATGTTTTTGGAAAGTGTTTCTGCGTGGTCACTCATAAAAACGGTTAAACGGGGATTTTATGCGATGAGGTAGAAGATTTATCGGATACGTTTTTTCCAAGCACTCGTGAGTTAGTAAGATTATGTCGTGATTTGGAAAATAGTCTTTTGACAAAAGCCAATCTTGTACGCAAGGCTGTTTTGAACACCCGTGAAAAAAGGCTGAAAGAAAAGGCAATGAGAGAGAATTCAAGACCACTCACGTTGGTTGAAAAGCAAGTGAAAAACATTGCAGGTTAGCAAACTAGTGAAAATTGCTGATCGTTTTGTGATTGGATGTGCATTTAAATCGACAAAATGGCACCGTACAGAGTGATTTAAAGATTTTATGATAAAAAACCTATCTTATAAAACGCTCTGTACGGTCAAATTTGAGGCAAATAGACAAATTTGTAAAATTAGGATTAAAGTATGTTCATTTTAAAACATCTATTCTTAAAAAACCGTAAACAACCCATGCGAAAGAGGTTTGTTGCAACGGCAGTGGGTATGCCCCATGGGGGATGGGACAGAGGAGTATTTTTACAACCTCTACGAATACGAAGACGGCACAAGAGAGTGTGAAAAGTTTGATGGTGGTCAGTATTACAAAACACCTAAGAATGCGGATTTTAGTACCAAAGCGCAAGTAAAAGCATGGGTTTACGGTGGTGATATTCCGAAAAGCATTCTCAATTACGAACCTCTTATAGACGAGATCAACAGAGAGATCAAAAAATTATCGAAAACCGCAAGAAATAAATATGTTTACAGATAAGCAGCTAAGAGCCTTGTTTGGTATTATAACTTTTATATTTTTATGTTTTTCAGAAATTAAAAAAATATTGACTTTATTCAGAGTATATTGCGTATTGCTCTAAATGCGCTTCTTAAACATTTACACAAAAGCATTAAAAGCTATTGAATCATGGGCCTTATGTTATATTTTTATATAATATTAGAGAGGGCGTTTTATGCACAACAAAATTACGTAAAGTTGGAGGATCCGTTATGCTCTCTATACCGCCTGCATTGTTTGATGTTCTTCATCTTACTGAAAATATGCAAGTGGGTTTAGCTATTGATAATGGACAATTGGTTGTGAAACCACAAATATCGCAAAATTACACTCTTGAAGAATTGTTAGCCGAATGTAATCCTTCGGACGATTTTGCGGATAAAGATGTAGAGTGGTTTGATGCTAAGCTTATTGGCAGAGAGCTCTTGTAATGAAGCGGGGTAAAATTTGGTTTGTATCGCTTGACCCAACCTCTGTCTATGAGAAAAAGGAACGCGTCCTGTACTGATTGTGTCACCGGAGGCGTTTAATCGTTTAACAAAAACACCCATTGTTTTGCCCATTACGAGTGGAGGAAATTTTGCTAGAATAGCAGGCTTTGCTGTTTCATTGGTGGGAACAGGGCTGCATATAACAGGTGTGATACGCTGTGACCAACCGCGTGCTTTAGATATAGTAGCGCGTAATGGAAAAAGAATGGAAACTATTCCATATATAATTATGGATGAAGTCTTAGCAAGGTTATCAACATTTCTTACTTGAATTTTTTCTACACTTTTTAATGTTTAAAAACACCAACTTTAGGTAAAAAGTAAAAAAGCATAAGATCATGATTTTTTCTGCTGACAATCAGCTAATCAATTTTTCACAGAATAAAAATCAATAATTGACTAATGATGTCATTAATTATGACTCAAAAGGAGCAATGATGAAAACTGTCATCACTAAGCCAATGTGTGTTGTTGGAGACAATAAAAGCACTGTTCGCTTTGAACCATCAACACCCAATAATCCATTTGTTGAAGTTTCTAATCAGGTCTACGTACGTCTCAAGCGCGCCAATGCTCAAAACCTTTTGTTGACGTCAAAACAACAGCAAAACCTAAAAAGACAGTTGAACAAATTAAGCAGATAGAACAAGAAGTAGCACAAACATTATCTAAACCAATGACTGAAGAAACCTTACTCGAAAAACCAAAAGCATCTAAAGTCTCTCAATCATCAACACCTACTCTTAAAAAGGCTTAGACGTTGAAGTTAATCATCCACCAAAAATGGTATCTTCAACAGGTGAAGGATACCTTCACCAGTCTTCAAGCACCACACCTTAATTGGGCTTTGCGTAATGCTCTAAACACCGCAGCAAAACAGTCGAACGCTTTACTGAAAAGCAAATTGCCGATGTTACATCTGCCCAATCAAAGCATGTTAAGCAAGGTATTTATATTAAAGAAAAGGCGACAGCAAGGTTTCTTGAGACAGATATCATTCGTTCTGGAACACCGATACTTCTTAAATTTTTTAAAGCAAAAGAACAAAACGCGGCGTGACTTACACAACTGTTTGGAAAAAACAAATCTTGCCCATGTTTTTATCAAGGATGGGAGTTTTCCAAAGCGTGTTGATTTAAAAAAGATGAAGGGTAATGTTTTTCAAAGAGCGGATGGAGATCAATTCCCCATTGCAAAACAAGAGGAACCCTCAATTGCTAGGGTGATGTCAAAGCCAGAGATTACAAGTGCTATTGCACAATATGCCAATGAAAGATTAACCAAAAATATACAGAGACAACTTTCTCGTCAAGAATACGCTGCTAATAAGAAAGGCTAGATCATGTTCTCAAGCTTTATCTATATCTTACATATCCTTATGAGTTTATGCATTACACACTTTGATTGCAATTTTAAAAACAGATTATCACTTATGCTTTGTTTTTCCATAAAAAAGTCAATAAAATCAATATAAAAGGTACTTCCCAGCGGGTTGGCTTCGTTGCGGGACAGGCTAGTGCGAACTATCGCTAGCGACAGAATTTTCAATTTGACTGTACATTGTACACTTAACTCATTGATAGATAACAATTTCAATATGTACACTGTACAGTATGTGAAACGTTTTCTTAGCAAAAAGTAATTTTTGTTGCTGAACAATTCTATAGTAATAGGTATTTTCGAATCAGGTGCCTCAAAACAACTAGCGGATTAGTTGCCGAAATAACTAATCTTCCGCAATTTAAAAGCTTTAACTCATTGTATGCTACATGCATATAATAGCTTTGTCAGGTGTGGCTATACTATATAACACCCTTCGGGGAAAGGCGTAACGACGGACTAGATGCCGTTTTTCTTAGTGCCCAGCACTCTTTTAGAATGTCATTAAGGAACGTCTAACATCTAAGAATTCTTTATGAATACCATTATTGAAATTACTGAATTATGTGGCAAAAGGCATGACAATATTATGCGTGACATCAAGAAAACGCTTGAAGAACTTAACGCCCTCAAATTTGAGGAGGTTGATTTTGGTGGGCACTACCTTGATAACAAAAGTGAAAGCCGCCCTTGTTATAACCTGCCAAAGCGTGAATGCTTAATTCTTGTTTCTAGTTACAGCACTGCCTTACGAGCAAAGATAATTGACCGTTGGAAAGAGTTGGAAAGACAAGTAGCTATTCCACAAATTGATTACTCCAAACCCGAAGTATTACTTGGCGCCTTAAATCATCTACAAAATCAAATTAAGCAGAAAAACCATGTTATTTCAGAATTAGCACCAAAAGCAAAAGCTTTAGAAGGCTTAAAACGCTCTGATGGTTTGTTTGGTTTGATTGAAGCCGCGAAGATGTTGGAGATAAGACCAAAGGATTTAACAGATTACTTGCGTAAAAATGATTGGGTGTATCGACGTGCTCCAAGTGGTCCATTGTTACCTTTAATCAGGATAAAATCAACAAAGGATTCATGGACTGTTCTGCCATCACCATTCAAAAACCGGATGGAACAGAAAAGGTGCTGCCTTCAACAAAAATCACACCTAAAGGATTGGCGGCATGTTTGAGAGAACAAATCCATGGAGGTGTGCAATGAAGGTAAATACTAACTTCTTATGCGATTTATGGATGGCATTATCTCAATTTTCTAGGCATGAAAATATGAGTGATAAGATTGTGCTGCTCTGGTTGACATTATGAGTTTAGTAGAAAAAGCTTTGATTTTAAAACTTCAAGATGAAGTGTCAATCCTTCTTTCGATATCTTTCTCATCTGACGCTCCATAAAAAAAGCCCCACAAAAGTGGGGCTGGATAAAATGATGTTCTAATCAATCTTGCGTTAATTATAATAAAGTGGCTCGCTACATCCACGGGCGCCTATTTTTTCATCTTCTACATAACGAGAATGCGCAAAATTCCGTACAAGATGATCATTGTTAGAGCCACCAGTCCAATCGCCTCCTCCCAACATAACATTTATGTCTACACGTAAACTGCTTCCTTGCTCCCCTGTATGCCATTTAGTCACTGGATAACAACCAGACAAATATTGCCAAACATAACCGCAACCATCCTCACAACCGATATGCGAAATCATCCGTCTATTGTTTGTATCAACGTGTCCTCCAGACGTCTTAAGAGAAGGCGCTTGATTGCCGACAATACTGGTTGCTTGATTACTTCCATACATGCTTGGCGAAAACTCATCACTCGTCAAAAATCTCTTACTAACAGACCAAAAATCAAATGCATGATCCGCATAGCTACGACTGGTCGTAATCGGAACACCATAGGCAGACTTTGCATTTACACCTGTCCCTGATTGAAGATAAATATCAACCCAAATATTATGCCACGGATTGTAAACCATCCCTTCTGGACTACTACGTGGGCGGTGATTTAAACACCAGACAGACTTGGGCAAAACATCCCCCGCTTGATAACCCGATAAGAGATGACCTTCAATCTCACCAACATCCGCACATAGCGTATGAAATCCACCGATCTTTTCAGAATTATCCTTTGTATAGCCATCAGGAGCCGTCGGATTTTGCGAAAGCTCAAAGGATAGCTCATTCGTCTGATCTTTTAAGATGAGATATATATAATAATCCTTTCCTGCTTCAAGATCTTCGTCAAAAGTCATCCTTCCACGCCCTGGAATGCGGTAAAAGAGGTACCTACCCCATTCTCTTCACCATGATAAAAGCGAAAACATGCCCCGTCATTGATCACAAGACCTTTTCTATTTTTCGGATCGGCTTCCAGAATTCTGTCAGGTTGATGAAAACGCACATTCTCTAAAAAATTAGTGGAAAGAGAACCTACCTTACTTTGAAGTTCAGAAAGACTGTCACTGTTCCTCTGTGCCTTCTCTTAAACTTCTGTCAATGCACTCTTCGCTTCTTCCGCTAACACTTTTGCCTCAGAGGCGGCTGTATTCGCAGAATTTGTCGTTGCTGTCACCGTGTCTAATGAACTCTTGACCTCTCCAAGCCCTCGCTTTGTCGTATCAGCCTCTTCTTTTGCTTGCTCCGCAACATTCATCGCTTCTTCCGCTGTTATCTTCGCAGTCTCAGCTACTTCCTTGGCTTCTACAACCAAAGGTTCTACCTTATCTGCCTTAACCTGCGCTGCTTCATAAATGATCAGATCAAATTCTGATAAACCGTATTTCTCTTGCGCATCCGCAATCACTTGGATTAATTGGTAAGTAGCAAACACCACGGTCATTGCATTCGCTAAGACTTTATTTGTTTTTTTCAAAGCTTTTGAACATCAGTTGGTAGCTGATAGAGCCAAGATCTGAGACATCGAGTTCGACAACAGCATCTTTGTTTTACGACGCTTGCCAACTTATGTATCAGAATACACCACAAAGGAATGAAACAGTACTTCTGTATAGCGTGTCCATTCTCTTATCGTTTATGACATCAAAGCCAGAAAAGGCACGAGAAACAAAACACGCTCTCCAGTTCCGGCTATTTGTTGTGCTATCTTAAAGCTGGTAAAAATCTTCTCCGTTCCAAATGCCATAATAAGTTTGCCACGGTCTGCTTCTTTTTAATCATCACAGACTTTCTCATACTTTTGGATTTGTTGAAAAGTTATCCCTAATTGGTACCCTAATTGCTTTTACGACATTCCCAGCATTTTTCTTTGAAAGCGATTTTTTGCCTATAGAAATGTCGTTAAAATGTGGCTTTTTGCTTTTCACTTTCAAGTCCCCCGCCGGTTGCGAGCACCCTCGCATTAGTATTCCGAGAGCCTGAAAATATTGAATACGAACCAGATTTTTACTTTTAGTGCTCATAGCACCTAGACATAGAAAAATATCCCATAATTCCGAGACACCCACAGAGTGGGCTCATTTATGATCGAACTTTAGGGCTTTCAGACTCTACTAATCGCTGCGTAGACGAGCAAAATCACTCTTTAAGTAATAAAGTAATTTCAGGAGATTAGCAATCAAAATGAAAATAATCTCAAAGACTATAAGATTGAGCACTCTTCAAAAGAGGATAATGCGAAGGGCTGTCATCGTGGTTAGTCATTAACCCACATAATGCTTCTTTTCCAGAAAACGCAAAACGCGATATAAGAAAAAATGTTGTTTGCAAAGTTTTCTCTTGCCTATACAAAGAGAAAATGAAAAATTTGGAGGGCTCCCATGATAAATGACATCTACTGTGTTGGATACAATTATGTTGAACATGTTCATGAACTAGGTAATGTTGTTGAAGATGAACCTGTTATCTTTAGCAAGCCAAAAAGTTCACTCGTTTTAGGCAATGAAATTTATCTCCCTAATTTTTCCAAAGAAATACATTTTGAAACCGAAATTGTGCTCAAAATCTCAAAGGACGCTTTCATGATTATGGAGGCAGAAGCAGAAGAATGCTATGATGCCGTAGCAATAGGTCTTGATCTCACCGCGCGGGATTTGCAAACAAAACTGAAAGAAAAAAAGCTTCCTTGGCTTTTATCGAAAGGATTTAAAGGCGCTGCATACGTCTCTGACTTCATAAACAAGGAAAAAATAAACAACCCAATAACCTTTGCAATGAAGTTGAATGGCGAAACAAGACAAGTTGGCAATACGAAAAATATGATCTTTAGCTTTGAGAAGATAATCTCATTTTTAAGTCACTACATTCAGCTAAGACGTGGTGATCTCATATACACAGGCACTCCACAGGGTGTCGGAAAACTTTCTCAGTTTGACAGAATAGAATTGTATCTCGAAAATCAATTAATTTCAGAGCTAAAAGTAAAATGAATCATCAAATACTGACCTTTTTCATTGTTTCATTTTTTTTAGTCATCTCACCGGGGCCGAATATGGCCCTTATCATCGATAATGCAACGAGATTGGGAAGAAAGAACGCATTTGTAAACGTTTTAGGATTGTGTACAGCAACATATGTGCATGGGGCATTTTCCACACCTAGGTGTATCAGCGCTCATTCTCAACAACAAAACGCTGTTTTTTTTAGTAAAACTCATGGGTGGCAGCTATTTATTATACATGGGCTTTAAATCAATTAAATCTGGAATACACAGCTTAAATTCAAAAGAAAGAAGTTCAACGAATGAAAAGCATGCTACGAGTTAAACAAAGCTTTTAACCAGCTATATGGACGGTTTTCTGACACAAATACTAAACCCCAAAGTATCTATATTTTACATAGCAGCTTTTCCAAAATTCTTAGCTTCTGGAGGTAGCATTAAAAAAGGTTTTGAACTTGTCACAATACATTCTTTCAACATCTTTGCATGGTTTACTTTAATGACCATTTTTATATCATTTGCCAGTACCGCCTTAAAAAAGCAGCGGGTAAAAGGCTCGATTAACATTGCGACAGGAACAGTTTTATCTTTGATAACAAATTGTAAAGTTAATAGAGCAATCTTTTCCTGATTCTGTCTCTCACTATGAATAGCTCAATCTCTAACAGAGCTTATACAATCCCCAGTTCTTTTTTTCTTTGTATAACTGAATTACGTTGCATTTCTTTATCATACTCTCAAGGACGTTTGTGTAAACTTTGTGTAAACAATGTAAGTTCCTCGCAACATTTTATAAAATGTTACCAATATCTAAACAAAATCCTTATTCATCACTTTTAAAAAAATAAGCTATGATATTCCTCTTTTCGTTTATGAAACAAAAGTAACTTTTTGATTTATGATAGCACCATACAAACAAAAAAATGATTTAAAAATCATTTTAATTTTCCATTAAAAATTGTTTCTTAAACTAAGATGAGAACTCTCGAGTGCTATTTGAGCAAAAAGTAAACTCTCACCATTATGAATAATAATAAATAATGCACTGATTACAAATAATAAGTTTCAAAAAATTATAAAAACTCCTGACAACTTTCTGAAATAATTTTAAAAGCCCCACGTCTTTTAATGAACAATTAATTTGTTATTCATAACAATAAAAAGCTCCCCATTCAAATATCTGTTACGTTATTTAAGAGGAAAACATTCTCTTTTTTCAAAACCATATTCCTAAAACATATTCTTTTCTTTATCCACACAAAATCATAAAAAACGTTTTTTTCCTTTACACCTCATTTATATCATGCTTCGATACAAAATAATGCTTTTTTAGTGTAATTTAATCTCAAAATAATTAAAGGGAACCCCCAAAAAATGAGCTACAAACAAAATTTAAAAGATAATTCTCAGAATAAGTTACAGCGTGGACTACACAACCGACATGTACAACTTATAGCCATTGGTGGTGCTATTGGAACAGGTCTCTTCATGGGGGCAGGAAAAACAATTAGTGTAGCAGGTCCTTCCATCATACTCGTTTATGCTATTATCGGTTTTGCTCTATACTTTGTCATGCGTGCTATGGGAGAATTGTTGCTTTCTAATTCACAATACCGATCTCTTATTGATTTTTCAACCGATATGCTAGGACCGGGAATCGCTTTCTTTGTTGGCTGGAGCTATTGGTTGAGCTGGGTTGTAACTGGAGCTGCTGACATTATTGCCATCATCACTTATATGAACTTTTGGTGGCCAACACTCAATCCATGGTTTACCGTTTTTACCTGCATTAGTGTCTTTTTAATCTTTAACCTCTTTGCCGTGAAACTATTCGGTGAACTTGAATTCTGGTTTGGTCTTATCAAAGTCGTCGCAATTTTAGCATTAATTGTTGTGGGATTTTATATGATCGTTACGGGCTTTACCTCTCCCAATGGTACGGTTGCTTCTCTCAATCACGTATGGAACGATGGCAATATCTTTCCGCGAGGAATGACAGGTTTTTTTGCTGGATTTCAAATTGCCATTTTTTCTTTTGTTGGTATAGAAATTGCTGGAACAACCGCTGCTGAAGTAAAAGAACCTAAAAAAGTTCTCCCCAAAGCAATTAATGCAATACCGATCCGTATTGTACTCTTTTACATTTTTTCTCTCGCTGTAATTATGTCTGTCACACCTTGGGATCAAATTGTTCCAGATAAAAGCCCCTTTGTCTCGATGTTTTGGCTTGCAGGCATTCCGATAGCTGCTGGCTTGGTAAACTTTGTCGTTATTACCTCAGCTGCCTCTTCAGCAAATAGTGGTATTTTTTCTACCAGCCGTATGATATATGGACTTGCAACACAAAAAGGTGCCCCTCCAATTTTAGGTAAACTTTCCAGATACCATGTTCCAGCCAATGCTCTATTCTTTTCCTGTTTATGTATTTTAATAGGGTATACAATTGCCTCACTCTCTCCAAGCCTCATAAGTGCTTTTACAATTGTGACAAGCATTTCAGCTATTGCATTTTTATTCGTATGGTCTGTAATTTTGATTAGCTATATTGTGTATCGTCGCAATCGCCCTCATCTACACGCTGAATCCATTTATAAAATGCCAGGAGGTGTTATCATGTGTGGGATAATTTTAGTTTTCTTTGTTTTCATGCTCTATTTGTTGACATTAGAAGCTGATACTCTACTAGCCTTAAAATATAGTATATTCTGGTTTGTTTTCTTAGGTATAATGTATTTTATGTTTGTAAAGAAAAAAATAACTCAAGGTAACAAATAAAGTCTATACATAAAAACATCTCAAAAAAGGGTAATTTTAGTTACCCTTTTTCTACTTAACCTCCTCCCCAAACATCAAAAAACGACGATTCCTACCGGCACCGGTTTGTAAACAATCCAGCTTATTAAGGGGGAATGCTGCTGATCATTTATATGGTTCACCTACATAAGGCTCTATGGGCTAGCCCTACCCTGAACACTCACCACCCATTCTAAAAATACTTAATGTGTAAAATGTTATATGCTTTATATCACTACTCTACACAACAGTATTTTACTGTATAATAGGATAAGAACGAGCTATTCTGTAAAGAACTCTCTATAAACTTCACTGACATTGTTTACTAATAAAACATGAGATTTTATCTAAAACTCCCCCCCCCCAAAAAAATTATATTCAATTTTTTATCAAAATTAAAAATATAGCTCTAAACAGAATATATCTTAATAGCTATCTGCAATAAAAAAAGATTCTATGAAAATATTTTTCTATTTGTAATAAATTTTAAATATTAATACTTAAATGTAAATTTTAAATATATTTTTTAATGTTTTAAATAATAGTTTAACTATTTAAACTTATTTTATTTATATAAAAAAGTTTTATATTTAATAAATTTACAATTTTATTTATATTTTTATATAGACAACAATATCTATAAATAAATAATTTTAAATATAAAGATATTTATATAAAAATTACTATAAACAAATATACATAAATATATATTATTATTTATATACATATAATAATAATATATAATATAAATTATATTATATATTATATATATTAATTATGTATAAAACATAAAAAATCAAAAAAATATAATACAATTTATCTTTTGTTTCTTATAAATAAAATAATTATTCCATTAATTAATAATGTTTTTGCTTTATTCACATATAGTCATAGAAAAAAATTCCTTTACTCCTTAACCATAGCGTGTTCCGATAGAAGGAATTACCTTTTTTAGGGTAATTTTTATTTAAAAATAACTAAGGAGAACTCCCCAAAAATGAAAAAACAAAATTTAGAAAAAAAACCTAAGAAGAAATTGCAACGTGGACTACATAACCGACACATACAACTTATAGCCCTTGGTGGAGCGATTGGAACAGGTCTCTTCATGGGATCAGGAAAAACAATCAGTGTAGCAGGCCCCTCAATTCTACTCGTTTATGCAATTATTGGTTGTGCTCTATACTTTGTCATGCGTGCTATGGGAGAGTTATTGCTTTCTAATACACAATACCGATCTTTTATTGACTTCTCAACCGATCTTCTAGGGCCATGTGCCGGATTCTTTATCGGCTGGACATATTGGTTGTGTTGGATTGTCACTGGAACTGCTGAAATTATTGCTATTGTCACTTATACACACTTTTGGTGGCCTGAGCTCAATCCGTGGATTCCTGTTATAATTGGTCTTATGTCCTTTTTAATTCTTAACCTCGTCGCCGTAAAACTATTTGGCGAACTTGAGTTTTGGTTTGGTTTTATCAAAATCGTAGCAATTCTAGTTCTAATCGTTGTAGGATTTTATATGATCTTTACCGGTTTTGTCTCTCCAAACGGTACGGTTGCTTCTCTTAGCCATATATGGAACGGTGGGAATATTTTTCCGCGAGGAATTACAGGCTTTTTTGCTGGATTTCAAATTGTTATTTTTGCTTTTGTTGGCATTGAACTCGCTGGAACAGCTGCTGCTGAAGTAAAAGAGCCTCAAAAAGCTTTACCACAGGCTGTTAATTCAATACCAATCCGCATTGTATTCTTTTATATATTCTCTCTTCTTGTGATTATGTCTGTGACGCCGTGGGATCAAATCAGTCCAGAAAAAAGCCCATTTGTAACAATGTATGCACTTATTGGTATCCCAACTGCTGCAGGTTTGATGAACTTTGTTGTCCTCACAGCCGCCGCATCTTCAGCAAATAGTGGAATTTTTTCTACCAGCCGTATGATATATGGGCTAGCAACACAAAAAGGTGCTCCTAAATTTTTAGGAAAACTTTCTCGTAACCACGTTCCAGCCAACGCATTATTCTTTTCATGTATATGCATCTTATTTGGTTATGCCGTTGTATCGTTATCTCAAACACTCATAGCTGCTTTTACAATTGTTACGACAATTGCCGCAACTTTGTTTATATTTGTATGGTCTATCATTTTGATCAGCTATATCGTCTATCGCCGCAATCGTCCTCTCCAGCATACTGTCTCTCCTTATAAAATGCCAGGAGGTGTTGTTATGTGTTGGGCGCTTCTTGTTTTCTTTGCATTCATTATCTATTTATTGTCATTAGAAGCTGACACTGCCATAGCTTTAAAATACACTCCAGCATGGTTCATATTTTTAGGAATTGTATACTTTCTTTTTGGGAAAAAGAATTATGCAAAAAATTAAAAAATAAAGCTTATATTACAAAAAACATATAAAAAGGGTAACTAAAGTTACCCTTTTTATATTTATCTATAAAATTATAAAAGCTATTGACAAAATATCTCTGTAGAATCTTCAATTACGCTCTTTATCAACCAAAGCATTCGATTTTATCCAAGGCATCATAGAACGAAGTTTTTTACCCACTTCTTCAATAGGATGATTATCATTTAAACGCCGCATACTTTTAAAATGAGCAGCACCAGCTTTATATTCTTGAATCCAATTCGATGTAAATTTACCCGTTTGAATATCTTTCAATATACGTTTCATTTCTGCTCTGGTTTCATCCGTAATCACACGTGGACCAGACATATATTCACCCCATTCAGCTGTATTAGAAATCGAATAATTCATATTTGCAATGCCCCCTTCATACATGAGATCAACAATCAGTTTAACCTCATGCAAACACTCAAAATAAGCCATTTCCGGTGCATAACCTGCTTGTGTTAATGTTTCATAACCTGCTCGAATCAATTCAACAAGACCACCACAAAGAACCGCTTGTTCACCAAAAAGATCAGTTTCGCACTCTTCTTTAAATGTTGTTTCAATCACCCCAGCACGTCCACCACCAAGTCCACATGCATAAGATAATGCTACATTATGTGCATGCCCTGAAGCATCTTGCGCCACCGCTATTAAGCAAGGAACACCACAACCCCGTTGGTATTCATGACGAACTGTATGCCCTGGACCTTTAGGAGCAATCATCACAATATCAACGTTTTTTTTAGGTTCAATCAAGCCAAAATGAATGCTCAAACCATGCGCAAAAGCAATCGCTGCCCCATCGTGTAAATGATCATGAATATGTTCCTTATAAATATCAGCTTGCAATTCATCTGGTGTTGCCATCATGATGAGATCTGCCCATTTTGCTGCTTCAGCAACACTCACCACTTCAAAACCATCAGCCATGGCTTTTTTAACTGTTTCCGACCCTGAACGCAAAGCTATTTGCACATTTTTAACACCAGAATCTTTCAAGTTTAAAGCGTGCGCACGCCCTTGAGAACCATAACCAACAATGGCCACTTTTTTCCCTTTAATGAGATTAACATCCGCATCACGATCATAATAAACACGCATAAAAAATTCCTTCTTTCTCTATTTAAACTGGATTTCAGATTATTTTTATTCAATAAGAAACATTATCTACAGTGCATCACACACTTATAAAGACAAAAAACACCGCTTATAAGAACACAGCAATTGAATAATTTTAAAGTTTACATATTGCATAGAAAAAACTGTAGTCCCCAAACATTCCTAAAACATATACGGATCCCCAAATAAACTTCAACTGCTATTCTACAAAAACAATAATTACACAAAATAAGATTTCTAAAGAAAATTTAGCTAATATTCTACTCTTTTATCGTGCAACAAAACGCTATATTCTAAAAATTAAGATACAACATACAATCTTTAACATGAACCAAATCAATACGGATAGCAAGAAAAATTACAAAATAACAAGTATTGTTTTAATACAACCTTCAAAAGCATATACAACAATATCTTTAGAATAATAGAGAGGATGTTTTTACTTTTTACGTTCTTTAATATCCACGCCTCTCACACGAAGAAGCCCCCCATACGGCTATTATGTTATCCATTTATGGCACCTTATAAAAAAATTTTAATATGCTCAAGCCCTTTTCAAGAATTCCCTATAATAGTGTAAGATTTATTGCACATCACTCTCTTTACTTCATAAAGCTACAAGTCGATATCATCATTCTATTTAACAGCTCCTATTGCATTAAGCTTATTCATAAGGAGATTTTACGTTATACTATTTACAGATAACCCAAAAATGCGCTCAAATATCAAGAAAATTTGTGTATTGATCCATTAAAATCCTACGCATTCCTTTATAAGGGAAATACTTTCAAAACCCTATTTCTTCTCCATTCAAAGAAATTATAATAAGAAGATTTTAAAACTTCCTCATAATGGATAGTACAAATAAAAAACATCGCATACACTCAAAAACAAAAGATAGAAAGCAACCAATAAATAGAGGAACAATAGAATATTTATAATGCACGATAATAGTGCTATTTATCTCAACATATATAAAATTGTTTTTTAAGATAAATTGGCAAACCTCTATAAAAATTTCTTTTCCAATTTTTATAGAGAGAAAAAGATTACGATAATAACCGGATAAAACGCTGAACAGTCTCATGTATTCCATACTCTAATGCATCAGCAATGAGCCCATGGCCAATAGAAACTTCATCAAGCCAAGGAATATTTTTGACAAGAGCAGGAAGATTCATAAGTGTCAGATCATGCCCCGCGTTTATACCTAACTGCAACTCTTTTGCTCTTCTTGCTGCTAAAACAAGTTTATTGAGCTCTTGATCTTGTTTTTTTTTATCCTGAAATGCACCACCGTAAGGTCCCGTGTAAAATTCCACACGATCAGCGCCCATTGCTTTAGCAATATCAAGACCATCGACAGTAGGATTAGCAAAAAGGGATACACGAATCTTTCTGTTTTTTAAATTCTGAATAATAGGTGCTAAAAATTCTGCATCATGAGTAAAATTCCAACCATGATCAGACGTTGACTGATCTGGATCATCAGGAACAAGGGTAATCTGATCCGCATAGTTTTTAGCGATATCTAAAAATTGATCACTGGGATAACCTTCAATATTAAACTCAGCAGTAGGAAAAGTGTTCTTTATTAAACAGTATATATCTGGCAAATCCGAAAAACGAATATGCCTTTCATCAGGGCGCGGATGAACCGTCAAACCTGCTGCTCCAGCAGCAAGCGCTATATGCCCAATATTCGTTATACTTGGCCACGGAAGATTACGTCGATTACGCAAAACAGCAACAGCATTAAGATTAACCGAAAGTTTTACCGCCATACCCATTTCCATTTTTTATAGTGTGTAACAAGATAGAAAAAAGGCATTTTCCATCTGAAACTTAGATGATATACACATTTTTCTCTATCGAACAATCGTTAAACGCTCTGCTGCGCGCGTAATTCCCGTATAAAGCCAGCGCGCATACATATCACGAAATGCAAAACTTTCATCAAACAAAACGACATTATTCCATTGAGAACCTTGCGCCTTATGAACCGTTAATGCATACCCATAATCAAAATCATCATATCGCTTTTTTAATTGCCATGAAATTTCTTGATCAGGGTTTTCAAACGCTGCTTTTAAAAGTTTAATCTTTGCTACCCCACGCTCACTTTCTTCTGGTTTCACAAGAAGATTAATACTTGGTTTAACGGTCTCCTTCTGTGAAGTCATCACCTTCCATAAAGAGCCATTCAACAAACCTTTAATCGGATCATTTCGCAAACACACCAGCTTATCTCCCGCTTGTGGATAATCTGCTGTAAATCCCTTTAACACACGCAAACGCTGATTATAAAGGTGGCGTGTACGATTAACCCCTACCAAGACCTGATCAGCATCCAAAACCAATTGTTGATTGACCTCTTTACGTGTCACAACGCGCGCTTCTCCATAGTCACCATAAGCAATATCGCGTCCTTCACGTACATCCATAGCAAGACGTATAATCGGATTATCGCGCGCTTGCCGATGAATTTCTGAAAGAAGAAAATCTGGTTCCCCATTAGAAAAAAAGCCTCCACCTGATATAGGAGGCAATTGACCTGGATCACCAAGAACAAGAATTGGCGTTCGAAAACTCATTAAATCACGGGCCAATTTTTCATCTACCATCGAGCACTCATCAACAATAATGAGTTTAGCTTGTGCAGCAGCACTTCTTCGATTTAACGTAAATGTTGGAGCAATAGATTTTTTTCCTGTTATTTCATCGGAAACTTCCTCTTCACCACGTGGACAATAAATTAGCGAATGAATCGTACAAGCATTGCTTGCACCTTTAGAACGCAAAACCTGCGCCGCCTTCCCTGTAAAAGCAGCAAATTGAACAGAACCATCAACTGTCTCTGCAAAATAGCGCGCAAGCGTCGTCTTACCCGTCCCCGCATAGCCAAAAAGGCGAAAAAGAGGAGAACGCCCTTCCTTCAACCACGCGGCAACAGCCTTCAATGCATTATCCTGTTCCCGTGAAAACTGCATAGCTTACCAACATAAGATTTGCATAAAAAGAGCAGTATTTTGAAAAAAAACGACTATCAAGAAAAACCTTTTTATTAAGAATTGCTGACACACGCCCATCTAACAACTTTCGTAGCACAATTATCAATTATTTACCCATTGTTTTTTCAAGATATTGTAACAATCTAAATTTTATCTATACATCGATCTTCTTGGTAACACCTTATGCGTATCAAATAAAATATCATTTTTTACGACAGTAACACCAACAATGGAAGATGCATATCTTAAATTTAAAATAACACCTATATACGCTTTTTCTAACCAAAATTTAGAATGAGAAAAAGAGCATTGCAATTGCAAAACCCTCACTAGAAAAAATGTCCTTAACAGGATAAAAATAATGTAATTTTTGAACGCTATTTTACACAATCAATCAGCTTTCTTGCACATAAAAATAAAGTACATCCACTATTACGAAATAATAATTAAATATATCAAAAACCTTTTAGCAGAAATAAAAATAGCTCTCAACAAAACGACTTAATCCTATGATGATACACCTATAAAGTTCCTATCTCCCTCTCATTATGATTTTAATAAATTTACTCTTCATGCTACAAATAAGTGATATCTCAACGAATAAAGAGAGACATCACACTTATATGAAGCACGCTTTATCTCGCACAAATATGGAGCTTTTTCTGTTTCAACAATAAAATATGGTTCGTAAGTATGGCCTTCTTGGTAGTCTATTATAGAAAACTGGGACATGGCTTCAGTCCAGCGTAGCACTTCAGGTTCGTCCTCTAGAATATGAGAAAAGCGCAATTCTCCATCTATTGAGTTAAACTTTTTCTTTTTGTCGCAATGTTTTAAAGTTTATAAAAACTAACTGATTAATGCTATTCTTATTGCTAGAAATAACAATAAATCAAGGGGTATAATTTGTTAATAGGCTTGGTGTTATGTCAAAATATCAGCGATGAGATTGCTTTTTGGTTGTTTTAGAAATGAAATAATGAGCTCAAATATTGATGAATGAAACGGAAGGTTTAAATTGAAAATATTAATTCCAGATGACTATCAAAAAGCCACCCTAACATTACAGTCTATTACAAAATTAATGAAATCGCATGAAGTGCTGGTTATAAATAATTTAGCTAAAGAATGTGATTTAGAAGATAAGCTTAAAGAGATAGATATTCTTATCTTAATCAGAGAGCGGACTATAGTTGATAGAAATTTTCTCCTAAAACTGCCAAATTTAAAATTAATCTGCCAAACAGGCCCTATAGGTTCACATATTGATATAGAAGCTTGTAGAGACTTAGGAATTGAAATATTAGACGGTGGAGATCCAACTTCTGCTGCTGAATTTGCCTGGCTCTTAATTATGTCTGCGCGTAGAAAACTCTATAAATCTGTGTCTGATATGAAAAAAGGACGCTGGCAAACAACATTTGGCAACCAAATGAAAGGGGCTACTCTTGGAATATTCGGGTTTGGGCGTATTGGTAAAATGGTTGCTCAATATGCTCAAGCTTTTGGCATGTCCATTTTAGTTTATGGGAGCGAGCGTTCAACGCAAGAAGCAAAAAATTTAGGTTATCATTTTACGCATTCAAAAGATGAATTTTTTACACGTCCTGACATTATATCCGTACATTTACGTTTAAGCGATAAAACCAGAGAAATCATAAAATTAGATGATCTATTGAGCATGAAACCACATGCTATTTTTGTTAACACAGCGCGTTCAGCTTTGGTTGAAAAAGGGGCGATAGAAAAAATACTAAATTTGGAAAATTCAACTTACTTTGCACTGGATGTTTATGACAGCGAGCCAGTATATGGGAGCAAATTATTGCAATCAGATAGAGTTCTTTGCACGCCACATCTGGGCTATGTGACTGAAGAAAGCTTTGAGAATTATATTGAAAAAGCTTGCCAAAATATAGCATCTTTTATGAAGAGCGCTTAATGCCGGCTGAGCCAATGTTTGTAAAATTTATCTTATATCGCTAGCGTATCAAATTTGCACGACACATAATAGCTTATTTCCTTAAATTAAGCATATTCCTTAGTTTTCATATTAATACCAATAGTATGGACAGATTTTTATGTAATCAGCATAAAATACACAATTTATTATTGCAATCATTAAAAAAGGCTACTTCATTGGAATACACTTTAATTGGAGGGGGGCGGAGTGAGCAATAATAAATTTATAGGAAAAAATTATTATAGATGGATTATATTGCTTGTTGCCACGATCGCTCAAGCATCAGCCTGCTTCTTTGTTCAAGGGATTGGTCCTTTAGCTGAATTTTTTAAGAAGGATTTCTCGCTTAGTAACTCTCAAATAGGTTTGCTGTCTTCAGCAGCGCAATTCCTACCTATTATTGGCTTACTTGTAGCTGACGAATTACTAGACAAGTTTAACGAGCGCTATATTGTTGGAGTTGGCGCGGTCGGCGTTTCTGTCGTTCTTTTGTTGGGAGCAATCGCAGATAACTATATTTCCCTTTTGGTTTGTTTGCTAATTATAGGGGAATTTTATAGTTCTGCTCAACCCGGTGGCGCTAAATCTGTTTCTTCATGGTTTCCACAATCGCAGCGCGGATTTGCAATGGGAATAAGGCAGGCGGGGTTAACATTAGGTTGTGGGGGCATTAGCTGGAATAGTTCTTCCTGCTAGTGTGCTTGTCTATGGCATACAAGGTGCGTTTTGGTCGGTGCCATAGTTTCTTTTTTAGGGGGATGTATATTTATTATTTTTTATCACTCACCAGCAAAAGTTATCGCTATCGTTCCAAAAAGCAAGGCAAGAATTTCGTTCTATGCAAATGTAAGATCTCGTCTTGCAATGTTGGCTGCGCCTCATATGAAGAATATTATTTTTCCAAGCGTTTCACTTGTGATCGTTCAATATGTTTTAACCATTTTTATAACGATCTATTTTTATAGAATCTATCACCTGTCTTTAGATAAAAGTACTTATTTATTTTTTGTTTCACAGGCTTCTGGTGCCTTAGGAAGAATTATTTTAGCAGCGTAGCGTGATCATTGTAGAAAAGGACGGTTTTTTCCTGTCTTGTTTTGTATGATTGCAGTCGTTTTTTGATTTTTAATATTAATTTTGGGCATGAGTGGATCCATAATTTATTTAACTATTTTATCTGCTTGGTTAGTTTTTGGAGGAATGGGATAGTATGGCCCTTGGGCTGCTTATATTTTAGACTCTTAAGCCGAAAGAAAGCGTTGTGTTTTCTCTGGGTTTAGCAATATCTGTAAATCAAATCGCAATTATTACTACTCCACCATTATTTGGATTAATCCAAGATTTTACAGACACTTATTTACTAACATGGCTGATTTTAATTATTGTTTTTTCACTTTTTTAATAAAAAAGTAGGGAAATATAATTGGGGGAAATTATAATGATAAATGGAAAATACTTTTTAGTTGAGCAATGTCGAAAGAGACAAACTTTGAGAGGCTTTAGACCATGTTATTTATGATCCATACGGTGGTATTGAATATTCGGTTGAGTTAAAAAAATAGCATTTTCGCTGCTACCACATAGAATATTGACAATTCTTATGAACCAAAAGGTGTCTATTACCCCTAGACCATATTTAATCTTTGAAAACCTTCCTGTTGATAGACAAATTAATATGTCACCTAATCCTTACAATTTAGATGCGTCTTGTAAAAGTGGCTATATTAGCGAAAATTTAATTATGATGTTTTCTTTATTGATCGGAGAGCCTTATTCAATTAAGTTTGAAGGCGAACATATAGTAAATAACCTAGTTCCTTTAGAGGATAATAAAAAAGATTATACAGGATTAGGATCTGAAGTTGAGTTAGATTTTCATATGAAAATGCTGCACTAAAATTTATAACGGATTTAAATTTATCTCCTAAAGGGGATACTTTTATCTGGTGTTCGCAATGGTGTTGATGGTCCGTTAACGAGAATATCTGATGCACGTCTAGCTTTAAAACTTTTAAGTGAGGAGGATTTGAGGAGCTTAAGGGATAATTTATATATAATTAATGTTCCCTATAGATGGAGAAAAAATGGGGTAACTTCTACAAGTAAAGTGCCCCTCGTTCAAGGGGACGGTGAATTCCCAGATATCAGCGCTGTTTTTTATCAGGCATGTTAGAGCCACAGTCAAAAAAAGCCAAGGAAGCTTTAGATCATTTTTATGAAGCTATTAAGGCTATATCTTTTGGAATTGATGTACAACCAGGAAGATTATTATACATTGATAATAGAATGGCCCTACACTCTAGAGATAAATTTTTTGGATCATTTGATAGTTATGAAAATCCAATGCGATGGATTCAAAGAGTGTTTGTGTCTGCAGATTTATGGAATCATAGATATATAGAACAAATAAAAGAAAGAATATTTAATTTTCAATGTTAATATCCTGATAATGATATGATGTTGAGTATTATTCTGGTTTATATATTGACGATACATCTCATATGTATAGGTTTCTCCCGCATAATCATACCTGATTATAAGCTATGGTGACCTATTGGTTTTCTATGGCTGCATTTGATTTTTGTTATTTTTTCCCTTCCTTTCAAACCGCTAGGGGGATTTTCCTATCAAGCCCCTGAAAGAGCTATTTGGAGTAATTTCATAATGCAAAACCAAAACATAGTAACAAACTTTTCTATTGTTTTCATAGGCATAATGGCTTGCATGGTTGCACCCTTCAAGCAGTGTGGCTTTTTTTCTTGCACGATGAAATCATTCATATATGAGACAACATAATTAATTTATAACAGATAATTCAATGTATTATCTAAAAAATGCAACGAAATAGCTATTAATGTGAACATATGAATTAAAAAAACAAACATCGCGTACAAATAAATTCAAACATAATTGTGCACACGACTTATAACATTTTTTAGATGAACAAATAATAATACACCCCATGTCTTTAAACAAAGAATGAAAATCATAAAATGAGCTCTAAGGATAATAGGAACTCTCCACAAAGAAGAGACAGAGATGAAGACTCCAAAGACTTCATCATCACCATCCTTCACCATTTTGTTAACATATTCATTTTATACAAGAATCTTTCCCTCGGAAGAAATAGCATTTGCAATAGCTTCTTCGCTTGCCTCATCGGGTAATAACATCTCATTATGAGCACATCCCGATGGGATCATAGGAAAACAGTTTTCTAAATGATAAACACGACAATCAAAAAGAACAGGCTTATCACAGTCAATCATCTGCTGAATTTTATCATCAAGTTCATCGGGTTTTGAACAATGAATTCCCACGGCTCCATAAGCTTGTGCCAATTTCACAAAGTCAGGCATAGATTCCGTATAAGAATGAGAAAGACGATTACCATGCAGCAATTGCTGCCACTGGCGGACCATTCCCATATACTGATTATTTAAAATGAAAATTTTCACCGGTGTGTCATGCTGAATAGCTGTTGCAAGCTCTTGAATATTCATCTGAATGGAGGCATCACCAGAAATACACACAACAAGCGCATCAGGATGCGCTATTTGAACACCTATAGCAGCAGGTAAACCATACCCCATCGTTCCAAGACCACCAGAAGTCATCCAATGTTTTGGTTCATCAAAATGATAATACTGCGCTGCCCACATCTGATGCTGCCCGACATCCGTTGTAATATAAGCATTCGCATCTTTGGTAAAAGCATACAGCCGTTCAAGAGCATATTGCGGCATAATGACATCTTTTTTCTCCGCATATGCCAATGAATTACGAGCTTTCCAACGGTTAATTTGCGTCCACCACGCCTCACGGACTTCACTGTTAAACGCTGGTTGCTGTATCTTTAAGAGTTGCGTCATATCTCCTAAAACACAAGCCACATCACCAATAATTGGAACTTCTGCTTTTACAATTTTATTGATAGAAGAAGGGTCAATATCAATATGAATAATACGCGCATGAGGTGCAAATGCATCAAGGCGCCCGGTGATACGATCATCAAATCGTGCTCCAACAGCTAACATGACATCACAATCATGCATGGCCATATTAGCCTCATAGGTTCCATGCATTCCAAGCATTCCAAGCCAATTTTTACCGGAAGCAGGATAAGCACCAAGTCCCATTAATGTTGAAGTAATCGGAAAATCCCCCAATTGAACCAAATTACGTAAAAGCTGTATAGCTTTCATCCCCGATGAAATAACACCACCACCAGAATAAATAATAGGGCGTTTTGCCTCAACTAAAAGAGAAACGGCAGATTCAATAGCCTTAGTATTCCCTTTCAACGATGGAAAAGAATGTAAAGACTCCTGAACTTGAGGTGCTCTATAAAATCCTGAAGCAAATTGAACATCCTTAGGAATATCAATCAAAACCGGCCCAGGACGACCTGATTGAGCAAGAAAAAAAGCTTCATGAATAATAGCCGCAAGATCATTGACATTTTTAACCAGCCAATTACGCTTCGTACAAGGCTTTGTAATTCCAACTGTATCAGCCTCTTGAAAAGCATTTGTTCCAATCACCGTTGTTGACACCTGCCCAGAAAAACAAATAAGAGGTATCGAATCCATAAGAGCATCTTGCAAAGGTGTAACAGCATTCGTTGCCCCTGGACCAGAAGTCACAAGCATAACCCCTACCTTCCCTGTGCTGCGTGCATAGCCTTCAGCTGCATGCCCTGCGGCTTGTTCATGGCGCACCAAAATATGCTGGAGTGTATCTTGGTGATAAAGAACATCAAAAATAGGCAAAACAGCCCCACCAGGATAACCAAAAATATGTTCAACGCCTTGATCTATAAGAGCTTGAACCACTATTTCAGCGCCAGACATTATTTTTCCATCTGCACTCTCTTGCTTTCTTGGATCATTTCTCATTTTTCCCACTCACCTACTTTATAGGACAATAAAAAAGCCCCTAACGGAGCCCATAAAAAAAGCCCCCAAAGGAGCCCATTACACAACACATACTGTATGATTACCCCCATTATTCCAACGTATAAAATATATAAAAAATTCCTTGTAGAGAGATTTCTAATTCCATTGATACCATTCGTCAATAAAAAATTATATTTTCTAAAAAATTTCTTTTTCACGAATTATCTTTTATCTTTCGATAAGTTTCTTTGCAAAGCTCTAACTCTTTTATCAAAAAGTAAGCATCCATTCTTCATCAAATTGATTACGAAACCATGTCATTTGTCTTTTTGCATATCTCCTCGTTTGTATTTTTACCGCTTCAAGAGCATTCTCAAAGCTTCTATATCCATCCAAATAAGCCATAAATTCAGGTATACCAATAGCCTTCATTGCTGGTAAAGAAGGGGAAAGTTTAAGTTTTTTCATAGCCACCACTTCTTCTAAAGCTCCTCTTTCAATCATAGAATCCAAGCGTTTATGAATACGTTCATAAAGCAGAGAACGTGGTGGCATGAGAAGAATTTTTTCGGTCAAATTCGGCGCAATGAGAGGTGTTGTTTTTTGTTTCTGCCACCAACTGAGCGTCTTACCGGTTGCATCATAAACTTCCAAAGCACGGACAATACGCTGTCTATCGTGCGAAGAAATTTTTTCAGCAACAACAGCATCAATCTGCAACAACTGGCGATAAAGACTTTCAGGTCCCTCTTTATCAAGCAGCAAACGCCACTTCTGCCGCACAACATCTGGAACATGAGGGACTTCCGAAATCCCCTCTAAAAGAGCACGAAAATAAAGTCCTGTCCCACCAACAAAAATAACTGATCTTAAAGAAAAAGTAGTCAATAGCTTCTCGACATCACACAACCATTGCCCTACTGAATAATTCAAAATAGGACTCACATGACCATAAAGATAATGGGGAACAATCGCGGTATCAGCCTCCCCCGGCCGTGCCGTTAAAATATTTAAAACATTATAAACCTGCATTGAATCAGTATTAATAATGAGAGCATTTTTTTCTTGAGCCATTTGCAAGGCAAGTTCTGACTTCCCACTTGCCGTTGGCCCTGCTATTAATGTAACTGTTCTCTGTGTCATGAATAGCAATTTCTCCCAATCAATAACTTATTGCAACATGCAGACACCCCCAAAGCCTTCCTGTATTTTCTCTCCATTATCATAGAGTAAATACTTCAAACAAAAATACGAACACAAATTCCCCTTAAGACAAAGCCCCTTATGAAACTTATAAAAAAGAAAAAATGGACTTAATAACAACACCAAAGGAATTTCCAAGCATTTTTTGCTATCATAATTCAATAACAAACCACAGCTATAATAATTCTGTCCGTTAAGGCCATTAAAAATATACTCTTTGTCATCATTTATGAAAATAATACTAAGTTTAATCTATACAATCAAATAGCTTTATTTTTTCCTATAAAAATAGCATGCTACGCCGGTTTATAATAAGAGCCTCATAAAGTATCATATCAATACCATTTACGTGCGCATCACAAGCAGAGATAAAAATGGACTTAAGAAAGGTGTACCAATATCTCTTATGCAGCATTTCAAAGTCTAGGCTGTTACAATATTGAGAACTGAAAAATACTATGATGACACCAATTTATACTTTGATATTCAGCATAAAGATATAATGATTTCCAATGGATTTTATATTGCACACCCCATGCTCTCTATCGTGAAATGAGCTTGAGAAATATTGGACATCACATGGCTGACTTGCAAAATATCCCACACACTAAGGCTGATAAAAAACAAAAAATAATTTTTTAAGGATCAATCCATTAGGAGCGTTACGAACCGTAACTCTCCATCTGGACGCGCTACAATAAATAGAGCATTTTTGCGTCCAGCTTCACGTAATTTATGAATACGTTTTTTAGCCTCATCAATTGTTGTGATAGAACTCTGATTGATATCAACAATCACTTCACCAACGCGAATACGCTTTTTATCCGCGGCACTATTTTGTGCAACAGATGTCACCACTAGTCCTCGAAGTTTATCTGAAATTGAATAACGATGACGCAAATCCTCTGTCAGTTCAGATAACGTCATTCCCATAAATTGCATTGTCACGTTTTTCGACAGATCTTGATTTTTTTTATCATCAACTTCTTCTGTATCTTCATTTGGATCTGTTTCAATCAAACGTCCAAGCTTAACTTTTACTGTTGCTTCTTGCCCATTGCGTAAAATAGTAACGTCCACCACTTTTCCTTCTGAACTTTCTGCAACTAAACGCGGCAAATCACGTGCATGCTTAATTTTGGAATTACCAAAGGAAAGAATAACATCTCCAGTTTGTAACTGGCTATTATCTACATTATTTTCTTCCGTCTGTTCTATTTTACCAGCCACCAATGCTCCCACAGCATTGTCCAATTTTAAACTTTTTGCAATATCCTCTGTTACCGGCTGAATACGAATAGCCAACCAACCACGCCTTATTTCTCCAAAATCACGCAATTGATTAATAACAGAAAGAGCCATATCCGATGGAATAGCAAATCCAATACCGATAGATCCTCCCGAAGGTGAAACAATTGCTGTATTAATGCCAATGACTTCACCATTTCTATCAAATAACGGCCCACCAGAATTTCCCCGATTAATTGCTGCATCTGTTTGAATAAAATTATCATAGGGACCAGCATTAAGATCACGATTACGTGCAGAAATAATACCAACCGTCACACTTCCACCAAAACCATAAGGATTACCAATAGCCATAACCCAGTCACCAATACGTGCTTTTTCTGAGTCACCAAAACGCACAGCTTTTAATTTTTTACTTCCTGCATCGACTTGAAGCAACGCCAAATCAGTTTTGCTATCCTTTCCAAGAAGCTTTGCCTTTAGTTTTGTACCATCCGTAAAATTAACTTCAATATCATCAGCATCTACAATAACATGATAATTTGTAACAATAATCCCTTTTTGCGCATCAATCACAAAACCAGAGCCTAAAGAACGCACCTTTTGAAATTGACTATCTTTTTGACCATCCTTGGGTGTAAAAAAATCACTGAAATATTCCTCCAGCAATGAATCTTTTGGGATAACGGGTACCGAGGTGTTTGCATCCTGTTCTGTTCCTTCAACAGTCTGCGCCGTGGAAATATTCACAACTGTTTCCAAAAGCTCAGAAGCTAAATCAGGAATAGAAAGCAATGCCTTGCTTGTCTCGGCTCCCCAAGACAAACTCACTGATCCTGATAGAAACAAAGTCACACAAAAAACAACTCTTGTGATAAAAAACTTTAAAAACGTATTTTTACTCACGATACTTCTATCCATGACATGCCTTTAATCAAAGATGCAAAGAGCCCCACTAAATTTATCTACGTAAAACCAGCACGGCTCGATACTCTCTACCACTTTTACCATAAAAGAAAATGGTCACAGATCATTCTTTTCATGCAAAATCTCGTATCTGCAATCCATTATTTTATCTATTCTCTCCCGATTTTGGATCAGTTTTACTGAGGCCAGTATTCATTGTCGGTAAGAATGCTTTATTTGCCTGCGGCGGATTACGAAAATAGAAAAAGAAATCCTCATTTGGAGAAATCACCATCGGTGTTTTCTCTAAATTCTTGTATTGTTCCATCGCCAACCAAAAATCGTAAAAAGACGGATTAGCCTCCCTCGCATTCAATAAAAGACGAATACTTTCAGCTTGACCTTCACCACGGGTAATTTCAGCATCACGCTTTGCAGCTGCTACAATTTCTTCATATTCACGATTAGCTTCTGCCACAATACGATCTCGCTCCTGCTGACCACGAGCCCGGATATTTTCCGCAGCAGCTTCACGTTCAGCTGCCATTTGCCGATAGACATCTTCTGAAACAGCATCAGTCAAATCGGTTTTACGAATACGCACATCAACAATGGTAATACCCAACGAGCCTGCATCTACAGAAAATTGCTTCTGTACTTCAGCCATCATCGCGCCTCGTTCATCCGATAAGGCTGCTTTAAATTCTCGCTTACCATAAACAGCACGCAAAGCGTCAATAAACCGTGGTGCAAGGTTTTCACGTGCCGCAATTTGTGGACGCCCAGAAGCAATGCGCTGTAAAAACAACTTAGGATCTGTAATACGGTAAATAAAGAACGCATCCACCTCATAATACGCACCACCACGAACCTGTACAGATTGTGTAGGAACATCGTAACGCAATAACCGATTATCAACAATGATCATCTTATCGATAAAGGGCGCCTTGAAATAGATTCCAGGATTAGATTCTACCTGAACAATTTGTCCAAAACGCTTAATTGCTACTTGTTGACGAGGATAGACGATAAATACGGACATCCACAAAATCATCAAAACAAACACTATAGCACTAAAAACAAACAAAAAGCGAGATTGCTGCATAATTAATCTCCTCCAGAAATACGAGAATCTAAGAGTAACGCAGGACGCGCTGCTGTTGCCTTTACTTTTTCCGATGACTTGCTATGCAACAATTCATTCAAAGGTAAATAAGGCACCGCTGGAGAATTTGCCTGATCAAGAACCAGCTTATTTGGTGAAGAAAGAATCCGCCCCATCGTCTCCATATAGAGACGGTAGCGAGCAGCTTCTGGTGAAATCGCAGCCTCTCGAGCTATCGCCTGAAAACGTTCAGCACGCCCTGTTGCCTCTTCAACCATTTGTGCCTTTTCACCTTTTGCGATTTCCCGTGTGCGTGAAGCTTCACCATTTGCTAAACCAATTTTCGTAAAACGCACACGATTCCCCTCTTCAATCATTCTTCCACGTTCCTGCTCCGCCTGCTGAACAGAATTAAACGCAGCAGCAACCTTTGTCGGAGGAGCAGCTTCACTGATAGAAACACGGCTTATTTCGACACCAAGTTGATATTTATCCACAGTCAACTGGATAATCTTTCTAACGTCATTAGCAACTTCTTCTTTCTTGTCACGTAAAACATCATCAACCGGCCGCGAACCAATGACCTCACGCATTGCACTCTCAGCAACTTGGCGGACAGTTCCCTCTTGATCATTCACATTGAATAAAAACTGACTAGGGTATGAAATCCGATAATAAACGGAAAAATTAACATTAACGATATTTTGATCACTCGAAAGCATTAAACCATCACTTTGTTGCGCCTGACCGGGCTTCCCACCAATCGCGATTGTTTTTTCCGTTAAAGGGACTTTCATATAGGTCTCAATTGGCCAAAAATGAAAATGCAACCCATCACCAATAATGCCTTCTTTAGGGATGCCAAAGCGCAACTCTACCGCTTGTTCATTTTGCTGAACAATATAAATTGACTGGTATAGCCAAAAAAACACAATAAGCAGAAGGAATAAAACAGAAAAACTGCTTCTCCCGAATTGTTTAAACTGATCCTGCCCTTTGCGCAAAATTTCATTAAGATTAGGACCATTTTCGCCACCATTACCGCCACCAGAACCAAAGAGATTCTTAGCTGGTGTTTTTTTGTCACCACTGTTTTTATCGCCACTCCACGGGCCACCACCATTTTGATTTGTCCAGGGCATTATCACCTCTTTAACTGATTACCACTACTCGAACACCAACCATTTGCTTGATCTTATAGGGTGTCTCTTACCTCATTACAATACAACTGATAAACCCTTCCACTTCATATTACAAAAAATTATTTCCGCTCATAAACAACAAAACGTGTCGGATGACTATCTTTATCCCCTTTTGGAATATCTTGTGTTTGCACAATAGTCCACTTTTCTTTATCAAAAACAGGAAAAAAACTATCACCTTCTATAGAAGCTAAAACTTCTGTAAGGAATATTTTATCAGCCATATGCAACCCTTGTTGAAAAATTTCACCCCCACCAATAATAAAAATTTCCTCTACATCATTTTGAGAAGCAACATTTGTTGCAAGAGAACAAGCTTGCGATAAAGAGTGAGCAACATCAGCCCCTTCAGCACAAAAGGTACAATCACGCGTAATGACGATATTTGTACGCCCTGGTAAAGGTCTCCCAATAGAATCCCAAGTTTTTCTTCCCATAATAATGGGCTTACGCAACGTCAAAGCTTTAAAGCGTTGCAAATCCGTCGATAAATGCCACGGCATGGCACCTTCACGACCGATAACACCATTTTCTGCAACAGCAGCAATTAAACAAATGGAAATCGTCATATTGCTACCGGCGCTTTAATATGGGGTTGTGCTTCATAATTAAGCAACTCAAAATCCTCAAATTGAAAAGAAAAAAGATCTGTTACCGCTGGATTTATGCGCATACATGGCAAAGCATTTGGTATACGAGACAATTGATATTTTGCCTGTTCAAAATGATTAGAATAAAGATGAGCATCTCCCAGAGTATGAATAAAATCGCCTACTTTAAGACCGCTTACTTGCGCAATCATCATCGTTAGCAATGCGTAGGATGCAATATTGAATGGAACACCTAAGAAAATATCCGCCGAACGCTGATAAAGTTGACAAGATAATTTCCCCTCCGCAATGTAAAATTGAAAAAGACAATGACACGGAGGCAACGCCATTTCCTCTATTAATGCAGGATTCCAAGCTGATACAATCAAGCGACGAGAATCTGGCGTTTCCTTAATCATCGTTAAAAGATTGTTAATTTGATCAATATGGCGTCCATCAGGAGCGGGCCAAGAACGCCACTGATAACCATAAACAGGACCAAGATTTCCCTTTTCATCAGCCCACTCGTCCCAAATTGACACACCATGCTCTTTCAACCAAGCGATATTTGTATCGCCTTTAAGAAACCACAAAAGTTCATAAATAATTGAACGTAAGTGTAGTTTCTTTGTTGTCAACAACGGAAATCCTGCTTGTAAATCAAAACGCATCTGATACCCAAAGATAGATCGCGTTCCAACACCCGTTCGATCTGTCCGATCAATACCCTGATTTAAAACATGAGATAAAAGAGCAAGATATGATTTCATGAGGGTATTATGTCCGATTCTTCTTATTATAGAAAATAAAAACTGTAAAATCCGTACAAACATAATTCAAATCTTTTTCCAAAAACATCTTACACAAGAAATTATCATGATCTAACTAAATTTTTGATGCAAAAGATAAAATACTATAGACAGCTTCTAAAAAAATGACATAAATGAACAAAGATGGATGAACATCAAATAAAGGGATCGACTATGGAAAAACAAGAAGCTTTAAAACCACATGATACAAGAAAACGTATCTGGGCTATCGTGTCCAGTGCATCAGGTAATCTAGTAGAATGGTATGACTTTTATGTTTATTCCTTTACATCTATTTATTTTGCATCACAATTCTTTCCCTCAGATGGCAATGACGTTACGCAACTTTTAAAAGCGGCGGGTGTTTTTGCTATTGGTTTTCTTATGCGCCCAATAGGCGGATGGCTTTTTGGCTTCATTGCCGATCGTTACGGACGCAAACGCTCAATGCTTATCTCTGTTTTTATGATGTGTGGTGGTTCGTTCTTAATCGCCCTACTTCCTACCTATGAAACCATTGGAATGGCAGCAGGAATTCTTTTACTTTTACTCAGAATGCTTCAGGGGCTTTCTGTCGGTGGTGAATATGGTACAACAGCAACTTATATGAGCGAAATCGCCCTCAAAAATCGCCGCGGATTTTTTAGCTCTTTCCAATATACCACACTGATTGGTGGTCAACTTCTAGCCAGTCTCGTTATATTCATTTTAGCGCTTTATCTCACCGAAGATCAGCTAAAAGCGTGGGGCTGGCGTATTCCATTTGCCATTGGTGGATGCGGCGCAATTGTTGCGATTTATCTACGCCGCACACTCCATGAGACAACGACCAAAGAAAGTCGTTCTAGTGCACAAGCTGGTAGTATTAGGGGACTTCTGAGCAACCACCGAAAAGCTTTCTTTCTGGTTATTGGCTTTACAGCTGGAGGATCGCTCACATTCTACACCTATACGACTTACATGCAGAAATATCTGATCACAACCACTGGCTTTGATAAACATACAGCCACAACAATCATGACAGCTGCACTCTTTGTTTTCATGTTACTCCAACCCCTCTTTGGTGCTCTTGCAGATAAAATTGGAACAAGAACTTCACTCCTTATTTGGAGTGTCTTATCTATTATCTTTACCATTCCTGGACTTAATATGATTGGTAGTACTGATAGTACATGGATTGCTTTATCAGTCATTACTGGAATGCTCTGCATTATGAGCTTTTATACATCTATCTCTGGCATTGTAAAATCAGAAATGTTTCCTGCTTCAGTACGAGCAATAGGAGTTGGGCTCTCTTATGCTATTGCCAACGCACTGTTTGGCGGTTCTGCTGAATATGTCGCACTTGGATTAAAAGATCTTGGATATGAATCTGTCTTCTATTTTTATATAACCGGCATGATGATTATTGCATTCATTGCTGTTCTCTTAATGCCAGATGCTCGCAAAAAAGGGTATTTACAAGGAGACGATATTCATTAACCTTTAATGTTAACAAACAAGGATTTTAACAAAAAAGCCCAGAGTACTGGGCTTTTTTTATATCCTTTCCGATAGAAGTTTAAAGCTCACAATTTTTTATCCCTTCAAACACTCTAAAGAAGCAATGTTCCCTCCTGCACACGCCGCTTATAAAAATAAATGGCTTCATATTATTATGTAATAAATACTTCTTTAGCTGAATTTAATTCACTGAAGATAAAAAACGTTTGATTTATTTTAATATTCCCATACCCACTCAAAATCGAAGAAAAGTGATTATCTTTCAAGATAATTTTATCAATAATAAAGATTACACTCATGATTTTGTTTAATACGTTCTTAATAGTACCCCCTCATGCAAAACAAATTCTTTCATGAAAATAGAAAATACCATTATATTATGAATTCGCACACTTTTTTGAGAAACATTTCTCAATGCACCCAACTCCATTTCACAACGGCACCCGTGAATGACATAACGTAAAAGCCCCGTAAAATATAAACATGAACATTACTCTCTTTACACTTAATAAAAGTGCAAGCCGCTATCATTATACTTTTGACGAACTCTTAATATTGTACTCCCCCTTAACACTTAAGCTCATTCATAAAAAGTATTTTAACAGATACACCAACCTCGCATGAAATAGTCAATAACATCATTTTACGAAACAACATCAAGCATATAAACTAAAGAGTATCATATCTTCATAAACACTCTGCATATGCAAATAATTCACAATCAAACAAAAAATAATATTTCCTTAAGGATAGTAAAAAGCGTATGATTTACGCAATGTAACAACACCATGAGCCCAAAACACCACTGATAGCTCTAGAAAAAATCTTTATGTTTCCCTAAAAAATTATCATGATACAATGGCGTTTTTATAATGCACATCGTAAATAGCTTTAAAAAGAAGAAAAGTTATAAATCTAAAAGGGGAATACTTCATGAATAATCAAACAACTTTAGATCCACATGATACAAGGAAACGTATTTTTGCTATCATATCCAGCGCATCAGGAAATCTGGTAGAATGGTACGACTTTTATGCTTACTCCTTTGCATCGGTTTATTTTGCATCACAATTTTTTCCTGAAGATGAAGATATTGTTACACAACTGTTAAAAACGGCAGGAATCTTTTTTATTGGCTTTCTTATGCGTCCAATTGGAGCATGGCTCTTTGGATACATTGCGGATCGTTATGGACGTAAACGCTCAATGCTTATTTCTGTTTTTATGATGTGTGGTGGCTCTTTTCTCATTGCCATACTTCCCACTTATAAAACCTTGGGAATAACAGCAGCATTTCTTCTCCTTTTAGTCCGTATGTTTCAAGGACTTTCCGTTGGCGGTGAATATGGTACAGCAGCAACTTATATGAGCGAAGTTGCACCCAAAAATCGTCGCGGGCTCTTTGCTTCTTTTCAATATGCAACAACGATCTCAGGTCAACTTCTCGCAAGTTTTATAATATTTATTTTAGCCATTTACCTTAACGAGGATCAGTTAAAAGCATGGGGATGGCGTATTCCCTTTGTCATTGGTGGCTTTGGAGCAATCGTTGCAATTTATCTGCGTAGCTTGCTTCATGAAACAACAACCCTCAAAAGCCGCTCTGAACAACACGCTGGTAGTCTTAAAGAACTTTTTCGTAATCATAAAAAAGCTTTCTTTTTGGTTGTTGGCTTTACAGCTGGTGGATCTCTCACATTTTATACATACACCACTTATATGCAAAAATATCTGATCACAACCACGGGCTTTGATAAACAAACCGCAACAACGATAATGACTGCCGCCCTCTTTGTTTTTGTGCTACTCCAACCTCTTTTTGGTTCCCTAGCCGATAAAATTGGAGCAAGAGCTTCACTCATTAGTTGGGGGGCATTATCCATTATCTGCACCATTCCTGTACTTAAAATGATCGGTAATGCCCATAATCCATGGACAGCACTCTTAATTATTATTGGAATACTCTGTGTTATGAGTTTTTATACGTCCATTGCTGGTATCATAAAAGCAGAATTGTTCCCTGCTTCAATCCGAGCAATTGGTGTTGGATTTGCTTTTGCCATTGGCAACGCACTCTTTGGCGGTTCTGCTGAATATGTAGCGCTTGGATTAAAAAATATGGGATACGAATCTGTTTTCTTTTTTTACATCGTTGGTATGATGGTCATTGCACTCATCTCTATTCTTCTTATGCCCGATATAGATAAAGGAGGATATCTCGATAAAGACGATAAACTTCATTAAACTTATTTTCTGGATAAAAAAAGCCCAAGAAATTGGGCTTTTTTTGATCTCCTCTCCACCCTAGTAAAGAACGAAAAGCCCGCCCCGCATTCATCTTACAAACAACTCAGTTTCTTTTAAATTGTCTATAGTTACTGCCCTCTTTATGTAATTTACTTGATAAGATTCTATGGGCAGCCCTACCCTAAATATTTATCACGATATCTAAAAAACACCTCATACGGAAAACCTTATCTGAGACTTACCTCACCCTCCTAAATGATGATGTGTTATGATACAATAAGATAATTAAGGACACAAAATCCCCTTTTACATTACTTAAGCTTTATGAAATGTCTTCAGTTTTTGGGCTTTCTGCTCATAAAGACCATCTCTTCTATAATCTTCCGGTATGATGCCAATATTGCATTCTTCTCATCAAGTTTAAAGGTATCTTGATCTACTTTTCAATGTTCTCTCCCTTTAAATGCAATGTGATAACTTTTTATTCTACAACACAAGTAAAAATCTTAAAACGAATGACAACATAACTCTAATAAATCATCTTAAAGAGTTTCCCTAAGAAATTGTTATAATACCATTGAATTTTTCTGGAAATCATAAACAATTATGTTTAGAAAATATGAACTATAAATCCAAAAGGGGAACAATTCATGAAAAATGAAACAACTTCAGCATCACAGGATGCAAGAAAACGTGTTTTTGCTATTATAGCAAGCGCATCAGGAAATCTCGTAGAATGGTATGATTTTTACGTGTACTCATTTGCATCAATTTATTTTGCATCACAATTCTTTCCCTCCGATGGTGATACGATTACGCCACTGTTAAAAACCGCAGGTGTGTTTTTTATTGGCTTTCTTATGCGCCCTATTGGAGCTTGGTTTTTAGGGTTTGTCGCCGATCGTTATGGACGTAAACGCTCGATGCTTATATCCATTTTTATGATGTGTGGTGGCTCTTTTTTCATCGCCATACTTCCCACCTATGAAACCTTAGGAGTAACATCAGCAATCCTTTTACTTTTAGCTCGGATGATGCAAGGACTTTCAGCGGGTGGTGAATATGGTACAGCAGCCACTTATATGAGCGAAGTTGCTCTCAAAAAACATCGTGGGCTTTTTGCTTCTTTCCAATCAGCCACCCTTATTACAGGTCAACTTCTTGCCAGCTTCATTATATTTATTCTAGCATCTTATCTCTCTGAAGATCAGTTAAAAGCATGGGGATGGCGCATTCCTTTTGTGATTGGTGGTTTCGGGGCAGTGATTGCGATTTATCTGCGTCGTTCTCTCCACGAAACAACCACGAAAGAAAGCCGCTCTCACAAACACTCTGGCAGTCTTAAGGAACTTCTCACCAAGCATACAAAAGCCGTTGTCGTAATTGCATGCTTTGCATCAGGAGGATCACTCACATTTTACACCTTTACGACTTATATGCAAAAATATCTGATCACAACCACCGGCTTTGATAAACATACCGCAACAACGATTATGACAGCTGTACTATTTATTTTCATCCTATTCCAACCCATAGCTGGTATCATAGCCGATAAAATTGGAACAAAAACTTTACTTATCATTTGGAGTGTACTCTCTGTCATCTTTACATTTCCTGGACTCTGGATAATCGGTAATACGCATAGTATATGGGTTGCCTTTTCCGTCATTATTGGCTTGCTCTTCATTATGAGCATGTATACATCCATCTCTGGTGTCGTCAAATCAGCAATGTTTCCCTCTTCAATACGCGCATTAGGCGTTAGCATCTCTCATGCCATTGGCAACGCCTTATTTGGTGGTTCTGCTGAATACGTTGCGCTTGGATTAAAAAAGTACGGTCATGAATCTCTCTTTTATTTTTATATAACCGTCGTGATGATCATGGCATTCATTGCTCTTCTCTTTGTCCCGAGTATGCGTAAAGGAGGCTACCTCCAAGAGGATGAAAAACATTAACCCTTTTTATCAACGAAAAAGCCCAAGAAATTGGGCTTTTTTTATCATTATCACAAATTTAATATTGTTTAAATTTTATGAAGTGCATTAAGTTGCTTAGCAACTAGATAATAAAAAGTCATACGACTTTTTCTACGCTCTCCAGACATCATCTCAGCCACTTTTGAAACAGCCATTTTAGCACTCTTCTCATCGGCTTCTAAAACATCTTGAACCCATTTTTCAACACGTTCTAACTCTTTTGGATCCGATGTAGCAACAAGCGCTGCATCCTGCTTTTTCATCACTAAAGCTAAACGACGGCTAAGTCGTTCTACTGCTGCTTCATCGGGATTTGAATCATATAGTTTAATATCTGCTAGATTATTTGTCATTTTGCATCATCTCCTCTCCAAAAATGAGCGGACTATACTTTACAGCCGCATCATATAGCTCCATAAATAATTAGAGGATTAAAAATATTAACAACCCCCCTTTTCCTAAGACTGTTCTTCATCTATATTTAGAGGGCTGGTTCACCAGCTATGGTAATAAATGGACGGTGAAATAAACCTATTGGACCCGGGGGCGGTACCCGGCGCCTCCACCAAAATATAAGAAACCAAAATTATATTTTGGTGGGGGCGAAATAGGATCGACAAGGGTGTAAAGATCGCTCTTTTACTCGGCATTGTACCACCGTTATCGGGCTAAATGAGTAGTTGCAAATGACAACTATGCGGAAGCACGTCTCGCCGCTTAAGGTGGTGTGAATGTTTCAATTTGAGCCTTAAACCGTCGCAGGTTTAAGCGGGGTTCGGAGGCACCTGGCAACAGAAGCCTTCACTTTTTTAAATGTTGTTGATTGATCTTTCAGACATTATCAGACATTATTTACCATAGAGTTTCGTATTTATTCGATTTATTGAGGTGCATCGTAGAAAAAATCTGCTAATTTAAAATATATTCTGTCACACAATATCAATACGCCCCATTCTGCTACGTGAAATAAAAGGAATAAACTTCGATGGTTAAAGATCAAATCCGTTACGATATTCTCGTTCAGGATGCGCTTCGTGGAGTTATCCGTAAAGTTTTATCGGAAGTTGCCAAAGCAGGTCTTCCGGGAAATCATCATTTTTTTATAACTTTTTTGACAAATGCCCCAGGCGTTAAAATTTCTCCTCGGCTAAAAAATCGCTATCCTGAGCAAATGACAATCGTCTTACAACATCAATTTAGAGATCTCAGTGTTTCAGAAACAGCTTTCGAAGTAACCCTCTCTTTCAGGGAAATAACCGAAAAGCTCGTGATTCCTTTTACTTCCATTCAGGTCTTTTATGATCCTGTAGCAGCATTTGAAGCAGCATTTGATCTGCCCTCAAATCTGACCTCTGGAGAAAGTGAAAATTCAGAAAATACCTCAACTACGCCTATTACCTTATCAAACAAACAAAAAAAAGAAAATACGCTTACAAAAGAACAAAATCTCAGTACAAATAAAGAACCTTCAAATAACGATGCAAAACAAAATCAAAGTGCTGATGTTGTCTCTTTAGATTCCTTTCGGAAAAAATAATTTTTCTCATGACTGAATTGATTAATCTTCGCCAATTTCGAAAACAAAAAAAACGTACAGAAAAATCTCTTTGTGCTGAGCAAAATCGTTATCGTTTTGGACGAACAAAAACTGAAAAAAATTTTGAGCAGCAAAAATCTTTAAAAATGCAAAAATTTCTTGATCAAAATCGTTTGCGAAACGACGAATAAAGGTGGAAAAATGCACGAAAATAATTCTATCGATTGGTCAAAAGTCATTCCACGAAAGATATCTGTTCGCGTTGATGGACACGCAACAAGCGTCTCTTTAGAACCACCATTTTTAGATATTCTAAAAGATATAGCCCGCAAAAAAGGACAATCTTTAGCCTTTATTATTACCGATATTGATAGCAAAAGACCACAACAAGTAAATCTTTCGGCTTCGTTACGCGTTTATGCCCTTCAAAGCGTTCTCACCCAAAGCCTTTAATGGTTGTGCTTATTTTTTTACGTTCTCTTTCTGTCTGTTCAACTGAAACTGTTGTGACTTTTTAAGAGAAGTTTTTTTAATCTAGAACTTCAATAAAAAAAAGACTACAAAAGAGAGATAATGAGTAATTTTTCTGATCATACCATACCTTTCTTTGAAGAAGATTCCCCTCCAGACCATGATAAGAAGAGCTCTGGTTTTTTCTCCCATACTCTAAAAGAACAAAAATCATATAACACAGACTATTTAGAACAACTCAATCCAGAACAGCAACAAGCTGTTATGAATACTGAGGGACCTCTTTTAGTTCTTGCAGGTGCTGGTACAGGAAAAACACGCGTTTTAACAACCCGTATTTCTCACATTTTACGCTCTGGACTTGCCTCTCCTCAGCAAATACTTGCTGTCACTTTCACCAACAAAGCAGCCCGTGAAATGAAAATACGTATTGGTGAACTTATTGGAGAAGTTGTTGAAGGTATGCCTTGGCTTGGAACCTTTCATTCCACTGGAGCTAAAATTTTACGCCGTCACGCAGAGCTTGTTGATTTAAAAAGAAACTTTACAATTCTCGATAGCGATGATGTTCTTCGACTTTTAAAACAACTTATTCAAGCTGAAGGATTAGACGATAAGCGTTGGCCCGCACGAAACCTTGCCATGATGATTGATTCTTGGAAAAATCAAGGACTTTCACCAACACATATCTCAAAAAGTGATGCTCATTCCTTTGGTAACGGCATGGGACGTGAACTTTATCACAGTTATCAAAATCGATTAAAAGATCTTAATGCTTGTGATTTTGGTGACCTTCTACTTCATTCTATCTCTATCTTCCAACATAATCCAGATATTCTTCGCGAATATCATTCTCAATTTCATTATATTCTTGTCGATGAATATCAAGATACAAATACAGCACAATATCTTTGGCTTCGCCTTTTGGCCCAACATCCTCAAGGTCAACATGTTAATCTTTGTTGTGTTGGCGATGATGATCAATCCATTTATGGATGGCGTGGTGCAAAAGTCGAAAACATATTACGTTTTGAAAAAGATTTTCCTTCTGCTAAAATTATTCGTCTAGAACGCAATTATCGCTCAACATCTCATATTCTCAAAACCGCCTCCCATCTCATTGCGCATAATGAAGAAAGACTGGGAAAAGTCCTTTTTTCTGCTCAAATAAAGAGCGAGGAAGAAAAGGTAAAAATTCATTCAGCATGGGATTCGGCAGAAGAAGCACGAGCAATTGGAGAAGAAATCGAACGCGCACAACAAACCGGTCATGCATTAAATCATATGGCGATATTGGTACGCGCATCATTTCAAATGCGTGAATTTGAAGATCGCTTTGTAACGCTTGGCCTTAATTATCGCGTTATTGGTGGTCCTCGTTTTTATGAGCGAATGGAAATACGTGATGCCATGGCTTATTTACGCGTTGTTGTCCAACCTACTGATGATTTAGCTTTTGAGCGTGTTATTAATACACCCAAACGCGGCATAGGAGATGCAACCCTGCGCATTCTTTATGAGAGTGCACGTGCACGTGCTGTTCCTCTCTTTTCTGCTGCCGCAGACATCATTGAAACAGATGAATTAAAGCCTAAGGCACGCAGTGCGTTACGAAGCCTCATTGAAAACTTCCGCCGCTGGCAAAATATGCTTCAAGACACTCCTCATAGAGAACTTGCCGAGATCGTCCTTGATGATTCTGGTTATACAACCATGTGGTTAGAAGATCGCTCACCAGAGGCTCCTACAAGACTAGAAAATCTTAAAGAAATGATTCGTTCCATGGAACAATTTGAAAATCTTCAAAGTTTTTTGGAACATGTTGCACTCGTTATGGAAACGGAAAATAATGAAAATATGGATGCAGTCAACATCATGACACTTCATTCAGCCAAAGGACTTGAATTTGAAACAGTTTTTCTTCCAGGTTGGGAAGAAGGACTCTTTCCCCACCAGCGCTCATTAGATGAAGGTGGACGTTCAGGATTAGAAGAAGAACGGCGTCTTGCTTACGTAGGTCTAACAAGAGCAAAAAAACATTTGCATATATGGTTTGTATCGAATCGAAGAATTCATGGACTTTGGCAACCTGCTCTTCCCTCCCGTTTTCTAGATGAATTACCAGCAGAACATATAGAAGTTGTAGAAATGGAAACATCCTATGGTGGTTATGGAAAATCTTCCTTTCAATATCACGATTCTTTTTATAATGACTATGCAACACCAAGACAAAAGCGTGCACAAAAAAACAAGAATATTGAAGGGAAAGTTATCTCTCAATCAATCTCTCATGTACCATCAGATTTTTCTGTCAATGATCGGATTTTTCACATAAAATTTGGTTATGGTCATATTACAGCAATAGACGATCATAAATTGACAATAATGTTCGAAAAAGCCGGAGAAAAGCGTGTACTAGACAATTTTGTAAACAAAGCTTAATTACAAGCAAACCATGATCAGTTTTTTCAAGAAACCACTTTATTTTATTCTGCATGTCATTTCCATTTACGAACAAAGGCTTCAATGGGCAGATTTTGCATATCAGGCAATGCGTCGTGAATTTTATCAAGTGGCCAATCCCACCAAGCCATATCTAAAAGGCATTCTATCACATGATTGGGAAAACGCATCCGCAATCGCTTAGCAGGCACCCCAACGACAATCGTATAAGGCATAACATCTTTCGTTATAACAGCGTTCGCGCCAATGATAGCGCCATGACCAATTGTCACTCCAGGCATAATAACCGCACCATGTCCAATCCACACATCATGCCCAATAATAACACGTTTTGCACAACGCCTTTCACGAAAACCACTATCTAATGCCATATAACGAAAATATTCGTTTGGACGATAGGTTATTTTATGCGTTGAAACGCGCTCCATAGGATGCTCCAACGCATTCATCCGTACATGAGATGCAATAGAACAAAAACGCCCAATATCGCTATAAATAGCCTCACTATTACGCTCTAAATAAGAAAAATCTCCAACGGTTACATCCCGTAAAATCACCCGCTCATTAATTTCCACATAGCGCCCTAATTTACAACCATGCAGCCGCGCTGTCGTATGGATACGAGGTTCACTTTCATGAAATCGAAGATCTTTCTCAATATTCATACATCTTTCACCAATGTTTTATCAATAGATATGGAAAGACATACCAATCAAGCCAATAAAATCAACCATGAAACAAACATTGCAAAACAAACCTGCCGATGTTACAATTTCTCGATCTATCTAAGAGAGTCAAACTATGAAAAATGTAATACGCATCTTGGGGCTGACAATCATATTTCTTGCAGGTGTTTTTATTTATGATACGCTGACAAATAAGCCTTTAGGTGATAACTTTACTCTCACTGATTCTAATGGAAAAAATATTACTGAGGCTGATGTTCGAAGCAAGCCTTCAATAATTTTTTTCGGCTTCACTATGTGTCCTGAAAGCTGCCCTACCACACTGATGAATCTTGATCGATGGCTTACAGCCCTTGGGCCTGAAGCTGATAAATTAGGTATATGGTTTGTGACTGTTGATCCTGAACGTGACACACCAAAAGTACTCCATGATTATCTCAGTAATTTTAACAATAAAATTGTTGGCATTAGTGGAGATCCTGATAAAGTTCATAAAATGGTCAATTCTTTCAACATCGTTGCTGAAAAAGTCCCTGAAACCGATGGAAACTATACATATAACCATACAGCAGCAATTTTTTTACTCAAAAAAGGTGGAAAATTAGCTGGCGTTATTCGTTATGACACGAAAGAAAGCGATAGCGAATTAAAAGATGAAATCGCCATTGAACGGTTAAAAAAACTCATCTTAAACTAAAAAAAGCCGATCAAAAGAAAGAACAGCATGTCGCAACAAATTCGCCTCTATTATACTGCTTCTAAAAATGAAGCAGAACGGTTCTATACCCTTATAGAAACAGCCTTTGACGAAGAAGGTTATCCTCTTGCTCTTACAGAGATAGATGAACAAAATGCTGTATATGAGCTTTCTCTATATGTCGATCAAGACAATCAAGAGAACGCATTAAAACATTTTGCAAGCGTTCTCTCTATAGATTTTGATAAAATTAATATGGAAGTTTTACCCAACATTGATTGGGTACAAAAAAGCCTAGAAGGACTAAAACCTGTGCAAGCTGGTCCTTTTTTCCTTCATGGAAGTCACAACCGAAACGCCATTCCAGCAAATGTTCTCCCTATTGAAATTGAAGCTAATCAAGCTTTTGGCACCGGACATCATGGAACAACAGCCGGTTGTTTAGAAATGATTGCCAAAGTCATGAAACACGAAAATCCAAAAAATGCCCTTGATCTTGGTACTGGGAGCGGTGTACTAGCCATTGGCATAGCAATGCTCAAACCAATTACTGTGCTTGCGTCCGATATTGACCCAATTGCTGTTCAAGTTGCACAACACAATATCGAATTCAATGGTGTCAAGGAATATATTACAGCTATTACAGCAACAGATTTTTCCCATGATGCAATTGCATCACGAACCCCTTTTGATCTCATCGTTGCCAATATCCTTGCTAATCCGCTTATTGAACTTGCGCAAGAAGTGGTAACGGCACTTCAAAAAGGGGGATCACTTATACTCTCTGGAATTCTTGAAGAACAACATGCCCATGTTTTGGAGACTTATATAAAACAAGGAATGAAGCATATCGAAACATACCACCGGCAAGGATGGGTTACGATACATCTGAAATAAAATAAAAGAAAAGGACGTCGTTATGTATCAATCTTTTGAGGCGACAACAAATCCTGCTTATGCAGCAGAACGCATTTCTTGCCTTCGTAAAGAACTCGATCACCTTGGACTCGATGGTTTTCTTGTTCCGCGGTGTGATGAGCATCAAGGAGAGTACGTCCCTCCTCATGCTCAACGCCTTAGCTGGTTAACCGGCTTTACTGGATCAGCTGGGATTGCACTGATTTTAAAAAACAAAGCCATCATATTTACAGATGGGCGATATAAGCTCCAAGTTCGCCAACAAACTGATCCTGATATTTTTAATTATGAAGATCTCATAACTTGTCCTCCCTCACAATGGCTTGAAAAAAATGGTCAAAAACTTTCTATTGGCTTTGATCCATGGCTCCACACGATTGCTGCCACCGATGCATTAAAAAACGCATTAGAAATGAAAGCAGGTGGAAAACTTGTAGAAGTTCAACATAATCCCATTGATCTGCTCTGGCATGATCAACCAAAATTACCACAATCTGCCTTATCAATTCACCCTCTCAAATATGCTGGGTGCGATACAGATGAAAAACTCGCTTTGATTTACAAAGATATACAGCAAACTCATGCAAATGCTTTTATTTTTACAGACCCCTCTTCCATTGCATGGACATTCAATATACGGGGCAATGATGTTTCCAACACGCCTTTTTCCCTTTGTTTTGCTCTCATTCCACTTAACAAAACACCAGCTTTATTCATTGACAGCAAAAAACTTGGTGTAGAACAGAAACAATATCTAGAACGTTATGCAAAATTATATGAACCAGAACAGCTTATTCCCAAGATCAAAGAGTATGTTCAAAAAGGGACAGTGTTTGCCTTAGATCCACAGCTAACATGCGAAAAATTACGAACTGTTATTGAAGAAAAAAATAGCTTTTTTATCACACTTACCGATCCTGCTGCTCTACCACGTGCCATTAAAAATGACACAGAACTCAATGGTGCACGCAAAGCGCATCTACGCGATGGTGTTGCCCTAACCCGTTTTTTTTCTTGGTTAGATAAACAAATACCAGGGTCAATAAGTGAAATTTCTGCTGCTCAAAAATTAGAAGAATTTCGCATAAATACAGCAAAAGAAATGGGAGAAAAACTTGAAGATCTTTCTTTTGATACAATCTCCGCAACAGGAGAAAATGGTGCCATTATTCATTATCGTGTAACAACGCAAACAAATAAACAACTCAAAGCCGGTGAACTTTACCTCGTTGATTCAGGTGGACAATATCGTGATGGCACGACTGATGTCACACGCACCGTAGCAATTGGGAATATTGGAGAAGAAGAAAAACGCTGTTTTACGCTTGTCCTCAAAGGCATGATTGCTCTTTCAACTATCAGATTTCCAAAAGGCACACGAGGACAAGACCTTGATGCTCTTGCACGCATTGCATTGTGGAAAGCTGGTTTTGATTATGCCCATGGCACCGGTCATGGTGTTGGATCTTATCTTTCTGTCCATGAAGGACCGCAAAATATTTCTCGTAAAGGGTGCCAAGAACTCATCTCCGGTATGATTCTTTCAAACGAGCCAGGCTATTACCGCGAAGGCGCTTTTGGTATCCGTCTTGAAAATTTGATGATTGTGAAGCCAGCACAAAAAATTGATGGTGGAGATATAGAAATGCTCTCGTTCGAAACACTCACACATTGCCCCATTGATCGACGGTTAATCCTCCCAGAGCTTTTGACACAAGAAGAACGACAATGGCTCAATGATTACCATGCGCGCGTTTATCAGATGAATGCACCTTACTTAAATGAAGAAGATAAAAAATGGGCAAAAGAAGCAACAATGCCCCTTTAAATGAAGCAACCTATAACTTTTACCCTTTCTACAAAACACTACACCCTTCTCTTTTAAAGAGAGAAGTGCGAATTTACCATCAGCAAACACAAAAAATGCTTCTATGAAATACTTCAAGTTTTTTTGCCGATACGGCAAAAGCCTTCCAAAATTGAAACAGAACGGGATACACTCGCAAAAGATAATGCTTATCAATTATCCTCCACCATCTCCACATGAGTTATAGCCTTATTCTGCTATATAGAAATTTTCATTATATTTTGTAACCCTCCGCGTCGCATTTCTAAAACGCCCATTATAACCAACTTATTACGTCGTTTAGATTCAAAAATTCTGCATATTTATTTACAATTTTTACCTTGCTTCACAATGATAATTTATAAATTTTACTAATAATAACCTTGTATATTCTTCATCATAATAGTTTAAGTTTAATATTTAAGTTCAACGTTAATTATTTTAAATAACGTAATAAATATTAAAATATATGGCGCTCTGTTTTTGCAAAAAATAGCCCCTTTATCTCCTTTTTGATTCCAGCTCCCCCAAATGTAAGAGAGATAACCACACAAACAGCATATGCATCTTCTAGAAAACATCCTCTAAACATTATGTTTCTCAATCAGCTGTAGCCAAGCCTCTTCATCGATAACCTCAACACCTAATTCTTCAGCTTTAGCCAATTTGGAGCCCGCTCCAGGTCCTGCAACAAGAAGATCTGTTTTTTTAGAAAGTGAACCAGATGTTTTAGCCCCTAATCGCTCTGCCAATGCTTTTGCTTCATCGCGTGACATATGCGCCAAAGTTCCTGTAAAAACAATGATCTTCTCCGCTATTGGTGAAGAATCTGCTATGATAGGCTCCTCATCAAGAGGAGTTACTTCTTCAAGCAAAACAGATAAAATCTCACGGTTATGCTCTTCTTGATAAAAATCAACAATTGCGCTCCCTACCTGTGGTCCAATTCCTTCGATATTGGTAAGCTCTATCCAAGCCTCATTTCCTTCTTCATTTTCCTTATCACATGGCATAAATGCTTCCATAGCCGCAGTCTCAAAAGCTGTATAATTTTTATAAGCACGTGCAAGGCGGCGTGCATTCACTTCGCCAACATGACGAATCCCCAATGCAAACAAAAAACGGCTCAAAGGAATTTCTCGGCGCGCATTAATGGCATCATACAATTTTCGCACTGAAACAGTACCAAAACCTTCCATATTTTCCAAACGTATCAAAGACTTTTCTTGGCGCCGTTGTAAAGTAAAAATATCGGCTGGTGTATGAATACAAAGCGCCTCATCTTGAGCATAGAAAAAAAACTCTACCTGTTTTTTACCCAAGCCCTCAATATCAAAAGCATTGCGTGAAACAAAATGACGAATACGTTCAATTGCTTGTGCCGGACAAATAAGCCCCCCTGTACAGCGACGCACGGCTTCTCCCACTTCACGAACAGCATGACTCCCACAAGCTGGGCACAAATGAGGAAAAATAAAAACAGCAGCATCTTTCGGGCGTTTTTCAATGATAACATCAATAACTTGAGGGATCACATCACCAGCACGTTGTACAATCACGCTATCGCCTACACGGATATCACGTCCTTCACGAATGGGCTCTCCTTTATGACCAATTCCCTTAATATAATCCTCATTATGCAAACTGGCATTGGTCACCACCACCCCACCAACAGTAACAGGTGTAAGGCGTGCAACAGGCGTCAAAGCTCCCGTACGACCGACCTGAATGTCAATATCTTCCAAAAGCGCCATTGCTTTTTCTGCTGGAAATTTATGCGCTATTGCCCAACGCGGTGAACGAGCAACAAACCCCAAACGCTTTTGGAGCATCAAATCATTAACCTTATAAACAATACCATCAATATCATAGCTTAAAGAATGACGGCATTCTTCGATATCGTGATAATAGCAAATAATGTCTTCTACTGTCTTAAAGACTTTTGTTAATGGATTGATAACAAAGCCATACTCTTTTAGCTTTTTCATCATCTCCATTTGACTTTCTGCCAATATTTCACTCACCTCACCACAAGCATAAGCAAAAAATTGAAGTTTTCTGCTAGCGGTTATCCGTGAATCAAGCTGACGGAGAGAACCAGCCGCCGCATTTCGAGGATTGGCAAAGGTTAACTTGCCCTTCTCTTGTTGGCTGATATTTAGTGCTTGGAAATCCTCCCGCCCCATATAAACTTCACCACGCACCTCAATGATATCAGGAAAATCACCTTGCAAAACTTGTGGAATATCAGCAATTGTTCGGGCATTTGCCGTCACATTTTCACCGACAGTTCCATCCCCACGCGTTGCCGCACGCACAAGCTGCCCCTTTTCGTAGCGCAAAGACAAAGATAAACCATCAATTTTTGGCTCCGCTGTTATTTCCAACACTTGTGTTTCTGGAAGCCGTAAAAAACGACGAATACGCTCAACAAATTCAGTAACATCTTCAGAGCTAAACGCATTATCAAGTGAAAGCATAGGCTGTGCATGAACAGATTTTTCAAATTTTTCAGAAATTGGTGCTCCAATTTTATGTGAAGGAGAATCAATACGTATAAATTCTGGAAAAAGAGCTTCAATTTCTGCATTACGACGACGTAAAGCATCATATTCTGCATCAGAAATTTCAGGCTGATCATCACGATTATAAAGCACATCATGACGTGCAATCTCTTTTGCCAACCACTCTAATTCACGTTCTGCTTCAACAGCTGTGAGATTTTTATCTGCATCTTTGTTCATAAAATCTATTCCAAATTACAAGCGCTGTCACAAGGGCCTCCCACGCCTCCTCATCAAGTGAATCTCAATAAATACAAGCTTTCCAATATTTTTATCGCTGACTAATTACCTTTATGCTAGAAGCTTTTGAGCCGCTGCACGCGCTTCTTCAGTAATCTGTTCTCCAGCCAACATACGGGCAATTTCTTCTGCACGCTCATGCTCTTCCATTTTATGAATCGCAGTAACAAAGCGTCCTTTATCATGACTCTCAATTTTTGAAATAAGAAAATGACCATGCGCTTTCGATGCAACCTGTGGAGCATGCGTAATAGCGAAAACTTGGACATGTTCTGATAAGCGTTGCAACCGTTGCCCAATAGCAGCTGCAACAGCCCCCCCAACGCCTGTATCAATTTCATCAAAAATCAGCGTCGGTGCTGATCCTCGATCAGATAAAACAACTTTTAATGCCAGCAAAAAACGGGATAATTCACCGCCAGAAGCCACACTAAGCATCGGCCCAGCACGTGTTCCAGGATTTGTCCGCACCCAATATTCAATACGATCACATCCCTCTGCACTCCGCTTTTCCATATCACTTTGCATTTCAACAATAAATTCAGCCCTCTCTAATTTCAATGCCGGCAACTCAGCCATAACACTTTCAGATAAATGCTTTGCTGTCTCCCGACGCTTTATTGTTAAGGCTTGCGCCAATGTATCATAATTTTTCTTTGCCTGCTCTGCCTCATCTTCAAAACATGTCAATATAGTCTGAGCCTCTTCAAAATCAGCGAGTTCTGCGTCCATTTTATCGCGTAACTGAATCAATTCATCCGCAGAAACTTGATATTTACGAGCAAAACCCCGAAGAGAAAAAAGACGCTCTTCTATCCGTTCCAATTCATCAGGTTCAAAATCTAATGCTCGTATTGCCGTCTCAATACCTTCTTGTGCTGTTGCAAGTGCATGCAATGCCTCATCAATAGATTTCACCACTGGTGCAATAAGTTCTTGCGCCTCAGGAATTTTCCGCTCCAAACGCCTCACCAAATTAGAAAGCACTGGGATTGGTGATTTTTGACCCGTTAAAAGATCATCCGCTTCTTTAATATCTGTCGCTATTTTTTCTAATTTAAGCATATCAGCACGACGAAGAGAAAGAGCTTCCTCTTCACCAACTTTAAAATCAAGCTTTTCAAGCTCTTCTACACACGCACGAAGATAATCAACCTCCCGTACAGCACTCTCTACTTTAAGACGCTGCCGTTGCAAACGCTCCTCAAATTCACGCCATGTGTGATAACACTGACGCAAATTTTCCACTTCATCTTCAAGACCACCAAAGGCATCTAATAATTGGCGATGTGTAGCAACATCAACAAGCGCACGATCATCATGTTGTCCATGGATTTCAACCAGCAAACGGCCAACACTCCGCATCAATGCAACACTAGACACCTGATCATTGATAAAAACACGGCTACGTCCATCACTTGATTGCACACGTCGTAAAATAATATCACCCTCATCATCAAGACCATTCTCACGAATAAGTTGACGTGCAGGATGTGAAACAGACACATCAAAAACAGCCGTGACCTGCCCGCGGTCAGCACCATGACGCACAAGCGAAGCATCACCCCGCCCCCCTAGAGCAAGTGATAAAGCATCAAGGAGAATAGACTTCCCCGCACCCGTTTCTCCAGTTAAAACCGTCAACCCCGCTGTAAAATGAATATCGAGCGTTTCGATCAAAACAATATTATGAATCGAAAGCTGTACCAACATAGAGAATCAACGTACCCTCTTCTTGTCACCACCTAAAGCATTTGAGATCCAAGAAGATTTATGCTCACGTGGTGATATTTTATTCTTCTGCAAGAGATTATAAGAAAATTTATACCACTCACTTTTGGGATAATTACGTCCTAAAATAGCTGCTGCTGTTTGCGCTTCCGCCGTTAAGCCAAGAGCTAAATTAACTTCCGTTAAGCGGAAAAGCGCTTCTTCAATTTGATTTGTATCAGAATACTCTTCAACCACGGTACGAAACCGTCTACTTGCCGCAAGATAGCGCCGCCCCTCTTCATAATAACGGCCAATCTGCATTTCTTTACCAGCCAGCTGTTCGCGACCAAAACGGATTTTATCCTTAGCATCCTTGACATACTCAGAATTAGGATAACGCTCTATAAGAAGCTGCATAGCAGCAATAGCACGTTTCGTATCACGTTGATCACGTGTAACATCAGGAATCCGACGGAAAGAAGAAAGACCAATAATATAGTACGCATAAGCCGAGTCAGTCGACCCTGGATAAAGAGTAATATAGCGTTGAGCCATACTAATTGAATCATCATACTTTCCGAGTCGATAATTAGTAAAAGCACCCATGACCAAAGATTTACGTCCCCAGTCTGTATAAGCGTACTGTTTTTCAATCTTCAAAAACTTCTTCGATGCATCCCCAAGCCGCCCACTTTCAAGGCTAGCAAGCGCCTGATTATATAAAACATCTGGTGGCTCTATTTTCAAAACATAAGCAGATGGATCAAGGGTATTTTTCTCTTTAAAGAGGCATCCCGCTAACATACAGGTGCTTCCCAAAAGCACCACCCCCAATATCTTGCGTACAATGTTAGATTTTCTATATGTCATATTTCCAATGCACACATGAGATTTTTTCATAGTTTTTCCGGCCTCCACAGAATATCACCTTGTAGCAAAAACAATTTATTAAAGTTTTTATACCATATCACTTTAAAATCCACATAACCAATTTAGCAGTTTAGGTCAATCATCCCCTTAAAAATCAAATAAACGATAAAAAAATCTTGTCAATTTTCTTACTTTTTCTCTAAAAAGCTTTTTTCGTAATATGATTCGTCTGCCAAAACAGCCTTCACCAATTGCGCATTAATTCTATGCCCACTACAATAAGAACGAAATAATCCAATAAAAGGTGCCCCAAGCAAAGCAGTATCACCAATCGCATCAAGCATCTTGTGCCGAACACATTCATTCTCCCAATAAGGACCATCGGGATTTAAAATTTTATCATTAAGGCCGATAACAAGAGAATTTTCCAAAGAAGCGCCTCTCGCCTTTCCAGAAAGCCTTAATTCTTCCACGTCTTTGATAAAACCAAAAGTGCGCGCACGTGACAAATTATCCCTAAACCCTCGTGTGGTAAGATCAAAACTGAAATGTTGCTTACCAATAACAGAAGAAGGAAAAGAGATCGTTATATCAAAACGACGTCCATCGAATGGCAAAAGCTCTGCAACACCATGAGCTCCTTCAACCCGCACCGGCTTTTTTATAATGAAATAAGAACGCAACGCATTTTGCTGTACAATACCAACATCTTCAAAAGCTTGGCAATATAGCCACGCTGAACCATCCAAAATAGGAATCTCATTATGTGACACTTCAATAACAAGATTATCCAAATTATAAGCAGCAATTGCCGCCATCAAATGTTCAATTGTTTCAACCCTTACATCTCCATCTCCAAGTACTGTTGATAATTCAGTTTCTCCTGTTTGCGATGCATGGGCTTGAAATATTTTCTCTGTTCCGTCTAATCCACAACGCTTAAAAACAATACCACACCCAACATCCGCTGGACAAACCTTTACCACTGACAAACAGCCACTATGAACGCCAATCCCCTTAAATGTTACTGCTTTTTTAAGAGTAGACTGATATTTTGGTACTAAATTCATCATATCATTTTATTAAATTGCTTGTACATCTTTTAACAAAATTTATAAAACTATAAAAAATATTCATAGTAAATAATACAAAAAAACCGCTTATTGTAAGCGGTTTTTTTTAAAACAAAGTATTTTATCCAAAAAACAGTAATATATTTTACTGTATAATTTTTGTCTGATCATTAAAGAAATAATAAAATTTCTTACTTTACCTCATTTTTCATCAATTAATTTGCCTGACGACGTAAAAATGCTGGTATTTCCAACTGATCTTCTTCACTTATAAAAGTACACTGATCTTGTGGTACCTGAGGATGCAGCTCACCAGAACGACGTGGAACATAAACAGAAGCATCTTGAGAAAGCGCCTGAGAGTTTTTATTGTAAACATGAGACTCTTTCTGCTGAGACGATCTAACAGCAGGCTCCAGCCTCGCTTCTGGCTCAGCTTCTTCACGATGTGTCAAGCTCTGTTTCAAACGCTGCCAAAGATTACGAGGACCCTGATCCGTCACAAATGTTCTTTGGCTTTGTCCATGCGCAACAGGAGGAAAATCCTTTAACTCAGGCATACGCATTGGAGCGCGCGCTTGCATTTGTTGCATTTGTTTTGGTTGCACTGGCTTTTCTTTTTGCTTCACAAGCCCTGTCATCTCATCAAGAACATGCGCTGTTGCCTCCATACTCACAGGAGCCGTCATCGCCTGTTGAGAACCACGGCTTACTTGCATACGAGGCACATTTGATCTCTGTTCCTGAACAGCATTTGAACCATACGCAACAGCATTCGTTGCACTTCGTGTTGTCATTGCTTCTGCAGGATGTGCAAAAATTTGACTTTTGGGACGGAACTGTTCTCCGGTTGATTTACCCTTCTCTATTTCAAGTGATTCGATCACTTCTACCATTGACTCAGAACGCAGAGGCGATGATTGAACATGAAAAGAACTATGTGACGTTCCAGGATCGCTCTTGCGTATTGAAGAAGCAGGCCTTTGAATCTGAGGATGAGAGGACTGAACCACATCACTAACTTCACGATCAATACCGGTGGCAACCACAGAAACACGAATAACACCTTCCAATGACTCATCATCAATAGCGCCAAAGATCACATTCGCATCAGCATCTACTTCTTCACGAATACGATTAGCAGCTTCATCAACCTCAAAGAGAGTCATATCACGACCACCCGTAATAGAAATCAATAAACCACGCGCCCCACGCATAGAGGTATCATCCAACAATGGATTTGCAATAGCAGCTTCAGCCGCAGCCAAAGCACGCCCATCACCAGATGCCTCACCCGTTCCCATCATAGCTCGACCCATTTCGTGCATAACAGAACGAACATCAGCAAAATCAAGGTTAATCAAACCCTCTTTAATCATCAAATCCGTAATGGAAGCAACACCAGAATAAAGCACTTGGTCAGCCATAGCAAAAGCATCAGCAAACGTTGTCTTATCATTTGCAATACGGAAAAGATTTTGATTGGGAATAACAATCAATGTATCGACAGACTTTTGTAATTCTTCAATACCAGCCTCTGCCGTTTTCATACGACGTGCGCCTTCAAACTGAAACGGCTTTGTCACAACACCAACAGTCAAAATACCTTTTTCACGCGCTGCGCGAGCAACAACGGGAGCAGCCCCTGTTCCAGTTCCTCCCCCCATACCAGCAGTAATGAAAACCATATGAGAGTCTGCAAGATGATCAATAATTTCATCAATACATTCCTCCGCCGCCGCTTGTCCAACTTCAGGCAAAGCCCCAGCACCCAAACCTTCTGTCACAGCTGCCCCAAGTTGGATAACACGTTCAGCCTTTGACATAGCCAAAGCCTGTGCATCCGTATTTGCAACAACAAAGTCAACTCCCTGAAGACCAGCATTTATCATATTATTCACGGCATTCCCGCCACCACCTCCAACACCAAAAACGGTAATGCGTGGCTTCAATTCCGCGATATCTGGCCGATGCAGATTAATCGTCATTTTCTTTTCCTTCTCATAAGACACCGCAAGCCAAAGCGATGAAATTTATCCAACTAGACTTAACTAAAAACTCTCACGCAACCACTGACCAACACGCTGAAAATATCCACGCGTGCCCATCGATAAATGATCTCCTGCCGCCTGCATTGTTTTTTCTTCAAAACCCACCAATTGCGGATAAATTAACAACCCAACAGCAGATGTAAACGCCGCCCCTTTTGCAAGAGAAGGAAGCCTCGAAATACCTAAAGGCCGCCCGATACGAACATTTCTTCCTAATATAGTACGTGCCATTTCTGGCAATCCTGTTAACTGGCTTGCTCCCCCAGTCAAAATAACACGTTTACCAATGATGTGACCAAAACCAGAACGATTTAAACAATCACGGACCATTTCTAAAATTTCTTCAACACGCGCACGAATGATACGCCCAAGAACCGCGCGAGGATATTGAGTTTCACGCTGTTCACTCCCAATTTCTGCTACATTAATCATTTGCCGCTCATCAGCACTTGTTAAAAGTGCTGAACCATAAACAACTTTTAAACGTTCCGCCTCTGTTAAAGACATAGAAAATCCGCGCGCAACATCAAGAGTGACATGATGCCCCCCAACAGCAAGAGCATCTGCATGAATAAATTTCCCCTCAAAAAACACTGAAAATGTTGTTGTTCCACCACCAAAATCAATACATGCAGCCCCTAAACGCGCCTCATCATTCATCAAGACAGCAAGACCACTTGCAAAGGGAGTAGCAACCATTGCTTCAACACTCAAATGTGCACGATTAATACAAGTTTCCAAATTACGCAAAGAGGCTGTTTCTGCTGTTACCACATGCACGTCGACACCAAATGTTTCCCCTGCCATGCCAATAGGATCAAAAATTCCTTTATCTCCATCCAATACATAAGAAACTGGTACTGAGTGCATAACATGACGTTCAGCATCAAAGGCTTTACGCGAAACATCTGAAAAGGCCATACGCATATCACGCTTGGTGACTTCACGACCATTCAAATGAACCTTTCCATTAATCAAAGCACTTTGTAATCGACTTGAGGAAAAATTCACAATCACTGAATCCACCACCAAACCCGCCATTTTTTCTGCCGCATCAACAGCCAATCTTATTGATTGTTCTGCTGCAAACATATCCATGACAACACCGGATTTAATACCACGTGAACGCTGCACTCCAAAGCCTAGAATTTCCGTAGAATGTGTACGACCATGTAAATAGTGTGCATGCTTCAAAGGACGCAAACAAGCAATAAGACAAACAATCTTACTTGAACCGACATCAAGTACCGTTAAAAAACGTGTTTTACGCCCCTTCAAATGATGTGATCTGAGTAGCATCATAGGCTTCCTGCCTTTCGCGCTTTTAAAATACGTTCTTCTTCTGCTACAGTAGTATGATAACGCTCCAACGTTTCATCTGATAAAGAAACAGTAATTCGATCAGCAAGACGTAAATCAACACTGAGAATATCGCGAGATAAAAGATCTTGCATTGTACCGGACGAAAAAAGAGAAGAAAGCCTTTCAAGAGCACCATTTTCAGGCAACATAACGCGCATTCCATTATTCAAAACAAGATCCCAACGTCGATCACCTACCCGCACAAAAGCACGAATACGATCATATACTTCCGGATAGACTGACAGCGCTTGAATAAACACTTTAGCAGCATTTTGTGCACCCTGCCCAACCACAAGAGGTAAATCCCGAACAATTTCTCCTTTAAAAGGCACAATGACACGACCTGTATTATCAACAATATCCATTATGCCATCATGTTGCCAAATGGCATAGGGTTCACGCTCCACGATGGAAATGCGCATTCTATTGGGATAAATTTTCTGAACATTAGCCGATTGCACCCAAGCCTGTTTTTCCAACAGAGAACGCGCTCTTTCAACATCAAAAGTGAATATAGAAGGCGCAACATCAAGTTTTAAAATTTTAAAAATATCCTGCTTTGCCAAGCGCTTATTACCGCTTATATCGACATGAGTGACCACAAAACTACTATCCAATATGATCGTATTTACGATCACAGCCATCTGACCACTTGATGAAAGTCCATAAAAAGCCGTAACAAAGAAAAACCACACAACAGCAAAAGAGCCAAAATGGCGTGGAATATGAATATTGACAAAAACAAACTCAAACATAAACCGAAGAAAACGACGATAAAGACGTGGCAAAGCCGGCACTGAAAGCACCTCCATCGGAACATTTGTTTTATTAACATTCAACGCATACATGATGCGTCCTCCACCATCCATTGAACAATATCGCCGTAAGTACGGCCGCTCGCTTTTGCAATATCAGGAAGAAGAGACGTCGAGGTCATACCTGGTTGCGTATTAATTTCAAGCCAAACCAATTCTCCCGTTTTTTCATCAAAACGAAAATCAGAACGGCTAACACCTCGACACCCTATCGCCTGATGGGCTGCTAAAGACATTCTTTGCACACTTTGGTAAATATTTAGTGAAAGTTGTGCAGGACAAATGTGAAGAGAACCACCCGTTTTATATTTTGAGTCATAATCGTAGAATGGAAAGTGTTTATCGGGAAGAATTTCACACACATCCAGCACTTCGTTCCCCAAAACAGCACAAGTCAATTCACGACCAGGAATATATTTTTCAATCATCACCTCATCGGCATACCCCCACTCAGCTCCCCCAATATTATGCGGCGGTGCAGCTTCATTTCCTTGAACAATGACAACACCAAAACTTGATCCTTCACACACAGGTTTAATTACATAAGGAGGCTCCATGGGATGCGTTCGGCCCAAAGCAAAGCGGCTCATGATACGAGAAGGAGCAACACAAACCCCAACATTTGCAACGATAATTTTTGCACGTCCCTTATCCATTGCCAAAGCAGATGCCATCACACCAGAATGAGTATAAGGAATTTTTAAATATTCAAGAATCCCCTGAATCCGGCCATCTTCACCAAATGGACCATGCAATGCATTGAAGGCAATATCGGGCTGCAACTGTTCAAGAACAGAAGCAATATGAGCATCAACATCCACGCGGCTCACGCGATACCCCTGCACCTCTAAAACATCAGCACACGCCGCCCCTGAAGATAAACTTATAGACCGTTCAGAAGAAAAACCTCCCATTAACACAGCTATATGTTTATCTTTCATAATAAATCACCCTCTTTCGCATACTATATGTAGTCTATATAGAATACATCAGCACTACATACAGGAAAAACAAAGTTTATCCTTGCGAATCAATAACCTAGCATTTTGCATAATGAATCAGACTCAAAAGCCTGATGCAAGAGATTCTTTGTTAATTTATTGATTCTTAATAGAAATTTTTTATTATCTCTTTGAAATGACTCAATTTTTTATTTTCACTTTTTAGTGAACAATAAATCAATGAAATGGATCAAAAGGAGAAACACTTCGACCACGCTCAAATTGACCAATACGCTCTATTTCCCATTGTAAAAGGTGGGCTGAATTTGCAAAAACACGCGCACGCACTGTTTCTCCCAATGCTTCAAGATCATATCCTGTTGCTTGCCCTGTATTAATCATAAAATTACAGTGCATTTCACTCATTTGAGCGCCACCAATCCGTAAACCACGACACCCTGCTTCATCAATCACGCGCCACGCAGATCCATTCTCAGGATTTTTGAAAGTTGATCCCCCTGTCTTTTCACGAATAGGTTGCACAGTTTCTCTGTGGAGGGCAACTTCATCCATAGCAGCACGAATATCATCTTTATTGCCGATTTTTCCTTCTAATAAAGCAGCCGTAAAAATAAAATCTTTAGGAATATCACAATGGCGATAGGAATAATGCATATCTTTCACACTCAAGATATGACGTTGCCCTTTACGATCCAGCGCATAGACCTCGACAACACGCGCTGCGGTTTCAACACCATTCGCACCCGCGTTCATTTTGAGAGCTCCTCCAAGACCTCCAGGAATACCATGATAAAAATGAAAACCTGCAATCTCAGCTTCTAAAGCGGCAGCAGCTAAATGTTTATCCGCCGTACCAGCACCAACTAAAAAGCCTTTTGGAGAAACTTGCTTCACTTGCCCAAATTTTTTTGGCGAAAGACGAATCACAACACCAGGAACCCCCCCATCACGCACCAGAAGATTAGAACCAATACCGACAATTGTTACAGGAACAAATTCAGGCAAATTTTGAAGAAAGAGAGCCAAATCTTCTTCATCGACAGGCTGATAAAAAAGCTCTGCCAACCCGCCCGTGCGAAACCACGTTACCTTACGCATCTCAACATTAGGTGTAAGCTTTCCTCTCACGCCACCCAACAGTGGTTGCAATTGCGCCAATAGCGCCTCACCATCAATGTGCTGAAAATTTATCATGACCATCCAATACCGCTAACTGATGAGGCAAAGCACAAGCCCATTGTGTGATATTGCCAGCACCAAGAAAAACAACATAATCCTCTGCCTGAGCAAATTTTGAGACAAGAGACACAACATCTTCCAAACCATGTATCAAGCGCACATCACGATGACCCGCCATTTTAATATGCTCTACCAATTCTTGAGAACCAAATCCTACAATAGGCTCTTCACCAGCCGCATAAACGGGCGTAATCAACACTGTATCTGCATCATTAAAACAAGCAGCAAAATCATCAAATAAATGATACAAACGCGAATACCGATGGGGTTGTGCAATCGCAATAACACGCCCTTTTGCACTCTCACGTGCAGCACGCAAAACAGCCTTTATTTCAACAGGATGATGTCCATAATCATCAAATATTTCAATGCCACGCCAACTTCCTGTTCGCGTAAAACGCCGTTTTACTCCGCCAAATTCTGCTAAGCCCCTTTTTATAGCTTCATTTGAAATGCCAAGTTCATGCGCAATAGCAATCGCCGCCGTTGCATTGGCAACATTATGCTGCCCTGCCATGGGCAAAAGCAAATTTTTCAACTCAATCTTTCTTCCTGTTTTGCGTGAGCGAACAAGAACATCAAAATGCGTTTTTTGACCATCCATCGAAAGATTAAGAAAACGAACATCCGCTTGTGGATTTGCACCATAAGTGATCACCCAACGATCATCAATACGGCCCGCCAATGACTGAACCTCTGGATGATCAAGGCACAAAACAGCAAAACCATAAAAAGGAACATTTTCTACGAATTGCCGAAAAGCCTCACGCACAGCATCAAAACTTCCATAATGATCCAAATGCTCAGCGTCAATATTAGTAATAACAGCAATATCAGCAGGCAGCTTTAAAAATGTACCATCACTTTCATCAGCTTCAACAATCATCCAATCGCCATCTCCTGTACGAGAATTCGTACCATAAGCATTAATAATACCGCCATTAATCACCACTGGATCAAAATGACCAGCATCAAGAAGGGCTGCGACCATTGATGTGGTTGTTGTTTTACCATGTGTACCACCCACTGCAATTGCACGCCGAAATCGCATCAGCTCCGCCAGCATTTCTGCACGTCTGACAAGCGGCAAATGTCTTTCCTTTGCAGCAATATACTCAGGATTTGTTTTTTTAACGGCAGTAGAAAAAACAACAACCTCTGCATTCCCTAAGTTTTCAGCACAATGACCTATATGAACGTTAATTCCTTTTTTCCGCAAACGTTCAACATTTGCACTTTCAACTTGATCTGACCCTTGAACTTTATAGCCAAGATTATAAAAAACCTCCGCAATTCCACTCATACCGATCCCCCCGATTCCGATAAAATGGATAACGCCTATATCAAGTGGCATTTTCATTAAAAAGCTCCTCTTTTATATCTGACAACAATCGCCCTGCAATTAAGGAATCAGCCATATCAGCAAGGCGACGGGTTGCATGAGGTTGTCCAACTTTTTTTGCAGCAAGCGCTTGTTTTTCCAATAAATGGGGCGCACAACAAGCGTGCATTAAAAGAGAAGAAAGCTTTTGTGCATTTAAATCTTTTTCTGATATAATTTGCGCTCCCCCCACACGAGCAAGCAAAGCTGCATTGGCAGCCTGATCATGATCTAAAGCATGGGGATAGGGAACAAGCAGAGCAGGTCTACCAATCACCGCTATCTCACAAACGGACGAAGCCCCAGCACGCGACAAAATAAAATGAGCATGTGCCATACGTTCAGCCATATCATCAAAGAAAGGAGCAACTTCTGCTTGTACCCCCATATCACGATAGATTTTGATCAACCTTCCTGCTTCACCGCGGACTTGCTGTACAATTCGTAAACGTTTACGGTTCTTATCATCAAATAAAGCAATAGCTTCTGGAACAATATGTGAAAAAGCAGAAGCCCCTTGGCTACCTCCAAAAATCAAAAAATTAAATGGCTTTTCTCCCTCTGAAGAATGATAAGGAATTTTGGCCGCCTTCAACACAGCCTCACGGACAGGATTCCCCGTCAAAAGTATTTTATGAGCATAAGCGCCATTTGGTGACAACAAACCACCAGCGATTGCACGCACAAAAATTGCCAACATCCGATTGGCACGCCCCATAACAGCATTTTGTTCATGAATAAATGTCACACGCCTCGTTAAAGCCGCAATAAAAAGAGGAGGAAAGCTCGGATACCCCCCAAATCCTCCAACAAGAACAGGACGTAATTTATAAAACAACGCCAACGATTGCCCCATACCCCTTAGCAAAGACCAAAACGTCTTTATCAGAGCAAAAGGATGGCGTCGTGTAAATGTTGCCGATGAAACGATATGAATATGCTCTTCATCAAAACACCGAACAAAAGGGCGTGCTCTTTCATCTGTTATTAAATGAACATCATATCCACGCTGCCTTAATTCAACAGAAAGGGCTTCAGCAGGAAAAAGATGTCCACCTGTACCACCAGCCACCAAAATAATAACTTTTTTATCATTCATAAGGGGTATCCAAGACAGAAGAGGAAGAAAAAGCTGAAAGGCGCGCTTCTGGCCAACGACGTGTTAAACTAAGCAAAATGCCCATTGAAAACGCAATCGCCACCATCGAAGAACCACCATAAGAAATAAAAGGCAATGTCATACCTTTTGGAGGAATTAAGTGAAGATTAACGGCCATATTAATAGCTGATTGAAAGCCAATCATCATTGCTATGCCAGTAATACCAAGACGTATAAAGGAATCACGTGTATTCATGGCTATATACAATGAACGCATAACGATAAAGCCAAACAGCATCATAATTAATAAACAAAGAATAATACCATATTCTTCAGCAGCAACGGAAAATACAAAATCTGTATGGCTATCAGGAATGATACGTTTTACTGTGCCCTCCCCAGGACCTTGCCCAAACCAACCACCATTCAAAATAGCCTCACGTCCCACATCCACTTGAAAAGTATCTCCTTCACCTGTCAAAAAACCATTGATCCGCTCGCGCACATGATGCAGAAAAAAATAAGCTAAAATAATTCCTACAACGCCTAAAATGAGAAAGAGAAAAATAATAGTAAGAGGGACACCAGCAATAAAAAACAGCCCCCCCCATGTTGCACTTATTAAAACTGTTTGTCCAATATCAGGCTGCAAAACCAGAAGCACACAACAAATGGCATAAAGTAGAATCGCTAACGTATAACCCAGAATGCCCCTCTTGCGTATCTGTTCCGAAAAAAGCCAAGCGGACATAACCACAAAAGCTGGCTTCATAAACTCTGAAGCCTGTACAGAAAAACCAAATAGTAGAATCCACCTCCGTGCTCCCTTTAATTCTGGACCCCAAAATAAGGTTGCAACCATAAGAGCAAGCGTTACAATGAGCAAAAGAGCACATAAACGACGAATATTAGAAAGCGAAAAAAAGGAAATGGTAACCATCGTAAAAAATGCTGAAATGCTAAAAATGATATGCCACCGAACAAAATAAAAACTATCAGCAATTCCGATTTTTTTTGCAATAATAGGGCTGGCAGCAAAAGACAGCATAATGCCAATTCCCATTAAAATTAAACAAGCTGCAAAGATAGAGCGATCAATCGTCCACCACCAATTAGCAATTGGATCTCTATCTGCACGCGTCACCATGATATCCACCTTATCCATTTTATAAATTATCTCAAAGTGATATGGTTCCCCAGCCTGTTTAACAAACACTTTAAAAACTAAATTACACAAAAAAAGATTCTGGAGTCTTAACGCAAAAATATTTTTTTATAACTGATGCTTTTTTATTGTAACTGCATCACAAAAGAGACAAATGCTTCGCCTCGCATTTCATAATTTTTAAATTGGTCATAACTTGCACAAGCAGGTGACAAAAGAACCGTCACCTCTTTTGCCTGAAAACCCATTGCGTCAACAGCTGCTTCACGCACCGCATTTTTCAAAGTTAAGCTCATAGAAAAGGGAAAAGCAGATCCAATAGTGCGAGCAAATTCTTCCGCCGCGCTCCCAATCAAATAGGCTTTACGAATTTTAGGAAAAAATTCTCTAAGAGACTCTATTCCTCCCTTTTTTGCCTGTCCCCCAACAATCCAAAAAATATCATTAAAGGTGGAAAGCGCAGGAGCTGTTGCATCTGCATTAGTAGCCTTGCTGTCATTGATAAACAAAACCGCCCCCATTTTACGCACCTGCTGCATACGATGATCCAACCCTTTATAACTTGCCAAATGCTTGTTCACAGAAAGATCAGTTATTTTTAAAGCCTGCAATGTTGCTAATGCCATAAGGGCATTTTGCGCATTATGACTCCCACGTAACACCGCCATAGGAGCAAGATCTGCAAGCATATGGCGCTGTCCTTGACGAACAGAAAAGAGCTTGGTCCCATCTGCATAAAAACCATTTTCAACAAAATGATCCTTGGAAACTGCCTCAATTTGCTTCCCCTCATGAAGTAACTGTTGATATAAAACCCGACAAGCTGCATCATCAACTGAAATGAAAGCCTGAGAAGCCTGAGCAATCAGATGCCTTTTGGTTTGCACATAACAGGCAAAACTCCCATGTCGATCAATATGATCAGGTGTTAAATTCAATAAAAGTCCAATGGTCGGCTGAAGAGAGGGAGTAAGATCAATTTGAAATGATGAACACTCAATCACATAAATACGTTTTTTTACAAACGGTTTAAGGGTCAATATTGCCTTTCCGATATTTCCCCCCATCTGCACATCATAGCCCATTTTTTCCAACAAATGCGCAAGTAAAGACGTTGTGGTTGACTTCCCATTCGTCCCCGTAATCGCAATGAAAGGAACATCTTGGTCACAAAAACCATAAAGCTGTAAAAAATCATGGCGCGCACGAACAAATAATTCAATATCACCGATAATTTCTATATTTTTTTTTCGTGCTTTTTCAACAACCCAATGGGGTTGAGGATAATTTACAGGAACTCCAGGAGCTACAATCAATGCAACAAATTCTGACCAATCTTCATAACGGAGATCTCGTGTTGGAATATTGTGCCGAAAAGCCATTTGCACGCTTGAAGGACTATCATCCCACGCCACCACTTCTGCGCCACCGCACATCAATGCTTGTGCCGCCGCCAATCCCGACGTCCCTAATCCAAAGAGAGCAACTTTTTGACCTTTATAACACGCAACAGAAATCAAAATCTCACCGCAATTTAAGTGTTGAAAGACCTATGAGAGCGAGAACAATCGAAATAATCCAAAAGCGTATCACCACTTGGCTTTCAGTCCAGCCTTTTTTCTCAAAATGATGATGTATCGGTGCCATAAGAAACACGCGTTTTCTTGTTAATTTGAAATAACCAACCTGAATAACGACCGAAAAAGCTTCCACAACAAAAAGCCCACCAATAAGAACCAAAACAATTTCGTGTTTCGTAGCAACCGCAACAGTCCCTAAGAGTCCTCCAAGAGCCAATGAACCAGTATCTCCCATAAAAATAGCTGCAGGTGGTGCATTAAACCATAAAAAACCAAGCCCTGCCCCAACAACAGCTCCCAATAAAACAGCCAATTCACCTGTTCCCGATACATAATGGATTTGGAGATAATCAGCAAAATTCATATTACCAGAAAGATAAGCAATCAGAGCAAAAGATAAAGCTGCAACCATCACAGGAACAATAGCAAGGCCATCGAGTCCATCCGTTAAATTAACCGCATTACCCGTCGCAACAATGACGAAAGCAGAAAAAGGAATAAAAAACCAGCCCAAATTGATAAGATAATCTTTTAAAAAAGGCAAAGCTAATCCAGATGAGCCAATTTTCAAGATGGCAAAAGCCGCAATTGCCGCAACAAAAAACTCCAAGCTTAATCGTGCTTTCCCAGAAAATCCTTTGTCTGTTTGTTTTGTGACCTTAAGATAATCGTCATAAAATCCAATTCCCCCAAAAGAAAGCATAACCAATAGCGATACCCAAAAGTAAATATTCGATAAATTACCCCATAAAAATGCCGATACCACAATGCCGATTAAAATCATCAATCCACCCATTGTAGGTGTTCCAGCCTTTTTAAAATGTGTTTGAGGACCATCAGCACGAATCGGTTGCCCCTTACCCTGCCGCAATTTAAGAGAAGCAATGATGCTAGGTCCAAACAAAAAGACGATAAGCCCCGAAGTAAGCATAGCCGCTATCGTGCGAAAAGTAATATAACGAAATACATTCACACCTGGAAGCCAATCACTAAACGAAGAAAAAAATAGCATCATGGAACAAAAAAACCTCTTAAAACTATGAAGAAACCGCTTTATAGCGATCAAGCAATGCAGTCACAATATTTGATGAACAAAGGCTATTGGATGATTTAACCATAAGCAGATCCCCAGAAGAAATTTCTGCTAAAAGAAGCGATAAAATTTTCTCAATATTTTCAGCATAATGAACCTTAACACCAGCAGACAAATCACTGACTAAAGATTTCATCGCCTCACCAAATAGAAAAACCGGATTAGCACCAGAAAGACGTATTGGTTTTATTAAATCACGATGAAGCTTTTCACTATACTCCCCTAACTCTAGCATATCTCCTAAAATAGCAATTCGCCGCCCCCCTTTCCCTACAGGTCCTGTAGCAAGAAGCTCAAGTGCAGCACGCATAGAAGCAGGATTTGCATTATAGCTTTCATCAATGAGATAAAATTCACCCCCATTTGATAAAGACAGTCGATAACGAACACCTCGCCCCTTTTGAGAAGAAAAATGGCGAAAAGAAAGAAAAACAGGCTCTAGCTCAACCCCCATAGCATCACAAGCAGCAATAACCCCTAAACTATTTTGCACAATATGGCGCCCAGGAGTACCAATTTGGACCTCCCTATCCCGCCCCCCCATACGCACAATCATAGAAGAACTATCGGTTAGAAGACGTATATCATGCGCTTGATAATCAGCATCTTTAGTCTCACCAAAGCTTAAGATCTTTTTTACACCGCATTTCTTTGCTTTTTGAACGAGATAAGAAAAAAAATCACTATCCGCATTTAAAATGGCAATGCCTTCCTCATCCAATCCTTCAAAAATTTCAGCTTTTGCCTTTGCTATTTCTTCAAGATCCTTGAAAAAACCCATATGTCCTGCACAAATATGCGTAATGAGAGCAACATGCGGACAAACCAGTTTGACCAGAGGGCGAATTTCATCTCTGTGATTCATGCCAATTTCAAAGATACCATAATCACTCTCCACAGGCATCCGCGCTAAAGTGAGTGGAACCCCCCAGCAATTGTTTAAAGAAGCGAGATTCGCATGAACATTCCCAGCCGTTGCAAGTGCTTGTTTCAAAGCTTCTTTTGTCGTTGTTTTTCCCACCGATCCTGTTATCGCGATAATCTTAGCTCTTGAACGTTTGCGTGCAGCTTGTGCAAGTTGTTCTAAGGCTTTCAAAACATCAGGAACGACAATGAGTGGAGCCGATATCTTTTTCATATCCCTCAAACGGTGTTCCGCAACGATAAGAACGCCTGCACCTCGTTCATAAGCTTGCGCAGCAAAATCATGACCATCAAGATGATGCCCTTTAATGCAGAAAAAAACATCCCCTTCCGCAAGAGTACGGCTATCAATGGAAACCCCAGAAAAAGTTTCTGGCAGGCTTCCCATTACAACACCATTAACTGCAGCAACAAGTGCTTGCTTATCCCATAAAGCTGTCATTTCTTTCGGTCCTCTAAAGCTTCTATCGCTTTCAGACGATCTGAAAAAGGATAAGTTGTCTGCCCTATAATTTGGCCATCCTCATGACCTTTTCCAGCAATGATTAATGTATCACCAACTTTCAAAAGCTCCACCGCGTAAGAAATAGCCTCTCCACGATCTGCTATCTCTATTGCTGTTGGCACTGCCTGTAAAATATCCTTGCGTATTTTTTCTGGCATTTCTGTGCGAGGATTATCATCCGTTACAATAACAATGTCCGCTTTATCCGCCGCAATTTTTCCCATCAAAGGTCTTTTCCCTTGATCACGATCTCCTCCACAACCAAAAACAACGATCAAGCGCCCTTGCGTAAAGGGACGAACAGAAAGCAAAACCTGCTCCAAAGCTTCTGGTTTATGGGCATAATCAATGTAAACAAGCGCATTATTTTCTGTCTTTCCCACAAACTCTAACCGCCCAGGTGCCCCCTGCAAAGTTTCAAGCGCAGAAAAAACCTTACGAGGTGAAACGCCCGTTGCAATTGCTAACCCCGCTGCCATAAGCGCATTGGCGACCTGAAAATCTCCAGCTAAAGGCAAATCAAATGTATAAATATTGTTTTCCACACGACACTCAATACACTGTTTTGAGCGTTGATGTTCGACACGATTAATCGTGATAAATTGCCCCTTACGACCAATTGTCAAGACACGGCGGCGCGCTTGTGTAACAACATCAATAACCTTTTGTGAATAAACATCATCAGCAAAAATCAAAGCAGGAGCAGATACAGGCAAAAGTGTATCAAACAACCTCATTTTAGCCCGCAAATAATCCTCTACCCCCGTGTGATAATCCATGTGATCTCGCCCTAAATTGGTAAAGGCACCAGCCGTTAAACGGACTCCATCAAGTCGTCCTTGGTCAAGCCCATGCGAAGAAGCTTCAAGAGCTGCATGAGTCACACCTTCATGAGAAATTTCATAAAGAAGACGGTGCAAGACGACCGGATCAGGTGTTGTGAGAGAACCATAAACATTCCGTTTAGGAGAAACAACACCAACCGTTCCTATACTCGCAGCACAAAATCCAGCATAAGTCCAAATTTGCCGAAGAAAAGAGACAACAGATGTTTTACCACTTGTACCAGTCACAGCAACAACCGTTTCAGGCTGAGAACCGTAAAAACGTGCAGCTGCCAACGCTAAACTATGACGAACATTAGAAACACGTAAAATGGGAACAGATAAATCCTCAAGAACAGCATGATAATCTGTAACGATTGCTCGTGCGCCACGCTTTATCGCATCATCTATATAGTGCCTTCCATCACTTTTTTTTCCTTGAACAGCGACAAAAACATAGCCTGGCAAAACTTGCCGAGAATCCACACTTATTCCTGTTATTTCTATTGAAGAAAGACTTTCATCTTCAACACATTCTGTAAAAACTGTTCCCAACAACATAATAACGCACCTTTATATTCATTTTACCGTTGTTTAACGAAACTTGAATTGCTCTTTTTACTTAAAAGAGGCTCATATTCTTTTTTAAAATCGGGTTTTACACCAAGAAAACTAGCTGTGCGACGAACAATATTAGCAAGCATTGGTCCAGCATTCATTCCCGCTGTTGCTGAACGCTGTCCCTCCTCTGGCTTTGGTTCATCGATAATTGTTAAAACAACATAAGCAGGATCTTCAATAGGAAAAGCAGCAAGAAAACTATTGAAATTTTTTGTTTTAGAATATTTTCCATTTTCAACTTTTTCAGCTGTTCCTGTCTTACCACCTACACGATAGCCTTCTACTTTTGCATTACGTCCAGAACCAATATCACTATTTAATTGATAAAGGTAACGCATATTTTGACTTGTTTTAGCCTGCAAAACCCGTTTTGCATGGTGCAGAGTTTGTTCTTTTGTCCGTTTTAAAAATGTCGGAGCAATTAACCAACCACCATTCATTAAAGCAGCAGCCCCGACAGCTGTTTGCAAGGGTGTTGTTGCCATACCATGCCCAAAAGAAATCGTCATAGAATGTATATCCTTCCAATGATGTGGCACAATAGGGTGGGCAACTTCAGGCAACTCTGTTGTGAGACGATCCAGTAATCCAAGTTTTTGTAAAAAACCACGATGTTTATCAATCCCTATCGCCAATGCCTCTTTAGCAGAACCAATATTAGAAGAATAAATAAAAACCTCCCATAACGTTAAGGGTCGATTTTTTCCATGAAAATCATGAATAGTATACCCACTACTTGCTTTTATTGGCTTTGAAGCATCAATAATACTGTTTAAATGAAAAATATTGGAATCAAGTGCCATGGCGGTCGTAAAACTTTTAATAATTGATCCCATTTCAAAAGCTCCTGCCGTCATCCGATTGAGACGATCACTTTTTAAAGCTTCGATAGGATTTCCAGGATCAAAATCTGGTAGTGATGCCAAAGCCAAAACTTCCCCCGTATGTATATTTAAAATAACAGCTCCTGCAGCAATTGCCTTATAACGCTTCATAGCCTGAATAAGTTCATCATGAACAATTGCCTGAACACGCACATCAATCGAAAGCTGAACTTGTTTTAACGATTCTTCCATGGCAAGACCAGCGGCACGCAAAGCACTCAACCCCGCATCATCAATATATTTTTCCATACCTGCAATGCCCTGATTATCAACATTCACCATACCGAGAATATGGGAAGTTACAGGTCCATCAGGATAAAAACGACGAATTTCAGTCCGAAAACCAATTCCTGGTATACCAAGAGCCATAATTTGCGTCTTCTGCATTGGTGTTAACCCCCGCTGTATCCAAGAAAAACTAGATTTTCTTTTTAAGCGCTTATAGGTTTCCTGCCAATTAAGATCAGGCAAAACTGTTGAGAGCAATTCAATTGTTTCATCCACATCAATAATACGTCGTGGCTCAGCAAAAAGTGAATAAGTTTTAATATCTGTTGCCAATAAACGACCATTACGATCAACGATATCAGGCCGTGCCATCAATTGAAGAACTCCAGGCCCTTTTGCTTCTTCAATCTGTCCACCTTCCAACCCATAAGAAATAAGGCAAGCCCCCATGATGCCATATAAAATTAAAAAGCAGAACAACGAAAAAAGCAAACGTGGACGACTAGAATAGGGACGACGAACAGAAACATTATAATTATTCAACGAATTCTTTAAGCGCTTTTTCTTCTGTGAGAATAAAAAAGTCGATTTCATTACTGCGCGCCTTTTTGGACAACACTATTGATCTGAGAAGCCCGATTATTTGTCAAAATATCTTGATTATCTTCCAAGATATTTTGTTTAATCACTTCTTCAATTTGATCATGTACCCGTACCGGAATGTCTTTAAACTCCACGATTTGACGCGGCTGTATAACCTCTAACCCAAGTTCTTTCTGATAACGTTTCGCAAGTTTTTGCATGCGTGAAGGCCTTATCATCACAGCCCACTCAGCATGAAGCAAACTTACCGTATTTTTTGCTGCAGCAATTTCATGCTCAAGATGAAGAACTTCGTTCATTCGCTTTTGAACATCATATTTTACCTTATAAGTAAGTCCTGCCATACAAATCATAATCAACACTAAAATCATATCAAATGTACGAAAAACTGTCATTTTTTGCTGCCTTCAAAACTGGCAATCTCTGCTAAACCAAATAATTTCATATCTGCTGCAAGAGCCTCTGCTTCAGTCCGTACACCAATACGCAACCTCGCAGAACGTGAACGAGGATTTTTCTGTAACTCCTCTTTAGTTGCCGTGATCCCACCTCGAAACAAAGGAAAAAATGTTGCTGGAGCAGCCTTCATTTCAGGCAGATAGCGTGATCTCATACACTCTCCAGAACGAGCCGAAAAAAATCTTTTGACCATACGATCTTCAAGAGAATGAAAACTGACAACCCCCAAACGACCTCCAGCTTTTAAAACGCGTTCAGCAGCAAATAAACCACATGCCAATTCACCAATTTCATCATTAACATAGATACGAAGAGCCTGAAATACACGTGTTGCCGGATGAATACGATCTCCCGGCTTACGTCCTATCAACGTTTCGATAGCATACGCCAAATCACCTGTACGCAAAAAAGGCTGCACAACACGACGCTTTTCAATCATACGTGCAATTCGCCCCGCATAACGCTCTTCCCCTAATATCTTAAAAATACGTGCCAAATCCCTTGCTTTTAAATGATTGACAACATCGCTGGCTGTAAAACCAGTCTGAGCCATTCGCATATCCAATGGACCATCTTTTTGAAAAGAAAAACCTCTTTCTGCTTCATCAAGCTGCATTGAAGAAACACCAATATCCAAAATAACTGCATCCACCTTCTCTTCAACGACACGATCGAGCTGTGAAAACGCCATATGGACCAAACGAAGGCGTGGAAAAAATTCTTCAACAAGCGATTGTCCTGCACTGATAGCATGAGGATCACGATCAAGAGCAATCACCTGTGCCCCTGCCTTTAACAAAGCGCGCGTATAACCACCAGCACCAAAGGTGCCATCAATCACTTTTGCTCCAACCAATGGCATAAGCCCAGCCAAAACTGGCTGTAACAACACTGGAATATGGCGTTCAGCTCTTTGATCCTGCTTTATCAAAATAATCCGTCTTGAAGTTATGCTGTCTTAAATCAACAGCTCTCTCATGGCAACTGATCTTAGAATAACCTGGCCTTCAACTTTCACATTAATCACAATGAACGAAAAAACTAAAGTTATCCCAAAACAGATCCTAACGCATTATACTTAAAGAAATGTTATAATTTTTTAAAACACTCTTTGCTCAAGTGTCCATTTCAAACACATAGACTCCATAAAAGACCATATATAATTGATCTTATAAAATATCGCGTATCATCATGAAATATCAGTCGGCCTATAAGCCGGGTTCTGTAGAGTAAAGCTTACACTTTACATGGCAACCATTCATCTGGGACGGATGTTACCATCCGCCTCGTGCAACCTACCCGAATGACTCGCCCGGAAATCGGCTGCAAATTAAATTTTGCACGTCATTTCTATTTGGTCTTGCTCCCGGTGGGGTTTACCTTGCCACATTCATTACTGAATGCGCGGTGGGCTCTTACTCCACCCTTTCACCCTTACCTATAAAAATAGGCGGTTTACTTTCTGTGGCACTTTCCCTAGGGTCACCCCTGCCGGGTGTTACCCGGCACCGTCTTTCCATGGAGCCCGGACTTTCCTCACCTGCCGTATTTCAGTATCAGACAAGCGCGGCTGCCCAGCCGACTGACATACTGATTTATAAAACATTTTCTGCTCCGTGAAAATAGCATCTTAAAATATTTTATGACAAACCTCTCTCAACAGATGTTTTTATTTTAATGAAGCCAGATAAGTCTTTACTTTTGCGCAATATTTCGCTGAAATAGAATTCATTTTTTTTGCAGCATGACCTGCGTTATATTTAAGGATTGTACCACACGTACTTCCACCACTGAGTTTATAGGCCCTTGCCAAATAACGCATACCATATTCAAGATTGGTCGCAGGATCGTACAAATCCTGTACAGAACCACTAAAGCCCAACCCTCGTGCCGTAGAGGGTTTAATTTGCATCAAACCTATTTCGCCAGCAGCCCCCTTTATACCTGCCTTATAATTACTTTCAACTTTTACAACAGCATGTGCTAAATTAACGGGAACATTATATTTATTCGCAAGTTTCTGAATAAGAAACTCATAAGGACGAGCAGAAATCTTAGAAGCAACAATCACTGAGGTTTCTCCTGATTCCGCAACATTTAAGACACTATGAGTCCAACTTATATCAAATACAAAAAATACAGCACATGCTGTATTTAACAAGATTTTCAAAAATTGCATTTTCTTTCTCTTCACTCAAACATTCTCAAATTCTAGCCGCAAGTAATTTGCAAATGTATTATACAAAAAAGAAAGCAAAAGAACGTCTTTAAAAAGGAAATAGTAAGACAATTTCAAGATAAAATTATGAAATAAAAGAATATATCTTTATGCACAAGTCTCAGATTTCTCTATATCATAAAATAAAAAAATAAAAAGACTATAATTAATCTTATAGCGTATCAAATAAAATGATATAATCTATAACTTGCGGCTATCTCTGTTGTATCAATCAATTTTTATATTAAAAAAATAGCATCTGAACTAGATGTAATATTTTTTACATAAGATTATTAATTTTTTTATTGAGATCAATCCCTCAAAGAAAGAGAGACAAGAGCATCTTTTTACCGAAGATGCTCGATATCAAAAAAGGTTCACAAAAAATATAAACCGTTATCAACGCTTCTCTCTGATTAATAAACACCCACTGCACTCTTTATGTCCGATAAAACCTCAAAAAATCACAAAACAAATCCCCCCATCATTGCGCATAAAAAATTCATAAATATACTAAAACCATCATACTCTTTACCAATTCAAAATATTGCAACAGACTTTTAGCTCTCAAGATGTCTCAAAGAAGCTTTTTAATTCCTTTTTAAAAGAGTTTTTATCCACACAAGCCTCTACTTGTGGTATACAAGAAACTGATTTTAATTTTTTCACCATGGATAAATTTAAAATGAGAGGATTTTACAATTCTTAAGATTCTCATTCAATATAAAATGATAAATTATCATTATAAAACAATATACTAAAAAAGTTATATCCGTTTTTATCCCTACAACAAAGCTTAACAATTACTTGTGTCTATTTTTTTGAAAAATGTTAGAAAACTCAATACCCCCAAAGCCTTTTTAAATAAAAATAGACCTCTCATCTTCATTCAAATATTTTTTCTTTGTCACAGACTATCATCTTATCAGTCTTGCACCTCATTTTCAGAAATCATACAAGTGGATAAATATCCTAAAATCCGTAGAACAAAAAAGCTTAAATCCTTTTAAAAATTTTATTTTCTCATATCAAATAAAAAAATAACCGGCATATAAAATGCAGTTAACGTGTTTTATTATAATCAATACTGCTTTTGTCATTGTAGCGATTGATAATGCAATTAACTTGGACCAATACCCTTGATAGACTTTCTATCACTCCTGTAATGATTGCAACATTACCCTTATACTCCAATTGCTTACCTTTTGAGAGATAAATTTTGTTAATACCTTACAAATTGATTATCTCCTCGCACTTTTCAAAATTTCACGAAAAGCTCTTTCTCCTTAAAATAAAACCCAAAAGCGCGATTAAAAAAATAGCTAAAAATAAGCATTAGCAACGGAAGGACGAGAAATCGCTTTCGAGAGAGCCATAGCAACAGTTTCACCAGATTTTTGAGCCTGCTCACGACTCTGACCACTTTTAGAAGCAAGCGCAATTACATCACGACGCAGCTGCGCAATAAACAACTCTTGCTGTTGAGGGGTCATTTTAGAAAGATGCTTGATAATATCTGGAAAAGATACGGATAATCTCTCTAATAATTCCTCCTCTGTTACATCAAGCTGCTGAGAAGAAAAAGAAGAGCGACCGGAAAAAAACTGATAAACAGCACTACTTTGAGAAGCAAAAAAGACAGCGCCAGAAATAAAAAATACAAATAAAATAAAAATAATACGATGTGAAAAAGATCCCATTATCTCTTACCTAAAGATCACAGAATACAAACATAGCTTCCTTTTATGATTCTCCTTATAACATGCAACAATGCCTCAATAAAGAAAAATCAAATTATTAAAAATGAATACGCTAACACTATCCGCCCAATAAGACTCGCCCCTCTATGTATTTAGGTACTATAGGCGAAACAATAACAGATCTTACACTCCCCCCCTAATAACACCTTACATTTCCTAAAATAATTACAAAAAGCCTGACTGAGGAAATCCTCAGTCAGGCCAGACAATCTAGGGGATCCACGCGGGGGGGGGGAGGAGGTTCCCCGATTGTCCTCTTACATCAACCACTAAGATAGCCGATGCAATATTCTTGCTATGGAATAAAATTCTTTAAACAACAAGAAATTCTTATCATCTTCTACGCAAAAAAACATAAAAGAATTATAAATTGTTTAAAAATGTTTAAATTTAGGCAAAAAAAGTTCAAAATGACCCAATTTGAAGCAATTTTATTTCAAGAAGCATCAATTAGAATCTACGATCATTATAACTTTTAAATAGTTTCTTTCATAACTCTGATGATCATATAAAAAAACAGTAATTTCTACGTATCCACCCTATAAAAATCAAACTACGTAAAAGTAGAATCACTTTTCCAACAGCAATCACCACAAAAAGAAAAACGTAGATTTTTAAAATCTTACACAAATAACCGTAAAAAATGGAAAACATCTTCTTGCAAGAAAGCTATGAATTATTTAAATAAAACAATAAATTAGAGAAAATAAAATCTTATCTATCTTTATAAAAAATTTCTGTAAATGATCATTAAAATATTGTTACATCCCTCATGTAACAATCAATGAGGAACTTAAACAGCTTAATCTTATGAAAAAATGAGAGCTCTGAAGGTATTTGTTTCGAATCACGCCCCATCGTCATTCCAAATAACGATAAACCATTTTACAATAACCAACAGTCTCTAACGCATTTTAACATAATAAACCGAAATCAATGCAGACATTTTCTCTTAATCTCTATCATTTAAATGATCCCGTAAAATAATACACACAGTAGTTTCTATGCTCAAAAATTTTTATAATCTGTTCTTCTAACGTAAACAATTCATTGATTTACAATCATAACTCATCATTTTACAATTTACATGAGAGATCTCAAGAACGTAAGGTTCCCTTATTTTAAATCTTCGTCTATTGAATTAATGAATAGCCATACTATAGCACATCACAAACAAGAAGAAGCATATGGATAAAAAACATAAAACGATGATGCCGGCTTACAACTTTTACTTAAACTAAAGACGATGATGCCCTATCAATTTTACGCTATACCCACGGACTGCGTCATAAGATGAGCGGCAAACATAAAAAGAAAGAAAATACTTTTGGCAAAAACAATGGACTTATTTAATAACCTTCATAACTTCTCATGATAAAGAGATACGAAACTTTAGTGTAATATCACACTTTTCTTTCCTACTTTCAGCCACAGACTATCCCTAGATCATCGCCGATCTTATTTTTATGAATATAATGCATTGTCTTACCCTTTTACTTTTTCGTCTTTTTAGAGCATCTTTTTGCACCCCTCACTAAAAGTTCCAACGTACTCCTTATCTAAAAACCTGTTTTAAAGAGATATTTTAAGATCTATTGGGCACCACCATCTTTGACATTTATGAAGGTATGAGCCTTCACTATGATTATATTGTGCGGCATTATATCATATTGCAGCCGCTCTCACATTTAGAAGATGTATTTTCTTTTACAAACGGTATCATTAAGATAAATACCTTCTTTTGTAGCAGACAAACAGACTCTTTCGGATTCTGAAACAGGAAATTTGAAATGAAACAACATTCCTGTATTTAAACCTCTTATTGAGTCTAAAAAAATCAATGATCTTTTAAAATCAATATATTGGCTAATAACATAAATATGATATCAATAACACCTTAAATAATGATCCTCATAGGCTTAACTCTATAGAAGGTGCTTCATTATACAGCCTACACGCCGCTATAAAACACCAATACTCCCATATAAAAACATAATACAAATGTAAAAAACAATAGCTTATCAATGATTGAATAAAGTTTTATCTCTACGCTATTCCTTGAGAAAAATCAGAGTATAAAGCACGTTAACAAACGCGATTTATGCAAAATCTACTTGTTTATCTTTGATATCGTCAACCAATAAACGCGGATCACGAGCAAGCCAAAGCGTAGCAATCCCCTCCTCACTGTTTTCATTTTGTATAGGAGTAAGACAAACCGTTTGTTCTAGAACAAGTCCCGCATTTTTAAGCCATTGTTCTATTTGTAAAGCCGAAAATCCAAAACGCATATGCACTTGATCAGAATATGAAGACTCAATTTCATGATAACCAAAATCCACAATCAATAAACGGCCATGAGGACGCAAAACACTTGATATCTCATGAAGGAATATTTCAGGATTTTCAAGAAAATGTAAAACCCAATGAAGAATAACTAAATCAAAAGTTGTATCTCCAACAGACAAGTGAAAAACATTGCTATCAAGCACAACTTGAACCGCATGCGTATAAAGATTAGAAAACAATTTTAAGATAGAGTCTCCACCTCTTCCAATATTCAACATCGTCTGAAATGGTTTATCGCCAATGATTTCAAGTAACGAGTTTTCTACACCATGATCTGCCATATAGGATGACCGTAATACATCCCGTTGCAACGCATTTTGTAAGAAATGCTTCTTCCTCGTTTTTTGACGCTGCTTTTTAACATCCTTCAAACGTTCTAAATCATGCGCTAACAACACATCATCCTTTGGCAAAGCCGAAAGAATACCTATCACAATGTCTTTACCCCAAAAATCATGACAAAGCTTAAAATAAAGGCTATCCCCCTTCTGATAACGCTCAATCAATCGTGCTTCGTACAATAAACGTAAATATCGTGATATACACGCTTGCGACTGATCAAGAATAAAAATAAAATCAGGAATTGTTAAATCTTCATGATGTAAGAGCCTAAGAACACGTAAATGGCTTACTTCTGCGACCGCTTTCAGCAGCACAATCATTGCATCTAAACTTGCACTTTTTTTCATAATTATCCCCTAAACATTCCTATAAACATTTGTTTATAGGAAAAAAAGTCAAGCATACAACGCATATTCTCATCTATTTTGTTCTCTCTATTTTATCATACTATGAAAAAAATAGGCTAATGTAAAAAACGAACAGATCTTATCTCCCTGCTTCTCGTTATAATGAGAATACATTGATTTATAATAATAATTCATTTTTAACTTGAATAAAAAACCGGAATACCGTAGATTTTTCTCATTTCAAATCTATTCATGATAAATCAATCCAAATCATTCTCTTACAGCTCATAAACGGAGGGGACAGATGGATAAAAATACCTTTTATGCCCACCTAAAAACAAGAACTGCATACTATTGAGAAAAAATAACATGATAATGCCAGCTTGCATTTTTATTAAGTAAAGATGATAATGCTCAATGACCAAGGCATTTGTAGAAGTAATACTATACGCTCCATCCCCTCCTTTTCATTGCAGTTTTACAAAAAATAACCGGTTATATATCATGAGTAAAATAACCCTATTTAGGTCATAATTTCATAAAGTGTCTCTTACTCTTTTCAATGAATAAAAACTCCCACAGAGTACACACACACTTTATTTATGAAATAACAAACGCAATAAAATACACTATTATTCTAACAAAGTTGCGATAAGATAAAAAATTCTAGCGTGTAAGAGGTTTATAATTTGCATGCTTAGGATTAAGAGATTCCGCCCCAAGACGACGAACTTTATCAGCCTCATATTCAGCAAAATTACCTTCAAACCATTCTACATGACCATCACCTTCAAAGGCTAAAATATGTGTTGCCAATCGATCAAGAAACATACGATCATGCGATATGATAACTGCACAACCAGCGAAATTTTCCAATGCATCTTCCAATGCACCCAATGTTTCAGTATCAAGATCATTTGTCGGTTCATCAAGAAGAAGCACATTCCCCCCCTCTTTTAGAAGTTTCGCCAAATGTACGCGATTGCGCTGCCCTCCTGATAAATTTGCCACCTTCTGCTGCTGATCTGCCCCCTTGAAATTAAAAGCCCCGCAATAAGCGCGGCTATTCATCTCATATTTGCCTAATTTAATAATGTCATTTCCACCAGAAATTTCCTCCCAAACAGTTTTATCCCCCACCAAGGAATCGCGACTCTGATCCACATAACTCATGTGAACTGTTTCACCGATACGTATCTGACCTGAATCGGGCTTTTCCTGTCCCGTCAACATTTTAAACAAGGTCGACTTTCCCATACCATTGGCCCCAATAACGCCGACAATGCCACCAGCAGGAAGTTTAAAAGAAAGAGAATCAATCAATACACGTTCACCATAAGCTTTAGAGAGATTATCAACCTCAATAACAACTTGTCCTAACCTTTCTCCAATAGGAATAATGATTTGCGCCTCTCCAGGACGGCGCTCACGTGCTGCTTGAACCAACTCATCATAAGCCTTAATCCGAGCTTTTGACTTTGCTTGTCGCCCTTTTGGACTAGAAGCGATCCATTCTTGCTCACGTGATAAAGCACGTTGACGCGCTGCCTCTTCACGGCCTTCCTGAGCCAAACGCTTGGCTTTAGCCCCCAAATAAGCAGAATAGTTCCCCTCATAAGGAATACCTCTACCGCGATCTAATTCTAAAATCCAACCCGTTACATTGTCGAGAAAATAACGATCATGGGTTATCAAAAGCACAGCCCCAGGATATTCACGTAGATGCCTCTCAAGCCAAGCCGTCGTTTCAGCATCTAAATGGTTTGTCGGTTCATCCAAAAGTAATAAATCAGGTTTTGACAAAAGCAATTTACAAAGTGCAACACGCCGCTTCTCACCACCCGAAAGTTTTGTTACATCCCCATCGGCTGGCGGACAGCCAAGAGCAGCCATAGCCATTTCCACTTGACTTTCTAAATCCCAAAGATTCTGACTGTCAATAATGTCCTGAAGCTGTGCGCTTTCATCAGCCGTTTCCTCGCTATAATTCATCATCAATTCGTTATAACGCTCAAGAATTTCCTGTTTATCTGCAACACCTTCCATCACATTACCACGCACATCTTTGCTCGCATCAAGCAAAGGTTCTTGTGGTAGATAACCACAGCGTGCTCCTTCAGAAATCCATGCTTCTCCCGTATATTCCTTATCTAGCCCAGCCATAATACGTAAAATAGTTGACTTCCCTGCACCATTCGGCCCTAAAATACCGATCTTCGCATCTGGATAAAAAGACAAATGAATATTTTCTAGAACTTTTTTATTGCCGTAAGACTTGTTAAGCCCAGCCATATGATAGATAAATTGACGTGCCATAAATTTCTCTTTATATTATGCGATATTAAAGATTAGGATTTTGAAAAAACTGCTTTTGCTTTTTGAAACTGTACAGTAAATAGCACTTACGTCGTATCAAAAGCTTTCGCTTTATATTGGTACATTTTTTCTAATCTCACAAGCCCCAGTATGGTCCTGAATGCAAAAAAACATCCCCCTAAAGAGCAAAAAGCAAATCTTTTTAGCTGTACCTGAAACCTGTTATCAAACATTGCCTCTCTTTTCCATACCAGATATAACATTATATTTTTATCGTATTAAACCAACCTATCAATGTAATATGGTACCACAAAGAAAAGCAATTCTCTATGCGCCTTCTTTTCTCGCTTTATGGGCTTTATATTACGCAGTAAAAAATCCTTCTCTTTTTTCATCGATTTTTTGCTACGGAAAGCAATGGACTTCACCCCTTGCCTTGATATGGCTTAAATTACGTTTACAAAACGACCGCCGCCTTATGGGATCTGACGTCCCAAGCCCAATGATCATGAAAGCTTTGCATCAACACGTAGCAACAAATGAATACAGTGCCCTTCCCATTGGTACGTGGTTACAATTCGTAAAAAACTATAAAGCCAATTGTAAAAACTTATCCATCCCCCTCTTTTGGCTTGATAATTATAAAAATAATATCAATATCCAGCACATCATTTCAAAACTTCAAGACGACATATAGCTTTTTAAAAATACGATAAAAGCTCATCTCGTATAGGAATATATTTATGGAAAAAAAAGCCTTAATCGTCATTGATGTTCAAAATGACTTCTTACTAGGTGGAGCACTTGCCGTACCTCAAGGTGATGCTATTTTACCCGCCGTCAATAATCTCATAAATCATTTTGACCACGTTATCTTAACCCAAGACTGGCATCCCAAAAACCATTGCAGCTTTGCTTCCTGCTATCCTGAAAAAAAGCCCTATGATACAGTCATTCTTGACTATGGTCCTCAAATACTTTGGCCTGATCATTGCATACGAGGAACACAAGGAGCAGAATTCCATCCATCTCTTAGAGTAGAAAAGGCACAACTTATCCTTAGAAAAGGCTATAATCAAAAAATGGATAGCTATTCTGCTTTTCTTGAAAATGATCAAAAAACACCAACAGGTTTACAAGTTTATCTTAAAGAACATGGTTTTACTAAGCTCATTATGTGTGGCTTAGCAACTGATTTTTGTGTCGGATTTTCTGCTCTTCACGCTATGCAATGCGGTTTTAAAGTCAGTGTTTCATTAAATGCCTGTGCTGGTATTGATGTAAACGGATCACTAAACACTATGCTTAAAACAATGAACGAAGCCGGTATAGAACTTTTAATGGTCTCTTAAAAGATCCTTCTCTAATCTACCATTATAATAAACTGATTTATAAAGGATAAATCATTTTGCACATATTTAAGTAAGAGTCCAGAATATCGTAAATTCTCTCATTTCAAACCTGTTTCAAAACCATTCTCTTACACGTTACAAAGAGAATCCAATGTATGAATAGAAATCGTTCAAAAAAACATGCAAAAAGGCCTCTTATGAACCATTAATGCAAAAGTTTGTCATAGTATTGAAAGCTGGTAAAAAGTATAACATCAGCTTTCTATCTTATATTTAGGTCAAAAAGTATCCTAGAGATTGTACATTATTGGCTTCATGGGTAGTATCATGCAATGAACTCAACTTTAAAAAAACGCAAATAAGCAATAAAATAGTATTTTATTTTGCATAAAAGACCTCTTTCTATTCAAAGATATGCGATAAACAAAAGTGTGAAAAAGAAAGAAATCTCCATTACTTAGATACAACATGTTTATCTAATTGACGATGCTTAAAACGAATCGAAGAATATAATGCCATTCCAATAATACAGACTCCCACAAGTCCTGTTAAAACTTCAGGAACCGATATAATCGTTTGCAGATACATAATCACTGCAAGAACTAGAATTGCATAAAAAGCACCATGCTCTAAATAACGATAATGCAATAATGTTCCTGATTCAACCAACATAATTGTCATAGAACGAACGTAAAATGCTCCGATACCAAGACCTATCGCAATAATAAAAAGGTTGTGTGAAAAGGCAAAAGCACCAACCACGCCATCGAAAGAAAAACTAGCATCAAGAACTTCTAAATAAAGAAACGCCCCTACTCCCCCGTGAGCTACTGTTGTTAAAGTCTTTTGAGGAGTATCCAAGAGATGACCGACAACTTCAACACCGATAAAGGTCAAAAGTCCATAAAGTGCTGCCAATAAAAAAGTTATTTTATTTTCTGCATCAATCTGAGCTGAAACAAATAAGATCAAAATCAAAACAATTGCAATATCAATTCCAACAAGTGCCCCAAACTTTTGAGCAGGTCTCTCTATAACATTAAGCCAATGTACTTCTTTTTCAGAATCAAAAAAATATTTTAAGCCAACCATCATAAGGAAAGTTCCTCCAAAAGCAGCAATCCCCATATGCGCATCGGTTAAAACTTCAGCATATCGATGTGGTTCCCATATCGCTAATTTGACTGCCGCAATTGGATTAATCCCAACAGCAACGACAACCACCAATAATGGAAAAACAATTCTCATCCCAAATACAGCTATCAAAATGCCCCATATAAGAAAACGACGACGCCACAATGGACTCATTCTACTAAGAACACGCGCATTGATAATAGAATTATCAAAAGATAAAGAAATTTCCAAAATTCCTAAAACAAAGCAAATAAAAAAATATTTAAGAAAACCAGTAATACTTTCCGTTTCAAACCAACCAATAACCCCTCCTAAAAAGACACCAATAATCGTGAAAAAAAAAGCAAACCCAAAATAGCGTAATAGGGCCATGATCATTCCTCAAAGTTTATTTTCTACTTCATCTAAGCACACCCAGTACCAATCCAAAGTTTGCATCTCTTTAAAGTTGCATCTATTAATGCAGAGGTGTATAGAATATATATGGTAAAGTTACATGAAAATTCTCTCAAAAAAAGCAAGAGACAAATGTAGCAACAAGGAATTTTGTTTTGAAGTGAATATCAATTGTCAATACAATAAGTGCAAGATTGCTTTCTATCTACACAAATAAAAAAATAACAAGAAATTAAAGCTATAATATTGACATTATATCATAGAATATTAATACATAGTGTGCTTTTATTATTTAATGATTTATACCATGATGATTTACCGAGGGAGATAATTCGTGGCACGTCCTGAAACTGAATCAAAAACCATATTTGGAAAACGTTTACGTTATGTACGTCTTGCTTTAGGCGATCCATCACGTGAAACCTTAGCTAAAAGTTTTAGCATGACAAAAAATTCCATTGCTTTTTATGAGCGTGGAGAGAGAGAACCCAATCTTAGTGTCTTACAAACATACCGCACGTTATATGGTGTCAATATTAATTGGCTTTTAACTGGACAAGGAAAAATGTTTGACACCGAATATACAAAAGGTGATTTTGACTGGAATTATTTTATTAAAAAAATCGAGGGACTGGAAGAAACACTTGCCGATAGTGATCGTAACGAAAAACTAAATCAAGAAAAAATCGACAGTTCTTATGAAAAATTGCAGCAATATTTGTCAAGACAAGGTTTATCAAATGGTTTTAACCCTAAAACTACAACCTCTCTTATCGATATGAAAGCTAAAATGGCCAATTCTTATACCCTTAGCTTATTCATTGATTTACTCATTCGAAGCGTATCCCAAAAAGAGGTTATAGCTAATCAATAAACGTCTATTTCAAAAGAAAAAGCAAGAAATGATTAAACACCAGTATGGAAAGAAGTATTTTTTTACTTTATCCGTGCTGGTGAAGTTTTATATAATTTATAAACTTTATTTCTGTAACGACAGAAAAATATTTGCGTTGTAAATGAAAGTATAGTGTCTTTAAATTAAAAACAATAATTTTATAGTATGAAATTCTCATTCACATCTTATTGACAATAAATTTTTTCTTGTTAAAAGAATAATAGCTCTCATAGAAATTATTTTTTAAGGTCAGAAAATTTAAGGGGAATATATTGACGACTTCCTAGAGAGACATACATTAATGTTTACAAGCGGATTAGTTAAATATTTATCCTGAAAATTATCAGCTATTTTATGAGGTGGGAAGCATGTATTTTGAGGTGTTTCAAGGAGTTCACAATCAATGGTACTGGCGTTTAATCTCAGGAGATGCACAAAAAATTGCTTTTTCTAGTAAAGGTTATCCAACAAAACAAGATATCCTAATCAATATTGAGCAAATAAAAGAAATTACACATAAGGCTCTTATTAGAGAACTACAGTCCTAACGTTCTTTACCATTAAAACAAGCGTTTATTTTGTATAATGGTATGGTAGTTGCTTTTGTGACAAATGAAAAGTGATTGATTTGCCCTCAATGAGAGGAAGTTTTTGTATTATTTCTGACACTCACAAAGAACATTCATATTCTTACAGATTATATGTTTATTTTCAATCATACTCAAATCTCTATAGCCTTTATCAAAAAGAAAATCTCTTAAGTTTTGTATTTTTCATAAAAAATAAACGCACATGAAGAGAAGATAAATCATCAATGAGAAATATATTTACTCTAAAAGATATTAATATCTTTTACGTTCATATTCCTCTTCTGTATCTGATAATCATAACTGACTTACCCATTTCATCTTCATAAAAAGCAAATATCTCTTTCTTTCTATTATCATGCAATTTTTTATACCTATTAGCTGAAACTATCGTAGCATTTATACCTTACATCTAAAAAGAACGTGCAAAACTGTTTCCAGCAATAATATAAAATTGCTGGATTGTATAGACGCGCTTTTTAATAACTAGCCTACCTATAAACTGGTTTATCATCATAAACTCTTATTTTATGATCAACGACGCTCTGTCTTATAACCTTAAATGTTGTCATAAAATCAGAGTAAACTTGAATATTCTCTTCCAATACAATCTCTCCATCAGCACCATAATTGGCTTCATTAAAGTTTATCTCTCTCGTCATTCCAATCTTCCTAACACATTTCCAAACCCTTTAATGCAAAATATGAATACAATCACTCTTTATCATCTTCAGATTTAAGCATTTTTTTATATTTCTTTTCATTTTTTTCATATTGCTTAATTTGTTTTTTCAGTTTTTCAATTGCTTGGTCGCGTCTTTTAATCACCATACTTTGCTCTCTAATAGCCCTATCTCGTTCTTCAGTCATCTTCATAGAATCTCTTAAAAACTCATGCTTTATTCTTCTAGATTCCTCTTTTAAAATTTTCACTTGACTGCGATAATATAAAGAAAATCGAAATATAACCCCGCTGCACAACAAAACAACAATCATTGCTCCCAATAAAATTTCGTTTACACTCATTTGGATCTCCCTTAATTGTCGCTCAAGTGATGATCTTGACCAATTTGTTTCATCCTCAATCAAAAAAAGAATGCAATAAATTGCATGTTCCAAGTGTGAACAATCACTCTCGGCGTTCTTATTTTCTCCATTAAAGCATTGATAAATGACGCAAACAAATCTCTGAAAGCGGCTAAATCTACACTCACACCAATTATTTGCGACACATTTATTGACACAAAATACAAAAAATAAGGAACGTCAAATAAAACTAACGACGCAATCCAATCATACAAGCCTTGCCCAAATCGTTCCTATCTTCCTTTTTTACGCCATGTGGAATGCGGCTATATATGAAAGTTTTTCATTATTACAAAAATCTTCAGTGTCACAAAGCTCAGCATTTCTGTAAAATTTTGCCTTCCCACAAATCTTTACATCACCACAAACTAAAGCATCATTATAAACTCGAGCCTTTCTAAAATCACGAGTATCACCACAAAATTCAATACATTGAGCATTCAAAACTTGATCAAAAAAGACCGCATTAGCATAAACATATGCATCTCCACTCATATTCAAATAACGATAAAGTTCTTATTTTTCATAAACATGCGAACTCTTACGAATAACTAAACAACCATATGTTAATGCATTGTTATCAATAACAATATCATTATAAACACAGACTTCATTATAAACCGCAGCATCATAAAAACACATTCATCCCCATAAGGGCATTGATCGAATGTACAATTCTACCAAACAACCACCTTTGTGGATCAGATTACCTTCCTGTTTAATAAAATATCCAAGATCACTTTTTTGATATTTCCCATTTTTTTACGCATATATAGGATATACCATCTGATAGTGATCTAATTTATTACAATAAAGAAGAAATCAGTATTCTTTATCTATGCAATTTACATCTTTTCTACAGCCATTATCCTATCTCTTAAGGCTCTAAAGCTTCGTTATATTCACACACTACCTCAACGCAGAATTTTTTTTACAAATTCTGATGTTGGGGTATATCTTGATTTATAATGCTGCTACGTATACTATCATAGTGAAATCTCATAAACATACGAGTGTGTATCGCCCTTTCTGGTATACACATTTACTTTTTCACAACCGTGGAACTAAGCAACCATTTTTATTGATTCGAATCTGAAAGTGTATGGGGACATTTTGTTATTAGTTAAAAACAACTCTATATGCTTCCTTAGCGAAGAGCTACACATGGATATTTTCACGCTCCTTGTATCATATATTCTGGATTCGCAACGCAATATTAACGCTATAGCGTAAATATGTAAAGGTCTAAAAATGACAAAGACTGAAAAAGATTGGTTCCAACGCTTAGTTGAATTGATAAAAAGTGACGGACGAACAATGATTGAAATAAGCAGAGCTGCAGGCTGTGGACAAAATTACGTCCAACAAATGATAAATGGAGGCAAGAGGCCTTCTGTAGATAAACTCATGGCTATTTTGAATACACTGGGAAATGCTAGTGCCATATATGTAATAACTGGTTTCAACATCTCCGATGAAGACTTAAAACTCATAACTTTGATTTCGTCTGGAGATAAAAAGAAGATTGAAGCCTTAAATGTTCTGTTGAATGAGCAGAATCTGTAGCATTTTCTACTTTATCCAATATCGCTTGCTTTTGAGACGTCGATAAAGACTCCCATTTCACAATAATATCAGATAAAGTTGTTTCAAATTTTTTATCATTCTTCATAGTCATACTCCATGTAGTCACACTATATAACGCTAAAGCGTTTAAAATATATCTCATACCTTAGAAAAAAATATTTGCAATAGGCAGTATGGAAGCAATTGTGTACAAACTTATTTTACAAAATCAGATGAAGTTCTATTAGTCATGTACCATGGTGAAACAGAAAGCATCACACGATCCAGACCTTCTTATGAAAATTGGTATAATCTATCAAAAACGCGAATAATGTTACGCAGATCTTGCGATTCGGACCAATAAAAACTAATGTGAAAATATCCCTGAAGACACTCCTGAACTCTATATAAGAGAACACGAAAAAGCTTTTTTGAAAAAAATACATCACAATTTATTCTACATAGCACCATCTATGTTTTTTTAACAATATTGCAAAGCGAGAATATAACAATGTTATAGGAATAAATTCTTATAAACAGAGCCACACTACCTAAAACTCTGTAACACATTTACAGGTAACCTCCCCTCTAAACGCACCTTGTAAATACTAATATAAGTCTCTATCATAAGCAAAAATGATACTATCAAAAAAATAAAACGAATCACCACGCACAATCTTTGTACGTAAATTTTATATAGATTTACAACAAGAGAGAAATTCCCTTATGCAAATGACGAATTATATTTTAAAAGTATGACTTTGAAGAAGAAGTATACTTTTCCAAAAAAACACCCTCCCTGCCAATAATTTTTCATAAGAGAAAAAACTCATAATAAAGATAAAACTCTCTATACGATCAATACGAGAAAAATGTTAGCAATACAAAAAAGTGCTAGGGTTACCGCAATATTGCCAATTCCTTATCAGAGTAAAATCAAAAAAGACATCTGCTCTTCAATAATAATTCGGATCACATGAAAACTCTATAATTTAAACATTAAGCAAAAAATACACAAAAACAGAAAATGGCATTTTAACAAATTTTCCAATATCATAGAAAACATTTCTTACAGAATAATAAAATGCTTATTACAATAGAATCTGGATGATGCAAAGCGATAGAAACAATCACTCAATTGACTTTTCAAAGAACAATTAATAAAATTCTTTTCAAAAAACACGCCACCGTCACTATGAACAATATTTCTCAAGATATTAAATAGAATTCCTTTCTTGGGAAAAAGAAAATATCAACGAATGTTATCATCGTTGCCCCATGATACATATGAATGCCCATAGATCACATTCTCTTATACACTAACCTTTCATCACAATGATGCTATTCGAACGTCTAAAAGACATTAACATCACTTAGAAAAAAGCAAATTTACACTAAATGTTTTTTGAGCCATTTGTTCTGAACAGGTACAATCTTTAAAATTGGTTTTATTGAGGTCTGTTTATTTGCAGAACAAGTATAAATAAACTTATCCAATGAAGCTTTTAGCCTTCTATTTTATGAAGAACACCATATAGAAAAAGTACAAAACAGTATATGAATTAAGAAAGTAAATAGCGCCCCATATCAGTTAATCCAAATGCTAAAAGGTTGCAAATGAGAGAACTTCTTTGATGAGACTAAGAAAACATACCATCATATTAAAGCGACTGAGAGAAAAAACTGCAACAAACAACGACCAAAAGCTTCTAAAACAAACAGGAAAATAAATAAAAAACGAAAAAGGTAGAATCTCAAAACTTTTATATAAGCGATCCATTTTTCTATTGTACATTTCCCTATTGGTGGGCCCGGAGGGACTCGAACCCCCAACCAAGCGGTTATGAGCCGCTGGCTCTAACCAATTGAGCTACAGGCCCTAAATAGGTTGTTTCTCTCTAAACTAAAATGCCCTATGATACAAGAGCTGACAAAGATTATAACCCATCTTTTTCTCTTTTCTATTGGTTTTTTTTTCAGTGCTCTAATTTCTTTACAAAAACTCTTAAAAATGAGAGAATAATTAACTGACAAATATAAAGGTATAGATATGATAGAAAAGAAAATTCAACCACTGAAGAGTTCTCTGGTTAAAACAGTTATATTAGCATTTACACTCTTAGCCACATCGTTGACTGTACGTGCTTATGCTGAAGAAAATAAAATGAAAAATGCAACGATTACAGTGACAGCAATCGGAGAAAGTCAAGCAGCACCGGATATGGCCATTATTAATCTAGCCGTTGTTACCTATGACAAAACTGCCCAAAAGGCATTAGCTTCCAATAATCAATCCATCAATGATATTATAAACGCTTTTAAAAACAATGGCATCCAAGCAAATGATTTGCAAACATCAGGCTTATCCATTTATCAGTCAACCTCTGATAAACACCACGAAAAAAAGAATAATGAAAAACTCTATCATGTTTCAAATTCTTTAACCGTGCGCATTCGTGATCTTACCAATGCTGGTAAAATCTTTGATCAAGCGATGACACTAGGTGTTAATTCAGTTAACGGCATTACTTTTACCAACGCAGATACAAAGCCATTTTATCAAGCAGCACGTAAAAAAGCCATTACTGAAGCCATTGAAAAAGCGCAAACGATAGCGCAAGCAGCCGATTTAAAATTAGGAAAAATTATTGAAATCAATGAAAAGGATGATTACTATCACCCAACACCACGTCTCATGAGTAGAGCAGCAGATGTAAGCTACGCAAATACAAATTTTGCAGGTGGTGAATTAAATTATAACGTGAGCGTCACTGTAGTCTTTGCGATCGATTAAGTCACAAACAAGTTGTATAAAAAATCATATTACTGGCCTTCACGTAGAAGACCAGTAATGTGATAAAGATAATCTTCCTCAGATAATAATTCGTCTTCGTAAATCTCTATTTGTCCGCGTGCAGAAATATGCGCTGTATGTACCGTCTGACAATCTCCTGATACCAATGGATGCCACCAATGAAGATCTTTTCCCTCATAAATTAATCTATAAGCACAACTTTCTGGAAGCCAACGCGCTGTTTTAACTGTCGTAATATCTAGCGATATACAATCTGGTACAATTGATTTACGATGAGCATAATCTCGACACCTGCAGGTTTCCCCATCTAAAAGACGACAAGCAATACTGGTTGCATAAAGGTCACCCGTATCATCGTCCTCAACTTTATGGAGACAACAACGGCCACAGCCATCACAAAGGCTCTCCCACTCAGAAATGGAAATCTCTTCTAATTTTTTTACTTTCCAAAAGGGAAGTTCTCCACTCATAAACTCAGACACACCTTTTTTAATTAAGACGATCTATAAAAAATGAAACGTTTAATTTCTATAATTTTATCTATTTCTGTCTCTTAAAAAGATTCAACTCAATGTATACTTTAAACCATGTTCTTAAAAGCTATCTGAATAAAAGAGAATATTCAAAAAATAGCGTATATAAATGAACGTAACCTATTGAAACATCTCTTTATAAACTGACAAAGAGTAAAATGCGTCACCTAAAATGATAGAAAAATTCCGCAAAGAATATACATTTTTCATCAAAAAGTCCGTATGTTGCAATATAAGTTTATTCCTAATAGATCTCATTTCTTAAAAACGAGCCGCGCTATACGCAAGGTAATGTTTTTATCGTTCATTTCTTGAAAGCTCCCCTACTCTCTACTCCATAACCACCCTTTGCCCTATATCTATTCTTCTGAGACAGAGAAGTATAAAGCCCCAAAGCTAAGAAAAACATTAAACATCGAAAACTTTCTAGATTGTTCAAATTCTTCCTATGTTTTTCTCAAGAAAGCATCCAAGTACAACGTGACGCACCTCCCCCTTCATTAAGAAGAAGGAGGAAGTTATTAAAATGCACACGAATTCCTTTATTTAAGAATCGAGAAAACTGCGCAATTTTCGTGAACGGCTAGGATGTTTTAATTTACGAAGTGCCTTTGCTTCAATCTGACGAATACGCTCTCTTGTAACTGAGAACTGCTGTCCCACTTCTTCCAATGTGTGATCGGTATTCATCCCTATTCCAAAACGCATCCGCAAAACACGTTCTTCTCGTGGTGTTAATGAAGCAAGAACGCGTGTTGTCGTATCTCGCAGATTAGCTTGGATAGCTGCATCAATTGGTAATAACGCATTCCTATCCTCAATAAAATCACCCAAATGGGAATCATCTTCATCACCAACAGGCGTTTCGAGAGAAATAGGTTCTTTTGCAATTTTAAGAACTTTTCGTACTTTTTCTAACGGCATAGAAAGCTTGCTAGATAATTCTTCTGGTGTTGGTTCTCGTCCAATTTCATGGAGAATCTGACGCGAGGTACGAACGATTTTATTAATTGTTTCAATCATATGAACAGGAATACGAATTGTACGTGCCTGATCAGCAATTGAACGTGTAATAGCTTGACGAATCCACCATGTTGCATAAGTTGAAAATTTGTAGCCGCGCCGATATTCAAACTTATCCACAGCCTTCATCAAACCGATATTGCCCTCTTGAATAAGATCAAGAAACTGCAAACCACGATTGGTGTATTTTTTTGCAATTGAAATGACAAGACGCAAATTAGATTCTACCATCTCTTTTTTCGCAATTGTTGATTCGCGTTCACCTTTCTGCACCTGCATAACAATCCGACGAAATTCACCAATCGAAATAGCCGTTTCTTGCGCAAGATTTTGTATTTCACTTCGCAGTTTTTGGATTTCTTTTGCTTCACGCACCGAAAACTCTTTCCAACCAGGTGTAGGCAAAGCAGAAATATAATTCATCCAATCCGCGTCCAATTCACGCCCTTGGTATTCTTTTAAAAAGTCCTCATGGCCAATGCCATAGCTATTGGCAATCCGTTTCAGCTTACCTTCATTATGAATCAATCTCTTATTAATGTCATAAAGCTGTTCAACCAAAGCTTCGATACGATTTTGGTTTAAAGAAAGGGATTTTACTGCTTGAATCAACTCACCCTTTAATTGAATATATTTCTTCTTCTGAGAAGATGTAAGAGCCCCCTCTTTACGCTCTGCCAAACTGCTTTCAACATGCTGATCTTGTAATTTTCGTAATTTCACATAGGTTTGAGCAATAAAATCCAATGTTTCCATAACTTGAGGACAAAGTTCATTTTCCATTGCAGCAAGCGATAAGTTAACATCGTCCTCGTCCTCTTCATCATCGTCTTCAATGTTTCTCTCTCCTGCGCTCTCCCCCATATTACGTATACCAGAAGACATTTTTTCTTCTACGGTCTTATCAACTTCACTTCGCTCAATAACAGGAGCCTGCTTTGCTTCTGGACCAGCATAAGTCGTTTCAAGATCAATAATTTCACGAAGAAGAATACGCTGCTCTTTTAACTCGTCACGCCAGATAATAAGAGCCTGAAAAGTCAAAGGACTCTCACAAAGTCCCGCAATCATTGTCTCACGCCCTGCTTCAATACGCTTAGCAATGGCAATTTCGCCTTCCCGCGAAAGAAGCTCAACAGCTCCCATCTCACGCAAATACATACGCACCGGATCATCCGTACGATCTGTTACTTCGCGTTTATTCGTTGTCGTTGCAATTGCGTGGCTAGAGGCTTCTACTAAATCCCCCCCCTCTACCGTAACTTCTTCTTCATAATTTTCAGACTCGACTTCATCCTCATCATCCACAACATTAACCCCCATCTCAGAGAACATCGCCAAGATATCTTCAATTTGTTCGGATGTAACCTCGTCAGAAGGAAGAACTGCATTGAGTTCATCCATTGTTACGTAACCATTTTTTTTGGCAAGTTTAATCATTTTCTTGATGGCATCATCAGAAAAATCAAGAAGAGGACTATCCAAACTCGCTTGGTTTGTTACTTCTGCATTATCTTTCTGTTTAACCTTTGTTGCCATACCATAACTCCACTCGATCACTTCACAGTTTCCATGTAACCATAGTTTCCATGTGACCAGTTTTTTTGTTCTCACTAAAATCTACCAATAGTTACTCATATATACTTCCTGTTAAGAGATTACCATTGGAAAGAATACATTTTGTATACGCCCTGACATCCAGACAAACTTGACATCCAGACAAAAACGCGGGAAAACTCCAGAAGTTTCCCCGACACCTCTCAGCCCTTCTGAGATAATCTCTGCACCCTATCGTAAGAACCAATTTCCCGCTTTTCCTAAAATTTACCCGCTTTTCCTAAAATTTAATTGTCATCTTTATAAAAATGTCACTCCACATAAACTTCCTCATCTAAAATTTAAGTGACTGATTCGCATTAAAAAAGCGAATCATTTTATCGTATCTTGTGTATTCCCGTCTATTTTTTCATCCAACCAACTTCCAAATCCTTCAATTAACGCTTCTGTTGCCTGCATCTGCTCCAGCTCATTTTTTACCTCACGAAGCAGATCAAAAACCTCACTCTTAGGATTTTCTACAAGTTGCTCTTCAATATCCTGTAACCTCTTATGTAGGTGGTGTTCTTGAAGATGCAAGTAGACAGCTTGTTTTAATATAGCACGCGCATCTTCTATAGGGGCTCCACCAGGAATAATACGCATACCAATATTTTGCACAAGATGTTTCATACGCTCTAACAGAGCCTTTTGCCCTCTTTTTTCTAAGAACGCAACCATCGTCTCTTTATCATGAAGCTGTTGGTCCCCAAGAATTTCCAACATAGCTTGATGAAAAATTATCAATTGAGTATTTTTTAATTCTAACTCAGAAAGAATTTCAAAATTTTCATACCACAACTCAGGATAGTAAGCTAAAGTGAGTAAAATGACTGCTTCACGCAAAGGGATAGATTGCGAAGAATTTCGTACTATTTCAGAATTTGCTAACAGAGAAAAGGTTTGATCTTTAAAGGTCCTATTTGGTGAAGATTGACCATATCGCCCTTCCCCCTTTTGTTTTGAAAAAGAGGGACGAAAAAAATCAAAAAGGCGTTTTTTTACATCTTGCAAATAATAACGACGGACATCTTCATCCTTAATCGTAAAAATTTGTTGTTTTAGTTGTTTTTCTAGCGCTGCTCGTGCCTCTGGAATTTCAAAATGCTTTCCATAGGTAGCACGCCACCATAAAAGCTCACTCAAAGGAATAGCTTTTTGCAAAAAAGAAGAAAAAAGCTGTGCTCCACCAGCACAAACAATTTCATCAGGATCTTTCCCTTGTGGCAACAAAACAAAGCGTACACAAACCCCAGCCTTTAAAAGAGGCAACACACGATCAGCAACACGAAAAGCAGCTTTTAAACCAGCATCATCACCATCAAAACACAAAATAGGTTCCTTCCCCATCTGCCATAAAAGCTCAATTTGCGCTTCCGTTAATGCTGTCCCTAAGGGTGCTACAACTCCTTCAAAACCAGCTTTAGTCAATGCAATGACATCCATATACCCCTCAACAACAAGGAGTGAATGAATTTTTTCATCGCCAACAAAGCGACTATTTTTGCGAGCTGCTGCCGCGTTATAAAGTATATTTCCTTTATGAAACAGCACTGTTTCAGGGCTATTGAGATATTTTGCTCGTGTCTCTTTCTCTAATGCACGCCCTCCGAAAGCCACCACACGTCCACGCAAATCTTCTATAGGAAACATAATGCGATTTCTAAATCGGTCATAAGAATCCGCGCTCTCCTCATGCACTGAGAGAAGCCCACATTCTTCCATTTGCTTTATTGAAATGCCCCGTGTACCTAAAGCTTCTTTCAAAGCCGTACGCCTTACCGGTGCAAAACCAATGCGGAAACGCTCTACAAGCTCTGGTGTAACACCACGTGCATCCAGATAACGACGTGCTTGTATACCTCCTTTATCGCGTAAATTATATTGAAAAAAATCTGTGGCAATTTTCATCACATCATAAAGGTCAGCTTTTTCCAGTTGACGTTTATGACTTTGTGAATCCAAAATAGGGAGTTTCATTCCCGCAAAATCAGCCAAACGCTCTACACTTTCTGAAAAGTGCAATCCATCAAGCTCACACAAAAAGGTAAAAATATCTCCACTTACACCACAACCAAAACAATAATAGCGCCCTTTATGATCATCACAATGAAAACTTGGCGTTTTTTCACCATGAAATGGACAACAACACCAAAAGTCTCCCCGTGAAGGCTTACTTTTTCGAGGATCAAAATCCACCCGTTGCCCAATCACTGTTGAAATTGGGAGTCTCGTACGCAGTTCATTAAGGAAATCGGGCGGAAAACGCATTATCTCTCACAGAGTTTGAAAATTCTTTTTTGCATATTTAACGACTTTAGAGCATAATTCCAATACTTCCTCTTAAGCAGTTGTAAAATTTTAAATCCTCAACTGCATATATTTTTAGAAATGGAGAATAAAAAGTGATCGAATTTATTGCTCAATATCCGTGGTTAGAGGCTATTTCTTGGCTTGTTATTCTTACTATAGCTGCCCTTTTAGTGAACTTTCTAGGACGAAAATTACTTATTCACGGAGCAAAAAAACTCTCTTCTTTTCTCCCCCAAAATACAACGATCGATATTAATAATGCTATTCAATACATAGCGGATATCATTTCAGCTTTTATTCTTTCAATTGGTGTTAATTTTATCTCAACATTGCCCGATGCATTTAGCACTGTCATCAGTAATGTTGCCAACGCCTTCATTATCTTCTTTGTCGTCCTGACAATTTCTTCCTGTCTCAATGTCATTAACATCCTTTACGAACAACGACCAACAGCACGACTAAAACCAATAAAAGGTTATATTCAAATTGCTAAAATTGCACTTTTTGCTGTTGCAACAATTTTAATGGTCGCGACATTGATTGACCGCTCCCCTCTTATTCTCTTCTCCGGTCTTGGTGCAATGGCCGCGGTTCTCATGTTAATTTTTCAAGATACGCTTCTTTCTCTCGTTGCCGGTATTCAAATTTCATCCACTGATATGGTTCGTGTTGGGGATTGGATTGAAATCCCCAATCTCGGTGCCGATGGTGATGTTATTGAAATTGCCTTGCATACTGTTAAAGTTCAAAATTTCGACAACACCATCACCTCAGTTCCTATCCGTAAACTTGTGACCGACCCTTTTAAAAATTGGCGTGGAATGCAAGAATCGGGTGGCAGACGCATCAAACGCTCTCTTTTTATTGATCAATCAAGTATCCATTTTCTCACAAAAGAAGAACAAAAATATCTTTCCCGATTTAATTTATTAGAAAATTATTTCACACAAAAAGTAGCAGAAATTGATCAATGGAATGCTCAATTAGATAAAAATCATGATGTCTTAGCCAATACGCGCCGTTTAACCAACATTGGAACTTTTCGTGCTTATGTTTTTGCTTATCTACAACAGCATCTAAACATCAACCCTAATATGACCTATATGGCACGACAATTACCTCCTACAGAAAATGGTTTACCCTTAGAAATCTATTGCTTTACGAACACCACCGTTTGGATCGACTATGAACAAATTCAAGGCGATATCTTTGATCACCTTTATTCCATTCTGCCCTGTTTCGGTCTAAAGGTTTTTCAAAATCCAAGCGGTTATGATTTTAATCAAGTATTAAAAGCAAAAGTGAAATAAAAACAATAAACTTCAATTTATTAATTTGAGGCAACCACATTCACAACAACAAAGAAAGAATAAAGTATCATGAATGGTTCATTGGTACTCCTTCATCTTGCCGGCGCTATTTCTTTACTTCTCTGGGCCACACGCATGGTGCGCACAGGAGTTGAACGCGCCTATGGTGACAGACTTAAATATAAAATGTGCCACGTCGTTTCAAAACCATTGTTTGCCGTAAGTTTTGGACTTTTTACAGCAATGATTTTACAAAGCTCTACAGCAATAACACTCCTCGTTGGCTCTTTCGTTGAATCTGGTTTTGTCTCTGGAGTAGCAGGACTTATGGCTGTACGTGGAGGAGAATTAGGATCAGCAATCGTTGTAAAAATTCTCACCTATGACCTCACTCTTGTTGTACCCTTGTGTCTTTTAATTGGCACTTGTATCTTCATGACAACAGAAAAACGTGAATGGCGTCAAATAGGACGTATTGTCATCGGTATTGGTCTTTTGATTTTATCTTTAGAGATGATAAGTACCGCGACAGAACCTTTACGTGAAAGCGAAATTTTACCTAGCATCATTCGTTATCTTTCAACCGATCCTATTTCCACTTTTTTGTTGGCTGCTGGCTTAACCTACCTCTTACATTCATCCATTGCAGGAATCATTTTGCTGGTCAATTTTGCCAACTACGATCTTATCCATACGCAACTCTGTGTTGTCATGGTTCTTGGTGTCAACTTTGGCTCTTCTCTTATAGCACCACTTTTAACGCGCAACGCCTCTCCTAATACCCGCCTCGTTCCCTTAGGAAATTTACTCATGCGTGGGGCAGGGTCAATCCTTATACTTATCTTATTTCTCTCCTTTCACCCTCCCATCACATGGCTTGGCAATAACGCCCCTACTCAAGTGATCAACGCCCATATCATTTTTAATGTTTTCATTCTCCTTGCTGGAATACCACTTTCAAAATGGGTTTTAAAATTAACCACTCAGATCGTGAATATAAGTGCAAAAAAAATGCAAGCCGACAAAACGCTCAATTTATCCGATCAAACAGCTCTTGATGACAGTGTTCTTGATCGCCCAACTCTCGCCCTCTCGAATGTCATGCGTGAAGTCATTCATATTTGTGATCTTGTAGACATCATGCTAGAAAAAATTATGGGACTTTATGAAAAGCCTGATCCCAATATTATTCGTGAACTCAACCAACTCAACACCATATTGGACAAAAAACATATCGCCATCAAACTTTATCTTGCCCGATTAGCGGGACAAAAATTATCTGACGAAGAAGCTCTTCAAACGCAAGAACTTCTAGGCGCCTGTATAAAATTAGACCAAGCAGGCGATATCATTATTCATAATATGTTGATGCTGGTTAAAAAGAAACAACAAAAAGGTTTACAGTTCAGCAGCGAGGGCTGGAGTGACCTCCTTCGTTTCCACGCCATTGTACTAGCCAACGCGCATATAGCATTTAACGTTCTCGTCTCACGTGATACACACACTGCACACCTATTGGTACAAAAAAAAGATCAGCTACGAAACTTAGAAAAAGAGATGAGTTTAAAACATTTTAAACGTCTGCGTGAAGGGGATCTCAAAAATGTAGAATCATCCAGTCTTCATCTCGACACTGTGCGCGACCTTAAACAAATCAACTCTCTTTTGACCTCAATGATCTACCCCATTTTAGAAGAACAGGGACTTCTTCAAAGTTCTCGTCTACGCAACCCTGCTGAAGAACAAACAGAAAAAACTTAAACCTTTCAAATAACTTGAATAAAACACACATCACATCGATTATTCAATTTTGAATATGGTCAAGATATTGATTTAATCAAAATATCTTATTATTCGACAATTTAAATGAGCTTTCTGCATCGTAAGTTTCTTTCATTTAAAATCTATACATGATGAATTGCTCAAAGTCATCTGCTTGCACATTACAAACAAAGCAGCATGTAGAATAGAACTCTTGAAGAAAGACGTAAAAATGCCTAACCATCTCAAAGCCAAGACTGTTAAACACATAAAGAGTAGGTCAAGAGTATGATAGTTCCAACCTAAACCCGCCTTGTAAAAAGGGAACCGCTTCACAGTAGCAGCAAAACAGAAATACTCTATAAGGAATACAAAACCCCACAAAAATGCAATATTTATATCAAGATCTGTAGAGGTTAAACCTATACAGCCACGCTATAACGTGTCAACAAAGCAGTTTTAATTTCAAACATCATTGATATCAATTGGCAAGCTCAAAACTTTTAAATATCCATTTTACTTATTGCTTTAATCACAGTTGTTTTTTTCAATTTAAGAGAGAGCTTTAAAAAGCTTATAAATACACTTTATGAGTTCTTAAAACATTTTCACTAATATTTTCTTATTTTATTCGTATTTCTAAATTAATTAATTTGTTTATAAATTAAAATGTATTATATATTTATACTTATTAAGTATTATTATGATACAAATGTGACTATTATTTTAATATAAAGGAAAGTAATAAGTAAAATCTCTAAAAGCAATATCCTTTCCACTGGGTAAAAAAGGAATAAACCTTGATTTTTACAAAGTTTACTCTAGTTACAATTTAAATTCAGGCAAAGGAGGGTATCATGGAAAATGCAAACATAGGTTGGATTGCAGCTATTATTATCGGCGGGATTGCAGGTTGGGCTGCACAGTATATTATGAAAAGCCAAACAGGAATATTGTTAAATATTATCTTAGGGATTATTGGCGCTGCGCTAGCAAGCTTTCTTTTTAGTCTTTTAGGTGTAAGTTTTGCTGGTTGGCTTGGCTATCTTATTTCAGGTTTTATAGGAGCCTGTATTCTTATATGGATAGGACAAAAAATTCGATCATAGAGTATTTATTTTTTACACCTTTTGGGATTCAATACAAAACTAGGAAACAACGAGCAGAGTTTAAAATATTCCCCTGTAACTTGTTGTTACCAATTTTGATATGATGGTGAGATGCTTAAGCTGCGATTTTAGGCATACACCATCATCGTATTATAAAACCAAATGCAGTAAAGAACTTTATAACGCACCATTTCATACCTATATAAACTTACGCATATCAGGAGAGATATGTTGCGTTATTTTAACGAAATACGAATTATTTTTGTACCACGTGCGCAAATCCAGCTTATCTCACTGTAATAACAACCCATAAGGTTACAAAAATCACTAACGATGATTAAAAATTCTACCGTATAATGCTTAATAGCTTACACTCTATCAACAATACCCTTTTACCAAGAAAACTCGAAGAGCTTTTTTGCATCTTAATAAATAAAGAGAGACGGTAAGAACAAAATGATAAAGAATTTTTTCTAATCTATGAAAGAAAATAGTATATAAAATAAATATGAAATAATATTAATGTAACTTTATTATAGAATTACTACAAATTATGTTATGTGAAGTAATTTTTAACAATTTTAACAATATAATGTATTTTAAAGTTTTCAAAAATATATGCATTACTATAAACTTATTTATTATAAAGAATACGATCTCCTTTACATCTCAATTCAAAAGATTTGAATATCTCTTCTCTTTCTAAAGTATAAAATAAAGTTTTGTTCCTCTTAAAATTTCCTCTTTATATCATCTTGCATAGATGAATTTTTAGCTCTTCTTTATATGCGTTACAAACGAATTTTAAAGCACGAAACATTTTTCCCATTGCTCTCATGCGATAAAGAAATTTCCGTAATGCATTGTGAAAGCGCTTTGAACAAAACATAATACTTTATTTTGCTTTTTTAAATGAAAAAATCCTATAATATATACTTCCTGCATATCTTCTTTTAAAGACCTTTGCTTTCGATTTTCCCTTTGATATCTTCCTGTTAAAATCTTGCTGCTTTTATACTCCTTGTATTACAATAGAGCTATCTATTTAACCCAACATAACATATGGAATAAGACTTTAGCTGTGGAGTAAAGCGATGTCTGATCTTGAAGATTCCATCTTACCACCTCTAAAGTGGTTCTCTGATCAAAATCCTCCAATACCAGAAAATGTTCGCGATTGGCTCATGGAATCGGGCTCAATGACGCTTCGATTAAAGAAATATTGTACCTGCCTCCAAGTTCAACCACAACGCGAATGTTTTATTACGCGAGATAAATTAACAGAAGAAGCAGAGCATCTCCCCGAAAATGCGCGTTATTGGCTACGCGAAGTCATATTAATGGGAGATAATAAACCTTGGCTCCTTGGACGCACTGTAATTCCACAAGAAACCCTCCTACACAATCAAGCCTTGATGCATTTGGGAACTGTACCTCTAGGACATTATTTATTTAACAATGACAAATTAACCCGCGATTACATTCATATTGGTCAACAAGGTGCGCTATGGGCACGCCGTTCCCGTTTGCGGTTAACGGGTAAGCCATTGTTGCTAACTGAACTATTTTTAACAGATTCACCACTGTATCCCCACAAATAGAGGTTACTCATTTTATTCTGCATAACTTATAGATTTCATATAGCTTATAAGGGATTTAATCAGAGAAAAGAATTTCAAAATTATCTCAAGAACACATTAAAAACAAAGATTTCTTTTCAAAATATCCTTTTATTTCATCAACTCAGCTTAAAAAATCTCTTCCCTAGAAAAAACGTTCTAAAATTCTGATTTTCTTATCATTAAAACCAGCACTTGAATTAAAAAGATACACACCATATTGATAAAACCATCTATATTTAAATTTCTTGCTGAATAATCACTACTCTAAAATACGGTAACTCTTTATCAAACAAATGCTTTGAAACAGCAAAAAAGACAATAATACACTCCCCAAAATTGGAAATCTGTATCAATTAACTTAATCATTCTGTTTTAAAATTTTTAACAGTGCTGACAATAGATCTTTTTAAAAAAGTAAAAACTCTATAATCTTTTTGTTTTTTAATGGTCTAACAGCTTTGAAGAACAGAAAAATATAATACATAAAAGATATTTCATTGCTCTATGAGAGCCCAAAAAGTTTAGTTGATATCAAAAAGTTATTTTTTTGATAATAGTATGTATGTACAAGATAAATGACATTTATCAACATCCTACTGATTTACAAAGGCGACGCACAATAAAAAACATTTTCCACCCCCCTTGAATTAACAAGATCTATTGCAATTTCTTACGAAGACTATTGCACACTTTAGAAAAATTCATTTGCCCCGCATACCGTTCCTTAAGCCATGCCATCACCTTACCGATATCGCGTAATTTTTCTGCCTTTGTTTGTGCCAAAGCTTCACAAAGAACCTGTTCTACTTCCATCTCCTTAAGTTGATAGGGAAGAAATTCACGAATAACTTCTATTTCTGCTTGTCCTCTCTCTGCCAATTCCAAGCAACCAGACTCTTTATAGGCTCGCATCAATTCTTCACGCTGTTGAAGCATTTTAGTGAAAACAGACTGTATCTGCTGATCATCCACTTCTAGCTTCCCTTCATCATAATAAAGAATATCACGATCCCTAACTGCAGCATTCATTAAACGAAGTGTAGCAAGACGCGCACTATCTTGCGCTTTCAAAGCAGCCCTAAGAGCCCCATCAATCTGGTTACGCAACATAAATTTATCCAATTTTTGTTCAAGAAGAAGATGCCTTTTAACCAATCTTTATCCATCTTGCAATGGAGAATAAAAAAATAATTAAGGACTCGATCTTCGAAAAGCTAAAACAAGACTTTACCTCTTCATGGAATGTACTTATACTGCCTATTTCAAGCGAAACGTTACCAGAATAATATACACAGCATCTGCTAAAGGTATGATTTTTGTGTAAAGTTGATCATTATACCTTTCAGAGAATAAATTGTGGATACATACTATGATACAAGCGACTTCACCCAGCCACCCTTGGAGTATCAAAAAACCGACAGCCCTCTTAGTCTTAGCAGATGGAACCGTTATTGAAGGCAAAGGAGCAGGTGCTACAGGTATCGCTGAAGCTGAAGTGTGTTTTAACACCGCCATCACAGGCTATGAAGAAATCCTCACAGACCCGTCATACACACAACAAATCGTTAATTTTACTTTTCCTCATATAGGAAATGTAGGGGCAAATAGCGAAGATATTGAAGATCTCTCTCCTCTCAATTGTCATGGTGCTGTTGGCGCTATTTTCAAAGCAGACATTACACATCCCTCAAATTATCGATCCAATGAAAATCTTCATCAATGGCTTAAAACGCGTAAAATTATTGCACTTTGTGGTATTGATACACGTGCACTCACAATTCTTATTCGTGAAAAAGGTGCACAAAATGCTGTCATTGCACACGATGCTAATGGAAACTTTGATATTCCTTCTTTAAAGAAACGTGCGCAAAAATGGCAAGGTCTCGTCAATCTTGACCTTACGAAAGACGTGACATCTCAATCATCAATGCAATGGAATGAAAAACCATGGAGTTGGAATAAAGGATACGGTACAAACAATGTGCACAATCTTCATATCATTGCAATTGACTACGGTATTAAACGTAATATTCTTCGCCTTATGGCAACACAAAAAGCACGCATTACTGTTGTGCCTGCTCACACAACTGTAAAAGAAATTCTGGCAATGAACCCTGATGGCGTTTTTCTTTCTAATGGACCAGGAGACCCCGCAGCTACGGCTCAATATGCCATTCCAACAATCAAAACATTAATTGATCATAATTTACCAATTTTTGGAATATGTCTTGGTCATCAACTTCTCGCTCTTACGGTTGGTGCAAAGACCGTGAAAATGCACCAAGGACATCATGGTGCCAACCACCCAGTTAAAGACCTTAACACTGGAAAAGTTGAGATTGTATCGATGAATCACGGTTTTGCCGTAGATTCTTCCTCTTTACCACAACATGTTCAAGAAACACATATTTCTCTCTTTGATGGTTCAAACTGTGGTATTCGAATCATTGGAAAACCTGTTTTTTCTGTTCAATATCACCCCGAAGCTTCTCCTGGACCACAAGATAGCCACTACCTCTTTCAGCATTTTAGTGATCTCATTATGAATTATAAAAAAATATCTTAAAATAAAAAGCCTCACCTTTTAACTTCTCTCCTTTAAATTATATCATCTTCCTACGCACAATTATATTATTTTTATACCTACAACTTATTGAATAAATATTCTTATTGATCATTCTAAAACTAAAAAGAGCGCACTGAATAACTTAAATTTTTCTCCCTCCTCTTCTCTTAAGGTCGTATCCATCAAAATCATTGGCTTCTCCCCCCAAGCAAGGTAAGTGTATCGATAAAAACTATTTTTAAAAAGAGTAAAGTGTCTAAACTTCAAATAAGCATTTGATTCACAATACAATTTTAAGAATTCTATTGTGCATGAGAAGCATAACTCCTCCTAAAGAATAAAAAAAAAATTAAAGTGTGAGACAATGCAACAAATCTCTACTTTTTAAAAGATATTGCCGTAGATGGTTTTGAAAACTGTAAAGCCGAATAAAAAAGTAATAGCAAAACAGAAAACATCTTTTCAATTTTACAACTTTATATTCTTCCAAAATGAGGTTTTCTTTCGATTCCAGAAGTGATGCCAACAAATATAAGCAATATTTTACTTCCAATTTGCCATATAAAATTTGGAATTGTTCATACAATACTGATACATCTAACTCAGATACGTTTTAATCTTTGTTTTCAATATGTTGCTGCATTAGCACTGGATATTAATTTGCAAGCAATAGAAAAAATACGGACTCCCCCTCTACAAACAATATCACAAAATAAAAAAATTATTTTTACTAAATGAGAAGGATATATCGATATTTTATACAACACTTTGTGAAACAAATATCACAAAAACTTTCTGCCTATAAAATGATACATTTTGTTTATCTTGTGCATTCTTTAGCAAAATAGTACGTACCAGCCCCTCTCAACAAATTAACGTACCCGCAAGGCAAAAATAACTGTCGCAACGACAAGAAGAAAAAAGCCTCCAACAAAAGGAGCACCAGAAAAATAAAACAGTGCATTTTTATCTGTAAAACATTCAAAAAGAAACACATAAAAAACAGAACCAAATGTTAAACTCAACGAAATAACAGATGTCATCGCTCCTTGCAGTTCTCCTTGGACATTTGTCGGTACCTGCGCTGAAGCAATCGCACGTATAGGTGCATGAACAAGATATTCAAGCATTGTACACGCACAAACCATATAAACCATCCACCCCTGCGTCGCGAATGTATAGCCCAGCATAGCAACGGAGGCAAACAAAAGCCCCACTATAACAATATGCCAATCACTCCATCGTTTAGAAAAATAAGGCAAAATGAGAGCGACTACAATAAATTGGCCTATCCCAAAAACACTATAGGAGAGTCCAATAGAAAAAGAACTCCAATCATAGCGTTCTTTTGCAATGAAAGCCCAAATGCTTAACCATACAGATTCCGCAAACCAATAAAGAAAAAAGACCAATAACACCCAAAGAACCATCGGGTATTGTTTCAGATGCCAAAAAGCACCTAAGGGATTTGCCCGCTTAATATCAAAAAAGCGCCTATTCCATAAAGAAAGGGTTTCTGGAAGCATAACCCAAGAAAAAATAAAATTAATGAGTGAAAAACCAACAGCAAAATAAAACGGAATACGCGGACCAAACTGACCTAAAAAACCACCAATAAACGATCCTAAAATAAACCCCAATGCGGATGCAATGCCTAACAGACCAAAATTGCGTGTACGGGTTTTATCATCGGATATATCCGCAAGATAAGCTGTACAAGTTGCAAAACTAGCGCCACTTATCCCTGACAAAAGACGTCCGATAAATAACATAGAATAGCTCCATGCTATAGCACATATGAGATTATCAAGAGCAAAGCAGATAATAGAGAGAAGCAAAATAGGACGACGACCATAACGATCAGAGAGATTGCCAATAACAGGAGCAAACAAAAACTGCATCACTGAATAAGCTGCAAGTAATTTTCCTCTTTCTACAAAAGATGTACTGACCTCTTTTCCAGTTAATTGAGAAAAATACTCAGGCAAAACAGGACAAATGATCGCAATACAAAGAATATCTAACAATAAAGTGATGAACACTAAAATGAGCCCACGCTGAGCAAATTTCGGATTGAGCATTTGGTCTTGCATAACATACACACTATTTTACGCATACAATGACTCCCCCGCTCTCTTTTAACTCCCTTTTCCTTTTAAAAGTATTCTATACTGTATACTTTTCACATACAAAATAATAACAAAGTAAAAATTTAAGTAAGAGTCAAGATAAAACTATAAAATTACGTTTTAATTGGTGTATCTTTAGTTGCTATCTCATTGTCAAAGAATAAAAATTTTTTTGCATTATACGAACAAAATATTTGTGCGACAAACTCATGAACAAAATTTCATGAAACACAGAGTATTTCCAATAGTTTTAGAGACATTACGATGAATTTTATCAGACATCATTTTCCCCTCTCATACCACCGTTTTCAGGAATCTCAATTCCATTGGATACGTTAGATATACTATAGTAATTGAAACCTTTTAAAAGATAAGCTCTTAAAAAATTTTCTTACCCTCAGAATATGCTATAAAGTTAAAGCAGCAACACCAGAATAGCTTAACAACGTAAAAAGCTCATCATATTTTTAAAAATATTTATTTGACAATAATTTTGATTAAAAAATAAGTATATTATAGAGAAAAATCCTTTAATTCTATAATCTTAGAAAAGATTCATATCGTTTGCAATTTGTGGAACCTTATTTTATCTTTATATTCATTGATACTCTTAATGATTATATGCTAGCATTAAATCTAAAGATGAACATGATAAGCATTTAAAAAAATAGCACTTTTAGAAATAGTTCGTCATGAATTTTTAATTCAAAAATGGTGTATAAAATGCGAAAAATATCCCTATTAATTCTCATATTAATGTTGGTAACAGGATGTGATGTTCAGGATTCTGATTCACAAGAGAGTATTTTAGAAAATAAAATAAAAACACAACAAACAACCAACGTAAACCTAGATCCCTATACTCTAAATAAATTAAATACTCTTCTCAAAAAACGTTCAGAAACAAATTATCAGGAAAAAGGGGCACTAATTGACTTTCTTTCTGAAGCTTTTTTAGGGACACCTTACCAAGCAAATATGTTACATGGCTCAGAAAATACACCAGAAAAACTGATTATTGACTTTAGAGGCTTAGATTGCTTCACTTATCTGGATTATGTTGAAGCATTGCGCAAATCAACATCCCAAACAGAATTCATAAATAACGTCATAAAAACACGTTATATTAACGGTAATGTTCATTTTTTAAATCGGAAACATTTTTTTACAGATTGGGCTTATAGAGAATATAAACTCGCCACTGATATTACCGCTGAAATAAGTCCCCATGCGATAAAAATAGAAAAATATCTCAACAAAAAAGCTGATGGTGAAAGCTATCTACCAGGGTTGCCAGTTGTGAAACGCACGATAACGTATATTCCAAGTAACTTTATTAATGAGGAGGTTATAGGTCGTTTACAGTCTGGTGATTTCATTGGTATTTATACGAAACTTGCTGGATTGGATGTAACACATGTGGGCTTCTTTATCATGACAGATAAAGGGCCAATGTTAAGAAATGCTTCTTCACGAAAAGAAAACGAAAAAGTCGTTGATTCTCCTTTTATGAATTATGTTGAAAAAACACCAGGAATCATTGTTTTAAGAGCTCTTGAATAACATCATAGCGATATGAAATATCTTCTCTATTCTTAAAATATATACTGTCGTTATTCAGGTAAACATCTAACTTCGTTCAAGCTATACGGATATAATATATTTGTTTACAGTTTTAAGAGAAAAAAGTCGTTTTGATCTAACTTTGTTTATAGGTATGACAAAATCATTTTTGGAGAAATCACGGATTTGTAATCACTTTTACTGGTTGAAAGATTAAAGACAGAAAAGACTCTATTATAGTATCACGCTTTCCTTTCATATTCTCAACCAAGAGTTATCTTTAGATTACCGCTAATCTGATCTTTACGAATATAACGCAAAAAACACAAACGAACGTTTGTAAAAATAAGTAAAAGTAAAGCCAGATATGTTTGGTGTTGTTTCATAAAGTATTTTATAAAAATTCAATCTACCTCTCTCTAATTTATTGCATATAAATTTTTGACTTTATAGCATTGTTTTCCTTATAAAGTCTTTGCTTTTTGTTATTGTCTATCAATTAAAATAGCTTTAATGTAGAAGCATATTTATGATTAGGATGCACCAATACTGTACGAGTCCTTGTAAAATTTTGATGCCAGATTGGAATGAAAATATGAAAGCATCAATTAAAACCAGTTTCTATCTTTAGCATCATTCTTTAGTTCAGCTTTGCGATTTTCTACAGCAACGACAATAATATCCTTCAAAGAGTAGAGACATGAGCATTATTTTTTTTCATTCTTTAATGAGTCCCCATCCTTCATGCAATAAAGAACACTCTAAACAGAATCCATTGTATCGATAAAACAATACATTTATTAGCAACAATAATGATGATTAATCTATGATCACAAAATTTAAAACCCTATTCATAACTTTTATATAAAATTTATAATTAAATCTCATTAAACTTATTACGAAGGCTTCACTCCTCTTCGCCCTAAGAGACGAAACATCTACTCCCAACAGTCTGTAAACAATCCGTTTTCTTAAATGGATTTAAGCTGCTAATCATTTCATGAGATTCACTTACAAAAGAATACAGCGGTAAGTCCTATTTTGAATATTTACTTCATACTCTAAAAACACTTAATAGATCAAATTTTATATGCCTTATCTCACCACACCTTAAATGACAGTGTTTTAACGAAATAGAATAAATCTTGCCTTAAATACTCTGTTTAACCTTGTATACTTGATTGATGCAAAAATAAAATCAACAAAAGAGCATCATCGTATTTTCGAGAGGTATGAATCGCTCCATCATAAAAAACAGCCCTTATAACATAACAAACAATTCGAAAAAATCTTTTTATATAAAAGGGATCACCGTTGTACCAGGAGGCAATTTTGCCTCATCTTCAGGCTCGACATGAATAGAAATACGCACATTATCAAATTCTTTTTGAAGAACAGCTTCGATTTTATCACAAATTTTATGTGCTTCTCCTACCTGCATTATAGCAGGCACAACCAAATGAAACTCTATAAAAGTAACCCTCCCAGCAACACGCGTCCGCAAATCATGGACCTCAAGCGCACCCGATGCATTTGCAGAAATCAGCTCCCGAATCCGCATGCTTTCATTCAATTCAACGCCAACATCCATTAATCCCTGAACAGCACTTCTAATCACCTTCCAGCCCTGTAAGAGAATATTAACGGCAACGATTATCGCTAAAATTGGATCTAAAGCTCCCCATCCTCCGACAAAACCAGCAATCAAACCAATTAAAATTGCAAGCGACGTAAAAACATCAGTTATAAAATGTACTCCATCAGCTTTAAGAGCCGGTGAGCGATGGAGTTTTCCCTGCCCAATAAGAACCATTCCCCACATACAGTTTATGACAGTTGCAATAAGATGAATAGCAAGCCATATTCCAGGCTTCTGCAACAATTTAACGGTAGAAAGAGCTATCCATGCTTCTCTTAAAATAACAATTGCCGCAATAATAATGAGTACCCCTTCAAGAATTGCGGAAAAATATTCCGCTTTATGATGCCCAAAGGGATGATCATGATCTGCTGGCTTCATACTCACTTTAACAGCCCACCATGCTGCTAATGACGCAAGAATATTAACGATTGATTCCAATGCATCAGAATAAAGTGCAACCGAACCTGTGATGTGATATGCCCAATATTTCAAAGCAAAAACAATACACGCAATAAAAATAGAGTATAAAGTTAAGCTTTGTATATTGATTTTTACATCCATGAACCTCATCCTTTTCTTCACGAAATAGGGAATTAATATTTTCAACCATATCATTATACTTTTGGCATAACGACGATCTTTCCTCAATATTACAGAAGCTTCATCATACAATAAACGCCTCAGCTCACCATTATTATCGTAAAAACTGCTCAGTTACACGAACAGCACCAATAAATAAAGAAGAGAGAAAATAATAGAAAGAAGAGTTTTCCCAAGAGCAATCAAACACATAACCTTCATTATTAATCGTTTTCTGAATAACTTAAAGCCATCTCACTTCTCATAAACGAAAAACTTGTTTTTGCTCAAATCTATCATGATCATGCATTATTTTTCAGTCTTATGATGTGCATTATAACCCATCTATAAGCCATCTTTGCACCTTAGAAAAAATATCTTAGCGCTCTACGGTAATCTTACAGGTCAATAGGATTTTAAAATATGATTTACTAAAAATTTAGATATAAAAAGAAGAACAATGATTACCCTCAAAAAAAAGAATCTGGGCATTGGGGACCCAGATTCTTTTCCCTTAGAAATTAAGGGCATACAGAACTTGGGAAATAGCGGGGACCCAAGACACTGCACCCGATACAAGAAAAATATATGATTCCGTATCAGTATTTTTACATTATACCTATGGTTGTATATTGTCAACATAAATTCTACCATAAGTTTTAAAAAATATTTTTTTATCTCTTCTTTTTAAATAAAACAAATTCTAACATCTGGAAATCATAAGAGAAAAGCACTAAAAATCTCGCATGCATTTGAATATCATAACAATCAATGAAACAGATGATTCACGCCTAAAAGCCTATCATAATATCCGTGAAAAAGATCTTGTTGGACGGCAACATCAATTTATTGCTGAAGGCAAAGTAACATTGTCCGCATTACTACACTCAAAAGAGTTTTCTGCCATCTCACTGCTCATCGTAGCAAACCGTCTCTCTGGACTTCTCCCGCTTTTAGAAAAAACACAGCCCCTATGTCCCATTTATTGCGTTCCACAAAAAGTTATGGATAATATCACCGGCTTCCATGTTCATCGTGGTGTTCTGGGTATTGGTAAACGCAAAATACTGCCATCTTTACAAAGTTTTTTACAACATCTTCCAGAAAAAGCTTTGATTCTTATTTTATGTGGTATCTCGAATCACGATAATATGGGATCAATTTTTCGTAATGCAGCAGCCTTTGCCAGTAATGGCATTATTGTCGACAAAACCTCATGCGACCCACTTTATCGCAAATCAATAAGAGTGTCTGCCGGCGCTGCTTTAAAAGTACCCTATACGCAAAACGCTGATATAGATGACATTATAGCTGCTCTAAACGATGAAAACTTTCATCTTTATGCACTCTCCCCTTCTGCCTCACACACTCTCAAACAAGCCAACAAAAGCAAAAGAATAGCACTTATTTTTGGAACAGAAGGCGATGGCTTACCACTCCACATACTACAACAATCAAACACCTTACGTATTCCCATGACTGACGGTTTTGACAGCCTTAATGTTGCCACAGCCTCAGGTATTGCACTTGCTCATTTTACCAACTTTGACCACTAAAGATGATAACACTTCAAGTTATAGAACATACCCAATGTTGTATGTTATCTACCAGTCTCCAATAATATTGCCGTTCCCTAGCCTTTGAAAGCATTGATAAAAAACATTTTTACATTTTCTTTATCATCACTTTCCACACCCTAACCCCGCTTATGACGTGCAGAAGATATAATTTTGATGGATTCAATCATAAAACAAACTTTCAATGAGAAAATCTTCCGGAAGTCTCTCATTCAAGTTTAAGATTAAAAAATATCATTATAAATCAATTTACTATGCTTTATAAAGCTGTTGTTTTTAGTTCTGAGGAAACAGGATCTTTTGTTTCGAGATTGCATAAAACGCGCTTCAACATCATTTCAGTATCAGCTGCACGTTCTGAATGTGTTACAAATCCTCCCCCAAGAATACGCGCCTCATGACCATTTCCATCATAAAGAACGCAAGCTTGCCCTGGTGCCACACCATTTTCACATTCCAATAAATCAACGGAAAAAATACCTTCTTTATAATGTAAGCGCGCAAGGTGAGGAGGACGCGTTGAACGTACCTTTACAGCCACCTCAATACCTTGAGAAGGGAAATTATCTAACGACTCATCACCAAGCCAATTCACATCACGTAAAAAAAGCTTATGCGTTTCTAACATTTCACGCGGTCCAACAATAACACGTGCATTTTCCACATCGAGATAAACCACATAAAGCGCTTCACCCGTTGACACCCCAATACCACGACGTTGACCAACCGTATAATTAACAATTCCCGAATGTTTACCTAAAATCTTTCCATCAATATGGACAATAACGCCAGGATTAGCTGCTTCTGGACGCAGTTTTGCGATAACATCTGAATATTTTCCTTGTGGAACAAAACAAATATCCTGACTATCATGCTTATTGGCAACCACAAAGCCCATTTCTGCTGCCATTTCACGAACGCGGGCTTTTGGAAGGTCACCAAGTGGAAAACGCAAATAATCAATCTGTTCTTGTGTCGTTGCAAAGAGAAAATAACTCTGATCACGATCATTATCGAGAGGACGAAAGAGTGCTCGATGCGCTCCGTTGGAACGCGAACGAATATAATGTCCCGTAGCCAAAGCATCCGCCCCCAATTCGCGTGCCGTTGCTAATAAATCAGCAAACTTAACCGTTTGATTACATGCAATACATGGTACTGGGGTCTCTCCATGAGCATAACTTTCTGCAAAAGGATCAATAACAGCTTCGCGAAAGCGCTTTTCATAATCAAGAACATAATGCGGTATTCCTAATGTTTCTGCAACGCGGCGTGCATCCTCAATATCTTGTCCTGCGCAACACGCCCCCACCCGATGCGTTGCTTCCCCATGATCATAAAGCTGCAACGTAATGCCAATAACATTATACCCTTCCTTTTTCAAAAGACCTGCAACAACCGATGAATCAACCCCCCCCGACATTGCAACAACAATGCGAGAATCCTCAGGTTGTCCTGGTAAATCAAGACTGTTTAAAAACATGTATTCATTCTCTATTTAATGCTCTGTTTAATGGCTAGCCATATGTTGACATTCTGATGCACGCTCTTTAGCACTTTTACACGATTAATTGTCTTTATATTATTTTTTTATCCTTTCCACAACCATAGGCATTACTTTCTTAAAAGCTGCTGCAAACAAAAAAAGAATGATGGAAATAAGGCATAATGGTAATCGTTTAGGAGAAAACCTTTTTTCTCTTTTGAAAAATCCGGTAAAATATTGCAAGAATCTCTTCTACACACTTCAACTTGAGCTTCTTTTTACATACCCAATCACTTTATTAATTTTTTCTTTCAGCGCTTTTAGCTCTTTTTTAAATTTCATGCTCTATAAACGAATCAAGTCCTTGACTAAAGGTAGAGGATACGAATGAGCAACTTGATAAAAACACAAATGAAATATGTTATTGGGCCAGATGGAAGTCCGCTTACAATTGCCGACCTACCGCCGCAAACAACACGGCGCTGGGTGATTCGTCGCAAAGCTGAAGTTGTTGCGGCTGTCAGAGGTGGATTGTTAAGTCTTGACGAAGCGTGCCACCGTTATACTTTGACTGTAGAAGAATTTCTTTCATGGCAAAGTTTAATCGATGAACACGGTTTAGCGGGATTACGAACGACCAAGATTCAACACTACAGGCATTAAGTTGCCATTGATTAATAACATAAAGCAATCTATAAAACAGCCAAACTTGATAAAAGTTTGGCTGTTTTATACTATATCCAAAAGATAAACCTGAAAGAATGGATTTTTCAATAATTGCTTTTATCATCCAGCCATTAAATTAGCCAACCATTGAATTAGATTGAATCAAAATATCCTTATCATCCGCAGCAATCTTCTTTTCTCGTGCTTCCAAAAGCTGTGCACGTTGCAGCTCTGTATTAGCTTCATGGAGAGCAATTTCAGCATTTGTTTTTTGAAGTTCTAAATCACGAATTGAATTGATCAGATTATCACGTCTTTGCCGCGCTGCACGCGCAAAAGCAGAATAAGCAAAATGGTGAACATCATTGTTTCCAGATTTACGTTCTTCATGAGTAATCTGTGCTTCCAACTCTAACACCATTCGTTCAAATTCTGCGATCATCATCTCAAGCTGTGCAATTTCACGGCGCTTTCCACGCACTTGAAACATCCTCAATCGCACCATATTTTCTCGTGGCTTCATACTCACTACTCCTTGATTGCGCCAACTCAAAACTCGCATTCACACCCAATAAATATCTCTTAGTTATATATCTATCCGACAAAAACAGTCTATTAACTTGAAATTATAATAATTTTTGCCTTGCATTAAAGCATCTGAAAATACAATCTGCTTTAAAGAGCAATAACTATTTCTTTAACTTTTCCCCCATTATAAACTGAAGAGGTTTAAAGCTCAGTAAATAAACACTGAAATTGTAAAAAAGTAATTTATAAAGCTCTTTTACAAATTTTTTTAAGTTAAAGTTTATAGAAAAAGCCCTCCTTTTTTATTATGTTAAAAAATATAGGATTTTTCTAAAATAATTTTGTAGCCTCTTTCAAAAATAAAAATATTTTGTTAACCACTATCATGGATAGTGGGGAATTTAGTAGTGATTGTTACGCGTACTACTGAAATGTTCATAAACGCTTTGTTATAAGTGTTTGATTTAATGAATTGTTTTTATAACAGTGGTTTTGCTAACTGATATAAAATAGAAATGCTCCTTATGATTCGTGAAGGAGCAAAGTGAGGGATCTAAAATGCGCGTATTATTAATTGAAGATGATAGAGCAGTTACTCAAAGCATTGAGTTGATGTTAAAGTCGGCTAACTTTAATGTTTATATCACTGATCTGGGTGAAGAAGGTATCGATTTAGGAAAACTCTATGATTATGATATCATTTTGCTTGATCTGAATTTGCCTGACATGTCAGGGTATGATGTCTTGCGGACTCTAAGGTTGGCAAAAATAAAAACTCCTGTCCTAATCCTTTCTGGTATGAATGCCATTGAAGACAAGGTTCGTGGTTTTGGCTTTGGAGCAGACGACTATATGACGAAGCCTTTTCATAAGGATGAGCTCATTGCACGTATCCATGCAGTTGTTCGTCGTTCAAAAGGACATGCACAATCGGTTATTGTTACCGGAGATCTCACCGTTAACCTTGACACAAAAACTGTCGAAGTTGCAGGGCGCCCTGTTCACTTAACCGGTAAAGAATACCAAATGTTAGAGCTTCTCTCTTTACGCAAAGGTACCACCCTTACCAAGGAAATGTTTCTCAATCATCTCTATGGTGGAATGGATGAACCAGAACTAAAGATTATCGATGTTTTTATTTGTAAATTGCGGAAAAAATTGGAAGCAGTCTCTTCCAGTGTAAATTACATTGATACAGTTTGGGGACGTGGTTATGTATTACGTGATCCAGTTGAAGAGAACGTACGAAAAACCGCTTAAGCAGTGAACATGCACATTGTAAAATCTCGGAGCGTAGCGGGCCGAGATTTTTTCCCGAGATCTTTTCTCTGTTAAAAGTAGAGAACTCGCACACTAAAAATCTCATATAGAAAGCGCTTAAAGCTTAAGAAGTAACCACACCCAATTTACACATATAACCTTATCGCTCATAAGTTCAATCGAAGCCACTTTTCCCAACACAGCTTAAGCGCTTCTCTCTTATTCAAAGCTTTTTTACACTTTCTAAAACAATACAACCATCACTTTTATCAATATTTATTTTCATCTCTGTCATCTGAGCAAGTAACATTGTGTAATAAAATTGGATGACATGTGCATCAATAAGCTCTTCTTGAACTTCTCCACGAAATAACGCAAGAAAATGAGGAGGTATACGGAGAGTTCTACCGAAAACCTCAAATCGAAAAGAACGTTTATTTTCTTCTTGCAAAATCATAACAACAATTTCACCACCACGAGAAACTGTTGCGTTTGCAATCAATAATAAATTAAGCAAAAGTTTAACTTCATCTTTTTCTAACAATAAAGAAGAAGCTTGCCATTTTAAAGTTGCTTTTTCTTCTTTCATATATTGTTGAGCAACCTGCTCTGCAGTCCGTGTATCTATTTGTCCTCCACTTGCACCAGCAAAACCAAAAGCCAATCGCGCAAATTGTAGACGTGCAGCAGCACTCGCAACAGATAAACGCACCAATTGTAAAGCATCTTCTTCAGCTCCTCCTTCATCATAAAGCTCCATTGCATTTTGAATAGCCCCCACAGGTGAAATCAAATCATGGCAAATACGACTACAAAGCAAAGCAGCAAGATCCATAGGTTTCAAAGAAATATCTAACGTCATAATGATTGAAAACTCCTAGATTCAAAAAAACAAACTTTATTTTAAAGAAAAACTCTTAACATCTGATGCATAATAGGAAACATTAACAATCATGCTAAAAAATTCAGAAATAAATTCAAGAATTTAAATAACCTTATATCTTATTTTTTATTTGAATAGAATGAAATTTCTAATATTATCTTTTTGTTTATCACTAATAAAAGGAGAAAACTCCATGGCTCTCTCTCTGCTCAAATACTGGTACAAAAATATTATATCTTTAATCTTCCTTTTATTCATCACCATAAACACTACACAAGCTCGACTAAAACCAATAGAGCAAAACGAACCTCATTATTCACTCCAAGAAATTATTGATTCTGGTCATATTTTTTTTGGAAAAACAGCCAGTGGTCTGGCTGTTGCAATTCAAAATATTTTTTCAAAATACGGTTATCCCAATGCCTATATTTTAGGAGAAGAAGCTTCTGGTGCCTTTTTTGCTGGATTAACCTATGGCGAAGGAATGGTTTTTACCAAAAGCTATGGTCAACATAAAGTTTTTTGGCAAGGTCCCTCAGTAGGATGGGATTTTGGCGGTCAAGGCTCCCGTTTAATGATCTTAGTTTACAATCTTAATGGCATAAATAATTTATGGAGACGCTATGGTGGTATTTCAGGTTCGGCCTATTTAATTGCAGGTGTTGGTTTTCATGTCCTAAAATACCATAATACCTTGTTAATCCCAATACGTACAGGAGTTGGCGCACGCCTTGGTATCAATATAGGCTATTTAAAATTAACACATAGACCGACATGGAATCCGTTTTAAACGGTTTCTTATTTGAAAAGGGGTATTATGCTTATTCAATCATTTCTTTTTTTTATACTTGGAGTTGCTTTCACTTCTTGGTTACTGGTGCTTTTATCTCCTTTTATTTGGCGTAAAGCCGTTCATTTTGCGTATAAAGATGTTTGTGCGAAAATGCCATTATCACTCGCGGAAATAGAAGCAAATCACGATTTTCTTCGTGCACAACATGCTGTAGAATTAGCAAACAACCAACAAAAGTACGAATTTTTGCAAAAAAAATATGTCCAACAAAAAATACAACTGAGCCAAGTAACAGAACAATTTTATCGGCTATACCTCCCCACAAAAGATACTCTCACCAAAGAAGCGATAGCAATCAAACAAAATATCGCCACACTACACACTTCCAAAGGAAAGACAAATGATGCGTGAAAAAGTCGCACACTATCAGCAACGCTTACAAAAAATCCAAACTCATGAGCTGGACACGACCGCTAACCACCAATTGCTAGAAGAACTCCGAGAAGAAACAAAAGAACTTGCAGCAACATTGGCAGCTCAAATAGCGCTACAAGAGGGGAATACATCACCCATCAACACATTGATTCAAAAATCCAAAAGCAAAAATGACCTAGCATCACGTATTCGCCAAAAAATAACTTTTCTCTCCAAAAGCCCTGTTAAATAAGTTATCTTTTAAAACACCTTAAATGAAGAGTAAAATCAACAAAGGTTCATTGTAACTTTCATAACCCAAATCCTTTTTACTAAACGTGACTTTTTTGCTAAGCTAAAGGACAAAGTTTCTTAGCCCATACCGTTCTGTTAAAAAATATCTTCTTGTCTAGAAGCTTCACTTTCTAATCATATCACCGCTCTAAAGGACAACATTTCATAGGTCCTAGAAAGGAAATAATACCAAAATATTGGCCACACACTCTAACAAAAAATACCTTCTAAGATGGATCACCAATAGAGCTTTGACCATAATTTTAAGGATAAAAACACGCTCTCAAGAGTGATAAAAATCTCTTATTTTTTTGATAATCATATCCTGATCCGTTTGTGTCAAGTAAGGATGCATTGGTAAACTTAAAACACACTCTCCTAAAGACTCTGAAACAGAAAGGGAATCTTTTACATAAGGGAAGTGTTTATAAGCTGGCTGTTGATGTAAAGGAGTTTTATAATAAATCATTGTAGGGATAGAATTTTTTTGTAAAAAATCTTTTAATTTATCCCGTTCTTTTACCTTAATCGTATATTGTGCATAAGCAGAACGAATATTTTCTCCTATTTCTGGAACTGTAACAATATCTCTTAAGCCATTGGAATAGCGTTGAGCAATTTCTACACGCTTTTCCATTTCATCTTCAAAAATCGCAAACTTTTCTAGTAAAATTGCAGCCTGAATGCTATCTAGGCGCGAATTCATACCAATACGTACATTGTCATATTGCGTTTCACCTTTACCATGAAACAAAATAGAGCGTAAAAGTTCTGCAAAATGATCATCATTGGTCATCATAGCGCCTCCATCACCATAACATCCTAATGGTTTTGCAGGATAAAAACTTGTAGCAGCCACATCACCAAAAGCACCACACATAGTATTATCGCTTCTCCCCCCCATAGATTGAGCAGCATCTTCAATTACAAAAAGATTTTCCTTTGCAGCCACTTGAGCAATTTGCACATAGTCAGCAGAAAGCCCAAATAAATCAACGGCAATAATAGCCTTTGGCTTTAGACGTCCCTCTTTTTTTACCATTTCGATAGCGTGAGAAAGTTTTTCAACATCAATATTGAATGTATCAGGTAAAACATCGACAAAAACAGGTTCAGCCCCCACCAAAGCAACCACTTCAGCCGTTGCTGAAAATGTAAAACTAGGACAAAAAACAGCATCCCCTAGACCAATATTTTTAGCCATAAGAGGCATCTTCAAAGCATCTGTTCCATTAGCACATGCAATCACATGTTTAACGCCAAGATATTCTGCCAATTTCTCTTCAAATTCTGTTACTTTTGGTCCCAAAATATACTTACCACTAGCGACTACATGCGCAATTGCAGAATTAATTTTATCTTCAATACGCGCACGCTGCGCCCCAAGGTCGATGAATTGCATATTAACTCCATTGATCATCACAAGAATGCAAAAACGCTACCTATCTCTTTTATCTATCATAATTGACATCAGCAGCTGTTAAAATCCGTAAAACCGCAATAGCATCATCACCATTTGTACGAGGTGATTGACGCGTTTCAATACAATGAAGGAAATGCCGTAATTCGCAAGTAAGCGGCAAATCTTCACAAACATCAATATAATTCAGCTCATCCATGCTAAAAGCCCACTCTTGATTTTCTTTCCAAACGGCAAAATGGTGCATTGCCAATTTACGACTCCACGGTTCCATATCATCAAAAACGAGTATAGCCTTTGTTCCAACAACAGTTAAACGCCTCTCACGATAAGAACTCAAGCGTGAAGTAAAAAGATGACTACGCACACCATTTGGAAAAATCATATGAATATGAGAAAAATCAGAAATCTGATCAACGACAGCAGCCCCCTCACCGCGAATTTCGGAAGGTTCACATCCTGTCAACGCCAAAATCATTGAAAGATCATGAGGGGCAAGATCCCATAAAGCATCACTGTGTGTGTGAAATTTTCCAAAGCCTAATCTATGAGAATAAATATATCGCACATCTCCCACATCTCCGTTTTTCACCAATTCACACATTTTTTCAAAAGCTGGATGAAAACGCAAAATATGGCCCACCATAAAAACTCGCTCATAGGCCTCAGCCTCCTGAACTTGGCGTTTAGCATCAGAAACATTCAAGGCTATTGGTTTTTCCACCAAAACATCTTTACCATTTTTAACAGCACGGAGCACATTTTGCGTATGCAATTGTGGCGGCAACGCTAATACCAGCGCATCAATATCTCGATGAGTAAAAAGATCATCTGGTGTAACAACCTCTACACCATACAGTGTTGCAAAACTAGCAGCACGATCATTATCAATATCAGAAACTGCTGCTAAAGCCCCGAGAGAGTGGAGTGTCCGTATATGATTTTCACCCCAATGACCGCATCCTAAAACCGCTACACGTGGCACCATTTTCATGCCTTACCTTACTTTATCATATGAAAATTACACTTTTACATATCGAGGATAAAATAGAATGACAAGAGAAAAGCTTAAAAACGACGCTTGACATCTTACTATTCTACCCCTTATATCCGCAAAAGATGTAATTATTGACAATTATGATTGCTTATTTTGGCGGAGTAGCTCAGTAGGTTAGAGCAGAGGAATCATAATCCTTGTGTCGGGGGTTCAAATCCCTCCTCCGCTACCATTGCTTTTTTATTGTGTGTAGCTTGCCAGTGGTTTTTGTATTGTAGCTTGTGTGTAGCTTGTGTAGCTTGCCAGCAGGTTTTGTATATTTTGACACTAGGTTTTGTACCAATTTATTTTTTCTCAAAGAGTTTTTAAGGGGTTCTCAAAGGGTCTTCAAATGCTTTTCAAAGGGTATTTAAAGCTCTCTTTAACGCATTTTTCTGCTCCTATTTTTCCAAATCACTAAAGCATGTAAAGTCGGATTGAAAGGCAAGGGGAACGATTCCTGTCGGACCATGGCGTTGCTTTGCTATAATAACCTCGGCTTTACCCTTGGCTTGCTCCATTGCCTCTTGCCATTTGTTATACTCAGCAGTGCTTTCTTTGGGTTCTTCATTTTTGAGATAATATTCTTCACGATAAACGAACAGAACAATGTCGGCATCTTGCTC
>NZ_JBHIOR010000003.1:183609-193001 GCF_042195605.1 Bartonella sp. AP88HLJMH | reverse complement strand
AAACCCTCATAAGGCAGTATCCAATCCATAAGAGGATGCACCCTAGCCCTCAAAAAGAGTGCATCCTTCCCCTCAACAGATACCGCCAAACCCTCATAAGGCAGTATCCAATCCATAAGAGGATGCACCCTAGCCCTCAAAAAGAGTGCATCCTTCCCCTCAACAGATACCGCCAAACCCTCATAAGGCAGTATCCAATCCATAAGAGGATGCACCCTAGCCCTCAAAAAGAGTGCATCCTTCCCCTCAACAGATACCGCCAAACCCTCATAAGGCAGTATCCAATCCATAAGAGGATGCACCCTAGCCCTCAAAAAGAGTGCATCCTTCCCCTCAACGGAAACTGCCAAACCCTCATAAGGCAGTATCCAATCCATGAGAGGATGCACCCTAGCCCTCAAAAAGAGTGCATCCTTCCCCTCAACAGATACCGCCGAACCCTCATAAAGGCAGTATCCAATCTATAAGAGGATGCACTCTAGCCCTCAAAAGAGTGCATCCTTCCCCTCAACAGATACCGCCAAACCCTCAATAAAGCAGTATCCAATCCATGGAAAAGATGCACTCCGCCTTCAATAGAGTGAATCCTTCCCTTCAAGGGTTTTACTCAATTTTCATCGCATCTCATTTTTATGAACCCTCATTTTTATGAATCCTTGGTCAAAGGCACAAAAAGAAGTTTGCTAGCAACTATTGTATCACCCACCTTATGGGATTCCACTTGCCTACAGAGCTTTCAAACTTTTTTACGCCTTCATAAAATCGAATCTAAAAGAATTCATTAAGGCAATTAAGAGTAAATTTTGTCAAAATATAGACAAAGTTTATTCTTTTTTGTGATTGTTGTATTTTTACTATAGTTATTTAAATCGAATTTATATATGATACGTATCGATATTTATTTATCGAAATAAATATAGGAGAAAAACTATGAATATCAGATATTTTTTCATAGCTGGGGCTATTACAAGTGGTTTAGCTCTCGCGATTCAAAAATCTGATCGTATAGTCAATAAACAACCCTCTCCTATTGTTGCTCCTTATACTATTGAGAAAACAAATTTACATTTTGTTAAACAAGTAAGGGACACATCGGATACATTGAATATACTGAGAGTCAGTAATAGAAGCGCATCAGAACAAGCATCAATCGACGATATATACGATAAAGCAGAAAATTTATTGAATGCAATAGCTGGTTTTTTAGGATCACTTATTATATATTTCGTACAACTTGTTGCTACTAGAATATAAGATACAAAAAGTTCTTAAAGTAAGGTTATATACATTTTGTATATATTGTAAAATTTAAATAAAAAGGCCCTTTATAAAATGGGGCCTTTTTTAGTTTAATTTTTCCTTTGTTTTAGTTTAGTTTTTATTGTGTTTTTATTTTTATTGGCCAAATATCATCGCCTTCAAAAATGCCATTTTTACTTGTCTCACATCTCAAATGACAAAGGCTCTAACTCCCTAGCTTCGCTCCCATAGCGCTTTCGTTAATAAGGGTCCGCAATCTTCTTGTTCTTCCCAAAAATTCTTCTGTTTTCAAGAAAATGACCATGCATCTTCTCTGTCATCGGATTGGCTTACAGATCTCCATGAAGCAGACTGAAAAACACAAAAACACCATAACTTTTTATATTAATATCACCATACTGAAACACTGTTGAAGCTTAACAAGCGCTGCTTCATTGGCAAGGACTTCTTAAAAAGACAAAAAATACCTCAAAGGCAAAAAAGCTTAACACTGCTCAAAAATGCCATTTTTTGCCTTCCTCTCACCTCAAATGACAAAGGCTCTACCCCCTAGCTTCCCTCCCATAGCACTTTAGTCAATAGAGCTTCCCCATAGCGCCTTTAGTCAATGGAGCTCCCCCCATAGCGCTTTAGTCAATGGACCTTTCCCTCATACCGCTTGAATAAGCGATAATTTATGAGCATTTTCTAACAAAAAAGAGACCGCCTTTAAGAAGAGAGTAGAATTTATAATTGATTTTTCTCCTCTATTCTTGAGAATAAAGCCATTTTCAGTCTATTTTTTAAAATCTTGGCTATTATTCTTGATTTTTCGAACCCTTTATTTGGCTCTGGTAAGAAAGGTGTGAAAGCGTCTCAATCATGGCGCTTTCACATCTTTTAAATAAGAGTGCTTTCCTTCAACAGGAGAGTACAACACTAATCAATTTTTATATCCATAAATGCAGGTTCACCATCTTTAATATAAGTAATATCAGGAGCATGTTTTACCCCCTCTGCTTCAAACACGAACTGTTCATCACTCACATCAAATCCTTGTTCCCTTAATTCTTGTTTTTTCTCCTCGACTAATTTTTTATGAAAAGCGCGTTTTTGATTACACGTATTAGGGGATCTCACTCTGAAAAGCTGATAGTCCATGGCTATAGACCACTTCTCAGCAACCCGTTCCAGTAGATCGTAACTGAACTTTCCTTCCCTTTTCACTTCTTGAGCAATCACCATCGCGCGTTCCAAATGGACTTTTTCAATGGTTTCATCAAAGCCAAGCTTCTCCCCTGCCGTAAAACTTTCGTCATAAGAAGCTAAAGTCTCAACATCGCCCAGCAAGGCAAGAGCAGTAAGATGCAGCAAAGCATAAGGTGCGAACTCTACGTCTCCATCCGTTGCCCAAGATAAAGAGTCTTTTTCCCAAGGGGGAATACCATATTGAGAGCGAAACATTTCATGCAAAGAATCATCTTCCATTGTCCATTTTAAAGTTGTATCGAGTGCTTTCTTTAAAAGCTTGGCGCTCACTTTTTCTTCAAAAATTTCCAATCCATTGGGCACAAAATTCATAAATACTGTTGGCAAAACCCCAGAATTATGCGGATTAATCGTCTGACAAGCCGCCGCAAAAATACCGCTCATAATTAAAAGTCCGCGATCAAAAGGCGAAAACTCTTCCACTCGTTGCTCGTTATAAAGAAACTGCACTTCACGATCTGGTAAAAAGAGGGTTGCCAAATAATCTCCCTTTCCCTCGATTTCCACTGACCATCCCAAGCTTTTTAAAAGCCCTGTTGCACTTTCTATCGTGAGAATTTCATCATCATCATAATCGGCAGAGAACTCTTTTTCCTTTAGTTGCAAACGCCTCTTCTGCACCACGGCTTCATCTTTCCAAAACTGCTGCGTTGCAAGATCATTTTCTTGAAGCACTCTTTCCAGCTCGCCTTTCACTTGGAAATTCATTTTCATCCGTTTAAAGACAGAGGTATAAAGAGCTAAAACAAGCATGATAATGATCATGCAAATAACAATCATCACCCAAAACAGGGGATCTAATAGAAATACGGCTATAGGATCACTGTTCATTTTTCCCCTCTCAGTCTTTACAAAGCCCGTGCGACAGAGAGCTTATGTGCTCTCGCACCGAGATTGCTTCTTCTAGTTTCTGAATATTTTTGTACAACTCACCCGTCACTTTGGTGCGAAGCCGTAACATCACCGGAATAAAAATAATAACACAGGCCGTTATGGCGACCGTTGTTTTAAAGAGAACGGCATGCACAACATATTGCCACCCTGTCAGCTGCCAATTTAATACACCTGGTATTTCTAGAACCATTCTCCAGATGACAATGAGAACCGCAATAGCAAAGATAATTTTATAATCCTTTGCTGAGAGCAACACTTGCTGGAGCGAAAAAGAATGCGCTCCTTTATGCGTTTCTTGCTCTGATGCCCAATTTTGCTCCTTCATGTATTCCCCTCTCTTTGAAAAGACCCCGTGTGACAGAGAGCTTATTTGCTATCACACAGAGATTGCCTCTTCTCGTTTCTGGATCTTTTTTTCCAATTTACGCATTATGATGATGCAAAACCCAAATATCACCGAAATCAAGAAAAGTACACAGACCATTATGGATTGCGTCATAATAAAAATAATAATATTCCTGCTACCTTGCTACCCTCTTACCTTCCTCACATCTCAAATAGTGAAGATTTTCAAACCGTACCAATCTATAAACAATAGTCACAATTCAGCTTTTTCTTCCTAAAAATTCTCCTATTTTCAAGAAAATGACCCTGCATCCCCACCTTCAATAGGATTCATTTCAAAGCTTGAATGAACAAGGCTCCTAAAAATACGAAAACAACCCATATACCGCGCGCCCCTACGAGCAAAACCGTTCCTTCCTCACGCCTCAAACGATAAAGTAAGTCCCAAGCGCTCACTCTAGGCTCTAAACCCCACGGGCTCTTATTCCCTTTAATCAACACTGATCCATAATCGGCTTTTCTTCCACTCAATGCCACCCAACACTGCTCCTTTAAAGCAATGTTTTACGGACACCCCATAAAAAACACCAAAACATATCAAAGGCAAAATGGTATAGAGAGCAATCCCTATAAAGGCTGAATCTCTCATAATTTCTTCATTATTTTTTCCCTCTCATGACTTCTCAAGCGCTGTATCCTGTTCTTGCAAGACGTTTTTCAGTTCTTTTCTTAAACAGCGATACGTTCTCACCTGCTTAAAGACACCATAATAAAGTTGTAAAATCATCATAGGAATACAAGCAACCCACAGTGTCACGAACAGAAGCACGAGACCGAATATTGTAACAAGAATATCACTCCATTTTTCTCTATCGCCTTTTTTATACCAATCCTTTTGATCGGTTATTTTACCCCGTTGCAGGTTTATTTCTTTCAATTTTTGAGTATTTTTTCTCAACAAAAGCCACAATGTTATGAAGAGTATGTACAGAACTGGAAACAAGACCCAAACACACACTGTAATAACTTGCCAAAACGCATACAGAGAGAGAAAAAGAGGTGTATCCTGCCACCCTGTCAAGTTCTCTTGGCTACCCAAAGATGAGAGAAAGAAAATCCTGTTGCACAACTCAATAATGAGCGAGAGGAACCAAATGACAACACACTCTCGCACAGAAAAATAATCTTTCCCAGAAAAATAGCGTAGTTCATTATAAAATGCTGAATAAAATGCTGACTTTTTCCCCTTCATTGCTCTTCCTTTTTTTATGAAAAACGCATTTTTTTATCTCATGCCCGCTCTTTTAAGAACCACGAAAAGTGCGATGCATGGCGCTTCCCTTGTTTTCAACAAAACCCCCCAATTTTCTAAAAGCGTGGTTACTCTTCTCAATGATTAAGAGCATCCTCCTCATTACAAACGAAAATAGGCTCTCCTCTTTGCCTGATAATTTTCCAACCATCCCCTCTTCTTGTGTCACGAGAGCTTCTAAACATTGCCTCTCCCCCCTTACGATAGCGACAAAAGCGCCTTGTCACTCTCTTTATCTTACGCGTTTTAGTAGCCGTCTCATTCTACGATACGTTCTCACCTGCTTAAAGACACCATAATAAAGTTCTAAAATCATCATGGGAATACAAGCAACCACCAATGTCACACACATAAGCACGAAAACAAATATCATGACAAGAATATCACCCCTTTTTTCTCTATCGCCTTTTTTATATCGATCCTTTTGATCGGTTATTTTACCCCGTTGCTGGTTTATTTCTTTCAATTTTTGAGTATTTTTTCTCAACAAAAACCACAATGTGATGTAGAGTATCAACATAACTGGGAATAAGACCAAAACACACACTATAATAACTTTCCAAAACGCATACAGAGAGAGAAAAAGAGGTGTATCCCACCACCCTGTCCGTTCCCCATTGCTACCCAAGGATAGGAGAAAGAAAATCTTGTTCCACAGCTCAAGAGAAAAAATGCTGTACTCTTTGCTATCCAAGGATGAGAGAGAGAATCCTGTTCCACAGCTCAAGAAAGAAAATCCTGTTCCATAGCTCAATAATGAGTGAGAGAAAACAAATGACAACACGCTCTTCCTCAGAAAAAACACTTTTTTCGAAAAAATAGCGTAGTTCATTATAAAATGCTGAATAAAATGCTGAATTTTTCCCCTTCATTGCTCTTCCTTTTTATGAAAAACGCATTTCTTTATTTCATGCCCGCTCTTTATCTCATGCCCGCTCTTTTAAGAACCACGAAAAGTGCGATGCATAGTGTTTCCCTTATTTTCAACAAAAGACCCCAATTTTCTAAAAGCGTGGTTGCTCTTCCAAATGATTAAGAGCATCCTCCTCATTACAAACGAAAATAGGCTCTCCTCTTTGCCTGATAATTTTCCAACCATTCATCCTCCCCTCTTCTTGTGTCACGAGCTTCCAAACATTGCCTCTCCCCCCTTACGATAGCGACAAAAGCGCCTTGTCACTCTCTTTATCTTATGCGTTTTAATTCCCGTTTCACTCTACAATACGTTCTCACCTGCTTGAAAACAAAATAATAAAATTCTAAAATGAGCATGACAACACCCGCAGGAAAAAAGACGTTTAGCAGAAATATCAACCAAAAGTATACGATAAAAAAACAGCTTATTTTTTCTCTATCCTTTTTTACTGGATTATTTTGTTGATCGATTGTGTGACCCCGTTGCTGGATAGCCTCTTCTAAATTCTGAATCCTTTTTTTCAACAAATACGTTAAGATGAGATAAAGCACCAATAAAACAGGCATCGAGGCAACAACAACAACCATGATGACTTCACGTAGCACAAAAAGCGCTAAAAGAGTGCTATCCTGCGATACACTCAACGACCACTTGGCTTCTAATGGGATCAAAAGAGCTTTATAACCTATCCCAACAAGGATAGAAATAAGACAAATGATCATATGGTCTTTATAAGAACGAAATGATTTTCCAAAAAAAAGAGAGCACCGTTTGTTATAAAATGTGGAATTTTCCCCCTTCATTTGCTCTTCCCTTTTATGTAACTGTTTTTCCCTAACTCTATAAGGACACGCATAATCTCTCAAAGCACAATTGCATCCATTATCGTCAAACAGAACACCCCAGAAAATACTCGTATTGCATATTCATGTTGCCAATATTTTTGCCAATTCACGTGCTTGTTTTAAAGAAATCTCTCAACACTTCCAAACCAACGCGCATCACCCCCATTTCATGAACATCCCCCATGAAAGGGATAACAATAGCGCTCCCATGAATATATCCCCTTACTATAAACTCTATCACCACCATTATTTCAATAAAAAATGTAATCCAGCACCATTCATATACGCCCCCTGCAGCCTCTACAATAGCCTTATCCTCCCCTTGCAACAAGCCATGCCATAACTCGTTCCTCAACACGGCCCCCCCCATTACCCTAAGGCTCCCGACAACAACCATACCCGCTCCCCTACAACAGCCATACCCGCCCGCACCCTACAAACAGCCATACCGCTCTGCCCCTACAAACAGCCATACCACTGCCCCCTACAAACAGCCATACCGCTGCCCCTACAACAGCCATACCGCTGCCTCTACAACAGCCTTTACCCGCACCCCCCCTACAACAGCCATACCCACCACCCCTTCTACAACAGCCATACCGCTGCCCCCTACAAACAGCCCTATCTAGCTTCTACGATAGCCTTTATCCCTTGAAAAGACAGAAGCATTTTTATTCTTTTCTCTATTGTTTTCCGCCCACTTAAGACATGAAAAAAGGAACTTCCATTGATGCGCAAATTGATCGCGCAATAAGAGCATTTGAAATGAGAAAATCTTACAACTTTCTTATTCCAATTAAAAAGGATCAATGAACATTCAAAATATGACGATACATTCCATTTTTCATTAGAGTTCTTGCAAGCCAATAGCTTAGAATATATTCATAAAAGCGCTTCTAAGACAGAGAGAAAGCCGCAATTCTTGAGATCAAGCATTTTAATATTAATGAAAGCACTAACATTCCCTTGCAAATTTGAGGTATTGTTTTGTCAACAATCTTGTTAGCATGGACTGATTCTATGATGATGCGATATCATCACAATTGCTCTTTATGGACAGCATAATGATACGCGCCATTTTACTCACAATTCTTTATAAGCCTTGCGTTATAGGCTTGTGGGGAAAAGATAAAGGAGAATCCTGTTGAATATAGCAATTATTTTGGGGTCTGTGCGTCAACCTTCCTTAACAAGAACTTTAGCCAATTATTTAGCGGATTGCCTCATAAAGCGGGGTGCATCACTTCATTGGGTTGATTTGCGTGAACAGCCCTTGCCGATGACAGATCCAGATTATCATCAGCAGGTAGAGGCTAATCCAAGTGCTGCGGTCCGTGAGTTTGTCAAAACCATTGCCGCGGCTGATGGCGTTATTCTAGCAAGCCCTGTTTATCAAGGATCTTATTCGGGTGTTTTAAAAAATGCTCTTGATAATTTGAGCTATAATGCCTTTTTAAATAAACCTGTTGGACTTATCTCTCATGGGAGTACGGCCAAAAAATGCGCACAACCTTGTGAACATTTAGTGCCGGTGGTGCACACGCTTTATGGTTATACACTCCAATGTCAAATCGCCTCTTCCAACGAAGATTTTTCCTCAGATGATGAAGGTCGTACTTGGAAAGTTATAAGTGAAGAGGTACAAACACGTTGTGAAAGACTTGCTGATGAAATGTACACATTTTTAAAGCAAAGAGGTGGAATTTAAAGTAATAAGGGAGGGGGCATGAAAAAAAAGGATGCGCACTATCGTTATTTAGTGGTAGGGGGCACAGGGATGCTTGCCCCTTTGTATCAATCACTAGAGCCGCAAGAAGTGATTATTGCTGCACGCTTTCTTTCCCATAAAGTCCAGCTTGAGGCATTGCACAACAAACAGTTGTGCGTGTCGTTGGATTATGATTGTGCGGCATCAAAGGCGCAATTTTTAGAAGCTGTGAAGCAATGGCATGATCTAAAATATTGCATATTATGGATTCATTCGCCCGCCTATGCATTTTCTTGCGCATTAATTGAGCAGTTGGCTCTTTTGCCTAAACCGCCATGTATTCTTCATATTTTTGGTTCCAACACGCATGATCAAATGATCCTCGAGTGCGCGCGCAAAAACAAGGTTGATTTTATCCCCATTCAATTAGGACAAAAAACAACGCCCAAAGGTTTACGATGGCTGACCCATAAGGAGATAAGCCAACAGGTACTGAATGCCATAAAAAACCATATGAATAAACAAAACTTATGAGCAACACCTATGGCTTTGCAAAGAAGCCGAGCCCCTTCAATCTCTATCCATACCCGAACACCCTCTTAAATAACTCATACTCTCTTACATCATAGGCTTTGAGAACGAACAATCCCCCTCCCTTACGCCTCTAAACAGCATGCCTATATCAACAGCTTCAAAACCAAACGTTTTTCTAACCCTTCTCACACGGGCTTATCCCCCTCTCACAACCATCACGGCTCTTGACCAACCACACACCTTTTTACAGTTCCACGTTTTTACGATTTTGCAAATTCACAGAAAACAACAAAACTTCCGATAAACCGCCCCATTAAAGCCTATACAAGC
>NZ_JBHIOR010000003.1:162424-183509 GCF_042195605.1 Bartonella sp. AP88HLJMH | reverse complement strand
CAGTTTCACGTTTTTACGATTTTGCAAATTCACAGAAAACAACAAAACTTCCGATAAACCGCCCCATTAAAGCCTATACAAGCCTATTACAAACCTATCATCAGCCTATTCATTGCCATCAACCCTTTTCCCCCAACGCCCTCCATTCCCACTTCCCACATTTCAATTTTGACGCATTGCACAATCCAACCTTTACGCCTCCATTGGCACCCTCTTCTCCTCAACCGCCCCACAACCATCACGGCTCTTGAGCAACCACACACCTTTTTACAGTTTCACGTTTTTACGATTTTGCAAATTCACAGAAAACAACAAAACTTCCGATAAACCGCCCCATTAAAGCCTATCACCAGCCTATTACAAACCTATCACCAGCCTATTCATTGCCAACAGCCCTTTTCCCCCAGAGATCAGCGTAAAATGAGAAAAACAATCGATGCCGTCCTCCCAAGCCGTGAAGCAATGGCATGATCTAAAACTTATGCCTCCCCCCATGACACGAGCACTACATGCGCTTTTTCAGCGCTGCGTTTAATTGTTTGGTAACCTTGTAATACGAGATCAAACGCTTGATAAAAGAAATATACAGTGCCACAATGGGTATTGTTAAGAAAAAATTAAAAACACCCCCCAGCAGAATGATCAAAATCACCGTCCAAGCTGCCGCCATTTCGTAATGCATTTTATCCCCTTCCTTTTATAAATTGATTGATTGGGTTGCTTCAGTCACTTCTTCCAATTGCTGAATCTTCTTTTTCAATCGATGAGTTAAAATTTCACGAAGGATCACAACAACAGGGATCGTTGCAAAAATACATACCGATAAAAAAAACCAGAAGAGCAAGAGAATGACAAAATATTCAAATCTGCTCTCATCTATCTCATCTATCCCTTTAAAGAAAATCACATAGACATAAGCTTTGAAAAACATAATGATGAAAGAAAGGCATGCGTGGAGGATATAATCTTTGCGTGAAAAAGCGAGCCATTTTTTTAACGAATAGAAACTTATCTGTGTTTCTAGTGCTAAGTTTTGCGGCACTCTCTCTTTTTCTTTTCCGCTTTTTTCAAAGAAACAAAAACGCTGTGGATGTTCTTTCATCAAACGTCTTTGTTTTTTCACTCTGTAATAGAGCCTCAAACGCTTTATTAAAGAATAATAAGGCGCCACAATAATCATATTCACAAAAATGGCAAAAACTGTAACTGCATTTAGAAAAAAATATCCAATCGGCAGAAACAAAATAAAAACCGCGGCCTCACTCCTCATGCGTATAACCTCATTGATTAATCTCTTGCTGCTTTGTTTTTTCTTTTAGTTTTTTCAATCTGCGCTCTTTAAAACGACAAATGCCCCACAAAATAGGAAGGGGTGTGAGAAGACAAAACCATATCAACACTGGTAAGAGAAAAATAAGAGAACCAATTCCTTCCCATCTTGTCCATTGCAACGGCTGTACCAGAGACTTTGCACCCGCAGGAACTTCTAAAGCCATCATGATAAGGCATGTACAAAACATGATAAAAAAGCGGTGCCCTATTATTTTACACCGTCCCACCCCTTTACGCCTTTCCACTAAAGACACCATAAATTTTCTAAATGAAAAGAAAGACTCTTCAAATGTTGCTTTTTTCTCCTGCATTGTTCCCCTCTGCTTTTACGCTTCGCGCTTTTTACGCTCTATTTTTAGGTTTAAGCTCTTTTTAAATTATCTAAACTCTTTATTTTTCTCAATAAATTTTTTCATCAATCCTAATTTCTACATCCATATATTCTAACTCCCCATCCTTTATGTAAAGAATATGAGGACGATAGTTTTTTCCATCAACCTCACAAATTGCGTCCTTTTCGTAAACAAAATATCCCTGTTGCCTTAATTCTTGTCTTTTTTCCTCGATCAAATTTTCATAAGAATCTCTTCTTCTATTGCACAAATTGGGATCTGTAGCTCTAAAACATTCATAGCTTTCCACCTCCATGGAAAAATCCTTTGCCGCCTGTTGAAGCAAATCGTAACTGGGTTGCTTTGTCTTTTCTACCGCTTGAGCAATCACCATTGCGCGTTCCAGATGCTCCTCTTCGATGCTTGCCTCAAAGCCCAGCTTCTCACCTTCCATAAAGCTTTTGTGATAAGAGTGTAAAGTTTCAACATCGCCCATCAAAGCCAGAGCAGCAAGATAACGCAGGGAATAAGAAGCCAACCGAGGGACCACAGTTTTGTTTTCCCAAGGCAGGATTCTATATTGAGAGTGAAGCATCTTGCCAAGATCAACCTCAGTCATTGCCTCATCTAAAGCTTTCTCGAGTACACGACGTAAACATCCAACGCTTACCTTTTCTTCAAAAATTTCCAACCCCTTCACATCAAAACTCAATTCAAGAGCAATCAAACCTCCAGAATTATAAGGGTCTATTGTTTGGCAAGCCGCCGCATGGATACCAGAAACCACTGCAATTGCACAATCAAATCGCGGATACCCCTTCTCAGCATTATAAAGAAACTGCACTTCACGATCTGGTAAATAATAGGTGGCCAAAAGATCTCCTTTTCCCTCAATTTCCACCTTCCACCCCAAACTCTTTAAAAGCGCCGTTGCACTTTCCATCGTTAAGATTTCTTCATCAGAAAGAGAAAACTCTTTTTCCTCAGATAACGGCTTAATCATCGGCGTTGCTCCACTAGACGGCTCAAAAGCGACAGGTTGTTCAAGCTAATTCTTTTGTCACTTGGCAATACAGTCTCACCCGCTTGAAAGTAGAGTAATACAATGCCCAAATAAACATCATGACCACAGCAGAAAGCAGCGTGAAAAGCGTCAAGCCCACACCCCACGAGAGTACAACAACAATATCCATCATTTTAATATCTATCATTTTCCCCGCCCCTTCATGCGCTGTTTTGTTGAGAAGCGGTTTTTCTCCGCTTCCAGATTGCTTGCTCCAACATATCGATCTTTTCTTTCAACAGAACCGTGAAAATGATACGAACCACAAAGGCAACAGGGATGAACAAAAAAATAAACCATGATATAAGCTCCATAATTAACGAGAGAGCTGCCACGACATCCCCTTCCCACTCCGCCAACTTCCACCCAAGCAACATGGGTACGAAGCGAAGAGCCATTCTTAAAGCTGCCACAATGAAAGCAATACAAAAGATGACTTTATAATTTTTGCGTGTCAGAAACGCTTCTTCAAGCGCAAAAGTCCGTGGTTCTTTATCCAATGGTGAATTTTTTCCATTGCCCCTCATTTTTTATCCCTCATTTGTTTCAATTTTTAAGCCATTTTCATGAACCGAAGCTTTCGTCCTCACAATGAATGAGGGTTCATCAATATCAAGCGCTTGTATCCTTCATCTTTTATAAAGACAATATCAAGGGTGCATTTTTTTCCATCACCTTCAAACATCGCACGAATAGAAGGTCTCTCCTACAACGCATGAGAATATATAAAGACCAGTATTCATTTTCTGCCCGCCCTTCACGCGCTGTTTTGTTGAGAAGCGGTTTTTCTTCGCTGCCAGATTTCTTGATCCAACATATCGATCTTTTTTTTCAACAAACGCGTAAAGATGATACGGACCACAAAGGCAACAGGAATGAGTACAAAAAGAAGCGCTGATATAAAAACCAATATTAATGTTAAAATGAACAGGATATAATTCCACCACCCTGTCAAATCCCACTTAAAAAACATAAAGAATGCCATTGTAAAAGCTGCCACAATGAAAGCAATGCAAAAGATGACTTTATAATTTTTGCGTGTCAGAAACGCTTCTTCAAGCGCAAAAGTCCGTGGTTCTTTATCCAATGGTGAATTTTTTCCATTGCCCCTCATTTTTTATCCCTCATTTGTTTCAATTTTTAAGCCATTTTCATGAACCGAAGCTTTCGTCCTCACAATGAATGAGGGTTCATCAATATCAAGCGCTTGTATCCTTCATCTTTTATAAAGACAATATCAAGGGTGCATTTTTTTCCATCACCTTCAAACATCGCACGAAGAGAAGGTCTCTCCTACAACGCATGAGAATATATAAAGACCAGTATTCATTTTCTGCCCTCCCTTCACGCGCGGTTTTGTTGGTAAGCCGTTTTTCTTCGCTGCCAGATTTCTTGATCCAACTGCTCGATCTTTTTTTTCAACAAACGCGTAAAAATGATACGCACCACAAAGGCAACAGGAATGAGTACAAAAAGAAGCGCTGATATAAAAACCAATATTAATGTTAAAATGAACAGGATATAATTCCACCACCCTGTCAAATCCCACTTAAAAAACATAAAGAATGCCATTGTAAAAGCTGCCACAATGAAAGCAATGCAAAAGATGACTTTATAATTTTTGCGTGTCAGAAACGCTTCTTCAAGCGCAAAAGTCCGTGGTTCTTTATCCAATGGTGAATTTTTTCCATTGCCCCTCATTTTTTATCCCTCATTTGTTTCAATTTTTAAGCCATTTTCATGAACCGAAGCTTTCGTCCTCACAATGAATGAGGGTTCATCAATATCAAGCGCTTGTATCCTTCATCTTTTATAAAGACAATATCAAGGGTGCATTTTTTTTCATCACCTTCAAACATCATGTTTTTATTCCCCACAGTGTATCCCCTAGTATCCTAAGGCTTCTCTTTTCTCCTCGATCAAATTTTCATAAAATATCTTCTTCTATTGCACAAATTTGGGTCTCTGACTCTAAAATTCTAAGTGCTCTTTTTATTTTCAGGAAGATAAGCTACTTTCCAAAGAAGAAGCAAACGAGTGCAAGCAAATCGTAACGAGGTTGCTTTGTCTTTATGACGATTTGAATCATCTAGCAAAACCGGCCCAAATAGATTTTTTCGATATTTTTTTCAAAGCCCAAACTTTCATCTTCCATAAAGCTTTTATGAGAAAGCTGCCAAATGTTAACATCAGCCCTCAATACCAAAGCCCCAAGGGTGTGCAAGTAAAGAAGAGTCCACTTGAGAGATAGCACAATTTCCTTTCCCCAAGGAAGGGTGCTCTATTGAAAGCCCAAACACGCGGCCAAGATCAACCTCAGTCCTAGATCAACCTCAGTCATCGCCCTCATCTAAAGCTTCCTCAAGCACACGGTGTAAACGCCCTACGCTTACCTTTTCCTCAAAAATTTTCAATCTCTTAGCCTTAAAATCCACCCCTTTGCCTCAATGCCTCGTTGTCAATCTGGCCCCCCCAAAATGATAAAGCCCCAAAATGATAAGGATTAATCATTTGGCAAGCCGCCGCATGAATACCAGCACCTCTCACAATTCCATAATCAAATTGCACAAAACCTTTTTCATCCAGAGAGAGAGAAACTGTCCTTAGCGGTCTCGTAAATAAATAGATGTCCCTCTTTTCTTTCAATTTCCCCCCTCTACCCCAGGCTCTTTAAAAGCACTGTTACACTTTCTATGGAGCAAAACGTCTTAATAAAAAACTTAAAGCTTTTGGCTCACCTTCTCTATGCGTCTTACCTCTCCACCTGCAAGAAAATGGGCTTTTTTTCCCCAAACACCAGAATATCTTTTGCTTTAAGTATAGATTTTTCGCTCTCAATATCGCTTGGTAAGACACATTTTTATGTTTGATAAAAAGAAAATAAGTTACAAGATTTTCTCTCTTAAAGAGCACAGAAACAGCAAGTGAAACCCAAGAGCAGCCTCTCTTCACTTTCCCCTCAGCACTCAAGCAAGAATCCTACTCAAGCAAAAGCCCCACTCAAACAAAAGCCTCTCTTCACTTTTTCCCCTCGCTCACTTTCCCTCGCTCACTTTCCCTCGCTCACTTTCCCTCGCTCACTTCCCCTCGCTCACTTTCCCCTCGCTCACTTTCCCTCGCTCACTTCCCCTCGCTCACTTTCCCCTCACTCACATCGTATAATATGACGGGAGCTCCTTTCTGCTCAACCTCTTCTTCTAATTGCCGTATCATTTTGTTCAACTGACGGGTCACGATAAAACGCATAATAAAAACAATCGGTAAGAATAAAAAAGTACAGGCAAGCAGCCATGCCAGTGGCTCGAATACGACAAGAGAAACAAAGTCCTGCCCTCTCCATATCTTAACGACAACAGTTATAACTATTGGAGCAGTCGCCATGACCGTAGAAAGATAGAATATTTTTTTATAGTCTTGCCAAACAAGAGAAAGCTGTTTTTTATCAAACATTCTGCTGCTTTTTATTTTGGGGAGTTCTGTTTTAAGGCGATATCGCGTTCATTCAGCACGCATTTCAGTTCCTTTTTCACGCGACAATAAAGCCGCGCACGCTTGATAAACAGGTAATAAATGACAACGATTGGCGCCCATATTAAAACATTTAAGAGCGTAAAGAACAGGAAATAACAGGCTATTAATGTTATAAGACTACTCGTCATTTTGTCCCCCTACCACATTCTGCATACGAATTGCCTGATCGCGTTGTTGTATCGCTTCTTCCAATTGTGGAAGTATTTTGTTCAATTTTCTCGTTAACTTCATGCACATGATCCCAATGATCGGAGAAAAGAGAAGAATCCCTAACCATAGAAGGCCATAAATAATGCGACCTATTGAAAACCGCGGTATTATAAAACTGACCATACTATCCTTCCACCATACCAAATGTACGATAGAGAAAGCAAATTGCAAAACGGTAAAGAGGATAAAAATAAAAAGAATTATTTTACATTCTTTTGAATAAAGAGGCAGAGATTCTTTAAAGTTAAGAAAGCGTATTTTCGCATCAAGGGTCTTATGCGCGAGATTGTGTCTCTTCATTTCTCCCAGATCGTTGCGCAATTGTTGTATGGCGTGTTTTTGTTGCGTCGTACTCTTTTTCAAGTCTTGAGCGAATTTAAAAGATAACCTCATATGCTTGATCAACAGGTAAGGAAGCCTGATCATAACCATAAACATTAAAATGGCAATAATGATGCCCCCTAAAAAAGCCAAATGTTGTAGTATTATAATGCTCACTTTTTTCCCCTATCACATTGATGTGAAATTATCATTTTCATTCTCTTCTCAAACAAATGTTTCTAATCTCTTTGCTGTTTTTTTCACGCCATAATGAAGGAGACTATGGAGAATTAAAATAACAGGCAAAGTGATGGCACTACAGACCAAAATAAACAAAAACGGCAGCGCTTCAATCAATAACAAAAAAAACAACGGATTATTGTGTGAAACAATCGCATATCGTATAGTAAAAGACGAAAAAAGCACAGCATGTATAAAAAGCGCAACTGCAATGAAAGCCATCCAAGAGATTATTTTATAATCTTTTTTTGAGAGAAGCAAAGATTCTTGAAAAGAAAAGGCACGCAACTGTGTTGCAAGAACTGTATTCTGTCCTCTCCCTCCTACCTGATAATGCCTCAAATTCTGCGCTGCACCCTTTTTTAATTTCCTTCGCATCTTACATAACAGTACTGCCCGTTTTATCAAAGAATAATAAATGGACAAGATGATCTTCACGGTAGAAAAGAGTATCATGCTCCACGCAGAATAAATAACGATAACTATCCCTAAGGAGATCAATAATGTAGTTATTAAAAGAGGCATTATAGAAGTGATCACTTTTCCCCCTATTGTCTTCTGTTAAGAGATGGGTTGTCTAGCTGTTGCTGCTCTGGCAAGGTTTCCCATTGTAGCATCATTTCCTTCGCATCCCGTTTAAATATGGCGTTAAAGACAAAAAAGAGCGGAAAAAACCCAAAAAGAACGCCAAAAATCATTTGCGGCAAGAGACATAAAAAAGCCCAAACACCATTCCACCCGAAGTTACGAAGAAATTCGATCGCAGGAATCTGTATAAAACTCTGACTCATTTCTTGAAAATCTTCTTGTTTCATTTTTCCCAGTGCTTGGAGCTGTTCCTTGGATATAACGTGAAAAAATTCCAAAGGGCTCATATAGGCAGACGCGGAAAAAAGCACCAACAAGAGGATAGCCAAACAACAAATGATGATATAATCGCCTGTTGAAAGCATCATCCATTTTTTGAAAGTTGCCGATTGATCCAACACTGGCTGCGATACAAAAGCCTTATCTCCCTTATGGGCAGATTGGTGTTGTGATTTATCTTCGATCATACGGATACTCCCCCACTTCTAAAATTCCCACTCTTCAATATTTGATAGCACGCCACCAGCGCGGTAAATTCGCTTAGCACCCTTCTCAGAGTAATGCAAGTACTATAAATCCCCTCTACGTATTTTATTCATTTGCCCTATACGCGCTTATACATGCGCGCTTACAAGCCAAAACACCCCTTTTCCCAAGGAAGGGTGTTCTATTGAAAGCCAAGCACGCAGCCAAGATCAACCTCATTCCCAAATCAACCTCATTCATTGCCTCTTCTCAAGCTTTCTCAAGTACACGACGTAAACGCCTTACGCTTACCTTTTCCTCAAAAATTTTCAATCTCTTTGCCTTAAAATCCACCCCTTTGCCTCAATGCCTCGTTGTCAATCTGGCACCCCCCCAAAATGATAAAGCCCTAAAATGATAAGGATTAATCATTTGGCAAGCCGCCGCATGGATACCAGCGTCTCTCACAATTCCATAACCAAATTGCACAAAACCTTTTTCATCCAGAGAGAGAAACTGTCCTTAGCGGTCTCGTAAATAAATAACGGTCTCGTAAATAAATAGATGTCCCTCTTTTCTTTCAATTTTTCCCCTCCACCCCAAGCTCTTTAAAAGCACTGTTACACTTTCCATGGAGCAAAACGTGTGCTTTTGGCTCACCTTCTCTATGCGTCTTACCTCTCCACCTGCAAGAAAATGGGCTTTTTTTCCCCAAACACCAGAATATCTTTTGCTTTAAGTATAGATTTTTCGCTCTCAATATCGCTTGGTAAGACACATTTTTATGTTTGATAAAAAGAAAATAAGTTACAAGATTTTCTCTCTTAAAGAGAACAGAAACAGCAAGTAAAGTCCAAGAGCAGCCCCTCTTCACTTTCCCCTCAGCACTCAAGCAAGGATCCTACTCAAGCAAAAGCCCCACTCAAACAAAAGCCTCAACTCAAGCAAGAGCCTCAATTCTTTTCAAAACACGACACAAATATAAAAAAGCATAAAACGAGAAGTGTCCCCCATGCTCCTTAATGAACAAGTCAAAAGCAAGGCTCAACAAAAGCCTCTCTTCACTTTTTCCTCGCTCACATCGTATAATATGACGGGAGCTCCTTTCTGCTCAACCTCTTCTTCCAATTGCCGTATCATTTTGTTCAACTGACGGGTCACGATAAAACGCATAATAAAAACAATCGGTAAGAATAAAAAAGTACAGGCAAACATCCATGCCAATGGCTCGAATACGACAAGAGAAACAAAGCTCTTCCTTCTCCATACCTTAACGACAGCAGTTATAACTATTGGAGCTGTCACTATGACCGTAGAAAGATAGCATATTTTTTTATAGTTTTGCCAAACAAGAGAAAGCTGTTTTTTATTTTGGGGAGATCTGTCTTAAGGCGATATCGCGTTCATTAAGCACGCATTTCAGTTCTTTTTTCACGCGGCAATAAAGCCTCGCACGCTTGATAAACAGGTAATAAATGACAACGATTGGCACCCACAATAAAACATTTAAGACCATAAAGAACAGGAAAGAAAAGGCCATTAATGTTATAAGACTACTGGTCATTTTATCCTCCACGCCCATTCTTCATACGAATTGCCTGATCGCGTTGTTGTATTGCTTCTTTCAATTGTTGAAGTTTTTTGTTCAATTTTCTCGTTAATTTTATACACATGATCCCAATGATCGGAAAAAAGAGAAGAAGCCCAAACCATAGAATGCTCAACAGCTGCATGATAACGCCGACCATATCGCTCTTCCACCATACCAAATTTGCGACAAAGAAAGCAGATTGCAAAACAGTAAAGAGGATAAAGATAAAAAAGATTATTTTACATTCTTTCGAAGAAAGAGGCAGAAATTCTTTGAAGTTAAGAAAGCGCATTGTCGCATCAAGGGTTTTATGTGCGAGATTGTGTCTTTTCATTTCTCCCAGATCATTGCACAATTGTTGTATGGCTTGCTTTTTTTGCGTTGTACTCTTTTTCAAGTCTTGAGAGAGTTTAAAAGATAACCTCATATGCTTGATCAACCGGTAAGGAAGCCGGATCATAACCATAAACATTACAATGGCAATGATGGTGAACCCTAAAAAAGCCAAAAATTTTATAACAATAGTCACGTGTTTCCCCTATCGCATTGATGTGAAATCATCATTTTTATTCTCTTCTCAAGCAACCATTTCTAATTTCTTTATTGTTTTTTTCACGCCATAATGAAGGAGACTATGGAAGATTAAAATGACAGGTAAAGCGACAACAATACACGCACAAAACCAAAACAGCAGCTGCATGCCAAAACCGCCAACCTTAAACAATAGAGGCATATAATTGTGTAAAAAAATCACAGATTTTGGAAGAAAAGCAAAAAAAGCGAGCAAAACTGCGAAAACCACAATCACAATGAAAGCTAGAAAAAAGATGATACAATAATCTTTTCTTGAAAGTTCCAAAGATTCTTGAAAAGAAAGGGGGCTGAACTTTATTGCACAAACTGTATTTTGTCCTATGCTGACTTTCTGATTATGCCCCAAATTCTGCAATGCACCCTTTTTTAATTTCCGCCGCATCCCACACAACAATATTGTCCGTTTTATCAAAGAATAATAAAGTACCAAGATTGTCATCAGAGTAGAAAAAAGTATCATGATCTCCCCGAGAAACATGACAGTACTCCACCATACTGTGGTCAAAATTACAAAAGTACTTATAAAAGAAGCAGCCACTTGTTTTCCTATTGTGTTTTGTTGAGAGATTGGTTGTCTAGCTGTTGCTGCTCTGGCAATGTATCCCACAGCTTCATCATTTCCTTCACCTCCCGTTTAGAGATAGCGTTAAAGACAAAAAAGAGTGGAAAGAGCACCACAAGAACACCAAAAATCATTTGCGGCAAGAGACATAAAAAAGCCCAAACACTATTCCATCCCGCGTCACGAAAAAACACGATTGCAGGATTATTTTCAAAAGGCTGTTTCAAGATCTCCTTAATCATTTTTCGAAGATCTCCTTGTTCCATTTGTCCCAGTGCTTGAAACTGTTCTTTGGATATAACGTGAAAAAACTCCAAAGGATTCATATAGACAGTCGCGGCAAAAAGCACCAACAAGAGGATAGCCAAACACAAAATGATGACGTAATCTTTTCTTGAGAGAGCCGTCCATTTTTTGAAAACCGCACACTGATTCAACACGGGCTGTGACGCAAAAGCCGTATTTCCCTTATGGGCAGATTGGTGTTGTGATTTATCTTCGATCATACGGATATTTTCTCACTTCTAACATGCCCACTCACTCTTTGAGAACATGCAACCAGCAAAACCGGTTTATCTAGCACTCTTTTCACCATGAAACACGCGCTATAAGCCCCTTTAAGTCTATTTTTAAAATTTCTCATACGTGACAACATACAATCCCTAAACCTTACAAGCACAAATGCCATTGTATCCTCTTATCTATTACCCACACTTCAAAAGACAATGTTTCACAAAACTCAACAAGCAAAAATATTCAATCTAAGAAATATCTGATGTGTAAAGTTTACAAACAATACACTGATTTATAACAATTTATTGTTTTTCATATTAAATGAGAACCCTAAATACCGTAGGATTGTCTTATTCCAAACCTATTCCATATTAAATCAACCCAAACCATGTCTCTTGCGCGTTACAAGCAGAAAGAGCCGTATAGAGTAAAACATTAAGAAAGGATGATAAATGCCTCTAAGGAAGCGTCTCAAATGCCAAGAGCTGTCCGCAACCATGAGAGCTGGCAAAATGTGTGATGCTACGGACTTTCTTCTTCACAAGCGTAAAAATGGAAGTGTGCAATAGATTTTATATTATTCAAACTTTGTATGGATTTCATTGGGGACTTTATCGTTATACCCTTCATGAGCACCCTTGCAAAATGGGCAAAAGAGAGCCCTAAGACATGGCTCTTTAAAAAGCAACACAAAACAAAGTCAAACAAGCAATCGATTATCCAGTATGAAAAACGTGCGACAAACAACCTTAATCCTCATTTGAAAGCTTCTTAATCAAAAAGGCTTCATTTTAAAAATTCTTCATTAAAGATGAAATATCTCACAGCCCCCACATTTGTACAGCCCCTACATTCATCAAGGCATCTCTTATAAAAGCATCTTTTTATAAAGGCATTTTCCACTTATAAAAACAGCCTCTTTCGATAATGCATTCCGTCCTTTAAACGACATCCCCTCGTTTTATAATAAGATCCATTAAAACGGAGATTTTTATACTCTATAAAGGATACTTATAAAGGATACACCAAACAAAATAGCGAGATCATTCACAGTTTATTTTAAGCCGATAAACGATATTTTATTTGAAAATATAGGGCATCTTATGCTATTATAATAGAATGCGGAGGTTTGCTTTTTGCCGCTCTCTGCCACTCAACAGAAGACGACATATCTCCTATAAAGGATAAAAGTATGCTAAACAGCGTGATGTATATCAAATATCTTGGGAAAGCGCCCAACAACAAAAAAATAAGAGAACCCAAATAAAAAGCTTCCAACTTAAGAAAACAATGACCTTTCAAAAGTGGAATTGAAAAATTTCCACAAAGCGCTCGTGAAAAAAGAGACAAATAATCCCATTAGAAAAAACTTCCTATTAGAAAGACGATGACATGCCCTTGAAATCCATTGTTATTTTTTCATTCACATTTGACAAAAATTTTCCTTCAATCTCTCAAGAACAGTTAAGAAATATTTAAAAAGCAAATAATCCGCTAGCAATAAAAAAATAAGCATGACAGGGGCGGAAGATAAGACTGATAGGGATAAGATAAAAAAGGTAAGAAACCACCTTAAAGATGATTTTTTCGCCCCACACCGTTGCTTTTCTTTGCATTTAAAACGCCTTTAGTATCGTTTGTTTTTTGATCTGCAACGGCTGATATTTCCCAGTATTTGCTCACTCCCCCAGTATTTTCCCCCTTTTAAGTATTTTCCCCCTTTTAAGTATTTGCTCCCTTTTAAGTATTTGCTCCCCCCAATATTTGCGCCAAGTGCTTTTTACATCACTGTCCCCCATCAACAGACAGTTTCTTTTTCATTCAAATGGTTAAGTTCATGAAAATACGTAAAAAACGCGGTAGATCGAAAATAACAGGAAAGCGAGAGCCCAATAGCTGTATTTCACGTGCCCAAAATTCCAGCGAATCTGCGCTTCAATCTGCGATTGAAATGCGTGCAAAACACTTTGGTTTAAGCCTCGAAGAAGCGAAAAATCCGCTTGTCGGAACCTATATTGGGCGTCTTTGTTTGCTTGGCTATAAAGAGGCTTCATCAGGCATCAGTAAAGAGCAATATGACACGGCGCAACAATACTTGCAAATTAGAAACGACTATTTATGTGCAAAAGGTTTACCAAACGGTTATTATGATGGTTTTACGCACAGCGCATCAGATGAGAAAGCAAAAAAGCAATGGGTCCAAAGAGCAACGGAACACTATGAAGCTATGCAAGAAGCGATTAAAGAAGCACAATATCTACATCGTCAACACAACTTTCATGCGGCATTACACTATCTTGTTATAGAAGATCAACCGCTGCCTAATCTTGTTGGTTCGTTGCGTATTATTCTTGATGCCCTTTATAAACATTTTGACAGTTCTACCCAAAAGAGCCTTGGCTAAAACACCCATCATTTCCTCCCCCTCACAGGATAAAGATTCTCCCCCTCCTTTTATAACATGCCTCTTTATAACCAGCGCCTTTATAAAGTCCCCTTTGGCAAGTGACACTTGAGATCCACTGAGCATGCCCTTTCATAGAATTTCATGGGTTAACAAGCTTAAAAATATCCACCACGCCCTTTAAAAAAATACTTCAACTGTCAAAGAGACTTAACCTTATACCTACCCATGCCTCACTTAACCATGCCTCAAAGGACAATATTTCACGGCATATTCACGGCATGGACAGGATAAATATTGCCCCCTCTTTAAAAAACAGCAACATTCTTCCCTCTACCCCCATTGTAACAAACCACCCTCATCATACACTTCACCCAATATCGCGACATCCTTAGCTCTTCAGACAATTCATTATCGTCATTTTACGTCTTTTCTTGTACAATTCCATATGGCTTTCCTGATCTTATGACGGACAAAAACTATGGCTTTTATTTCAGCATAATCTGGGTTTCTCATTCAAGACTAAATAACGATAAAATATCCACTATAAATAAATAGCTTATCATTAAAACAACCCGTTGATTTTTGACACAATTAAAAGCATCATCCCTTAAACGAAAGAAAAAGCCCCTACCAACAATCTCCTCCCTCATCAACAACTGCACCGATAACCCTCCCCCCATCACATCACCACTAATACGACAGCCAGCACAGCCCCAATCACCCCCACAAATCGCCAACACCTAAAGCTTTGCCCCGCAACACCTTCCAACCACCGCCTTCCCAATTCCATCAATAAAATACCACGGATTTCAAAACCACAATTCTCCCTTCATCTTGTCCCCTCCTTTCTCAAAGGAGAAAATGTTTTTTGCCACATCAAAAACTTTTCCATTAAAACAAGATATTTTGCTGCATAGCCAATGAATGAGCTTTTTTCTGTAGATTTTTCCCGCGATAAAGGAGGAAAAATAATCGTTTTGCGGTTGACAGAATATGAAAAATCGTATTTAATGATGGGTGCGGTAAGGGGTTTTCTGCGTCCAGATTTCATCATAAAATTTTCGCATTATTATAGACTATTATAAGTTATTATAGACTGTTATAAAACAGTGTGTTTCGCGACAATGTTTAAAACTTTACGGTTTGAAGGTATCTTTCGTCTTTTTCTGACTGTTTTCTTTTGCATTACACAATTTGCATCACCAACAGCCCCATAATTTTGAGATTTTCAAAACAAGTGGTATTCAATAAGGGCTCCCAATAGAACGCCCTAATAATCCCCCCATAAAATACCAATATCATACATCACAGCAATGATGAGCAATACACGCATAAAAATATGAAAACGACATCATTATGCTCTCATCGCCTCACCTTTCAAGATGCAAAGGCTTGTTTTTCAAAACATTGTTTAGCCAGAATTGAAGAAGATAGTATCACTTATCGATCATCAACATAGAGGCTAAGATTATGAAGCCACAAGATTCTCCCCCACCACATTCCTCACAAACCCCAGAAGGGGCCAGTGCACCTGAAGAGGCGCATGCAAATGCATCATTAGACACTCTTACTGCACATTTAGAACGGCTTAACATTGAAAAAATAAAAAACACCCCTTTTAATCGTGCGGAATTAAAAGATATTATTGCCGGTTTAGAAAAGCATAATGCCGATGGCAGTTGGATCAAAAATTATTATGATATTCTAGATCTGTACATGATGCCAGCCTTGGTCGATCAAGCAAATCGTAAATATCCAGAGATGAATCTCAAACTTACAAGCCCCCCTGACGGCTTTGCCCTTGCACTCAAAGAAACGCTCGAAAAGGGCATAAAATCTTCTAGGCTGATCGTTAACGCACAAGATAGGGGAATTCATTTTGCGGTTGTCGATCATCAAACCATTGATAATAAAACATCTCTAATATTTTTAGAACCTACCTCACTGCGTGACACGCTTCCCGCATTACTTGCATTAAGAACGCGACAATCCATTGAACATCACCAATTTCCGAATATTCATTTTGCCATGGTAGAAATGGATATTCAACGAAGCTCCTCTGAATGTGGGATGTTCAGCTTAAGCCTTGCCAAAAAGCTTTATCTCGAAGCTCAAAAATTAGAAAGACTACACAAAGATAATATTAAGGGTGTGTTATGTGAACCAGACACGCCTTTACCTGCTGAAAAATTAGATCCATATCTTCCAGCTCGTTTATACAAACACGTGCAAGGCAGAAGACGTCTTGGGGAATATCTAAAAGCCAATCCAGAAGCAGCACAGGAGAAAGTAAACAAAAAAGGCGAAACCCTAACCGAAAGATTTGAGAGAAGCTTGGTAGCAACAGAGACAAAAACTGTTTCTGTTTCACAACACAGAAAAAGAGCTACAGAATACAAATCTCTAATGATGTAATAAGCGTTTTGGCCATAGCCATATTCCACATCCACAAAGAATGAAGCTCTGTAGCTTTACGGTAAGGCATAAATTGCTGTTAGCAAATCTTCTTTTCCCTTTGAAAGAGGTAAAGAGGTATAGATGCAAACAGTAAGCAGCGTGATCTCTTAAAAGATAAAAAGATACCTTACCTTTGACTCTGAAAAGCGTGGGGTTTTGTCTTTCGTAATTTAAATAAAGATGATTTCATCTCTTTGTTTTTTCTAGCTAAAAATCTTTCCTGCAAACATTGTTTAGCCAGAATTGAAGAAGATAATATCACCTATCGATTATCAATATGGAGGCTAATAGTATGAAGCCACAAGATTCTTCCCTCCCTCATTCCTCACAAACACCAGAAGGAACAAGTGCAAATGAATCTTTAGAAGACCTTATTGCACGTTTAATGCAAAGTTCCATCCAAACAGAAGAAGAACATGTTGCACCGAGTTCTGACGAATTAAAAGATATTATTACAGGCTTAGAGAGAGATCTTGTCACCGGCCGTTGGATTAACTCTTATTATGAAAACACAGATATTAGATTGATGCCGGCTCTCGTAGAAAAAGCAAACAGCAAATATCCAGAAATGAATCTCAAATTGGCTCTTACAGCAGAAGAGTTTTCGCACGCCCTAAAAGAAGTCGTTGAGAGCGACGCAAAATCTGCCCGATTTATAGTCAATTCGGGAAGCAAAATCCACTTTGCCGTCCTTGATTATAAAAAAGTTGATGACAAAATCTCTTTGATTATGCTTGAACCTACAACATTTCAGAATATCACAGCTTGCAAACTAGGGATAAAAATAAATCAAACCCTTCAATGTCTTCAACTGCCTCCTTATTCTTTTACCACGGCAGAAATGGATATTCAGCGAAGCTCTTCTGAATGTGGGATGTTCAGCTTAAGCCTTGCCAAAAAGCTTCATCTTGAATCTGATAAATTAGCAAGATTGCACAAAGATAATATTAAGGGTGTATTATGTGAACCCAATTCATCTTTATCTGCTGAAAAGTTAGATTCCTATCTTCCAACCACTTTTTATAAACATGCGCAAGGAAGAAGACGTCTAGAACACTATTTAAAAGCCAATCCCGATGCTGAACATGAAACAGTCAACAAAAAAGGCGAAACCCTGAGGGAGAGATTTGAAAAAAACTTAAGAGAAACAGAAGGAAAAACTGTTTCCGTTTCCTCCCACCAAAAAAGGCTCACTGAATACAAATCTTTAACGATGTAATTGAGGCTTTTTCCATATTCCTATTCATCAAAGAACGAAGAGAGGCTGCTTTACGGCTAAGATTTCTCTAAGCAAATCAGCTTTTGCGCTCATAAAACAAAAATAGCAAACAACTTTTCTCTTAAAGGGAAAAAGCACCATTGTCCTATAAAAACCAGCCCCTCTTAAAATTATATCAAAATTCCACAGCTCTTGTTAGCCCAAAGCTCTGTGTAACAATGAGACTCTTTGGATAAGCAAAACGTTTGATACATAAAATATTTAATGCTTTCGTCTTCAGTAAAAGCATATGTCTTGTTTTTCTGAAAGTGTCCACTTCGTATCTCAAGCCCCCCACATCAATGCCATACGACGAACACAACCGCAATAGATCACGCTTATCGTGCATCAACTAAACAGCTTCCCGCACCCCAAGAAGGCTCCATCAAAAACACCAGGACAAGCTCTTAAAATCAACAACCTCTCTTAACGGAAAACACCAGCCCAACCATTATCCCTCTTGGCCAACCATTATCCCACTTGCCCAACCATTATCCCTCTTGCCCAACCATTATCCCACTTGCCCAACTATTACTCCTCTTGCCCAACCATTATTCCACTTGCCCAGCCATTATCCCTCTTGGCCAACCATTCCCCCATTCCCTAAGATGTCACAACCAACCTTTTGATTTCATAAAAGTTTCACATCTCTTCTGTTTTTGAAGCGTGAAAAATTTCATTTTTAATCTGTCAACCAGCCTCACGTTAACGTGAGGCTTTATTTTATGGAGAAGCAAATGAGAAAAATATCTAAAGCAGGGCTTGCGCTCATTAAACAATGGGAAGGATTGCGTTTACAAGCCTATAAAGATGCCATCGGGGTGTGGACAATTGGCTATGGTCATACCAGCGCGGCTGGCAAACCGTTCGTTCACAAGGGCATGATCATTACTGAAAAACAAGCAGAAGAAGTTCTTTCTCAAGATTTAAGACAATTTGAAAATACCGTTGAAAAACATGTGACGGTTTCTTTAACGGATGAACAATTCGCCGCGCTCGTATCGTTTTGCTATAATATAGGAACATCGGCTTTTTGTAATTCGACCCTTCTAAAAAAGCTCAATAATGGCGAATATGAAGCCGTCCCTTCTGAGTTACAAAAGTGGACTAAAGCAGGAGGAAAACGTCTTCACGGTTTAGTGCACCGTCGTGCAGCAGAATCGGGATTATGGGCAAAAGGGGCTTATGTTTCTCCCAACTACCAAACTGTAGAAACGCAAGCTCCAATGGGATTTTTCAAAGCAGAAGCGCTTACACCGATTATTGGTTCTTTTTCTGGACTTGGGGGCTTATTGGCAGGCAATGGTCCCATCCAATGGGCATTAGCAACCATTATGGTTTTAGCCGCCTGCGTTGGCATTTTCTTTGTGGCAAAACGGTTTCGGGAGCAGCGCTTATGATGTGGTGGTTGAAAAAAAATCTGATGATAACAGGAGCGGCTCTGACCGCTTTTTTTATCGCTTTAGCAAAAGCTTTCACTCTTGGAAAGAAGGTTGAACAACAAAAGCAAATAGAAAAAACGCTAAAGTCATCAACAACACGGCTAGAGGTGGAAAATGAAATTAATCAAAAAAGTGATGCTGATGTACGCGCTGCTCTTACTCACTGGTTGCGCGATAAAAACAATCAATGAGCCTTTTTCTTGCGTTGGTTGGATGCCCATTTATTTAGACAAAAAAGATCTCAATATCATCAGTTCAAATCTCGCAAGAGATATTTTAAAGCATAACAAACAAGGGGAAGGCTTGTGTGGGTGGAAACATGGCTAGAAAAAAAACAGAAAAACAAACAGAGCTTACAGAAAAGGAAAAAGAAATCCTACAAGAAATCATCACAACGTATAAAAGTGTAAAAATGATGTCACGCTATACGAAATGGATTATATTCATCATTTTCTTATTAGCACTTGATTTTTCACGGATCGTAGATGTGCTGGGAAGTATTTTTACACAAAAATCGAATATTCAGCTCTAAAATAAATAAAAAACGTGAGACGTGTTAAATCTTTTAAATATAAAAAGCCATTCGTTATTTTTGAAAACATGGAGTTTTATTGATGATTTTTCATGTCTCACGAGAAATTTTTATACACTCTTCACAAACACTTTCATGAAATGAATTTAGGGGTATGAAGAGAGATTTTTAACCAACGCGTAAGTCAGCAACTTTGGTAACATAAGAAAAGGATCATACCAACATACATTTTTTTAATAATCTATTGATATCCAAATGATTTTATACTCTTCATAAATAACATTGCCAAGAATTTGTATTAAAAGACATTTCTTTTAAAGAAGCGCATAAACAAGCAATGTAATGGTAGCCTTACATAAAACCTCTCATCTTTACGTTGAATAAAAAAGCAAGCCGGCTCCTCCCACCCTCTCAATGCCCTGCCTCCCAATGCCCTGCCTCCCAATGCCCTGCCTCCCAATACCCTGCCTCCCAATTTCCCCCTCCCAATTCCCTGCCTCTCAATTTCCACCCTCTCAATTTCCACCCTCCCAATACCCTGCCTCCCAATTCCCTGCCTCCCAATTCCCTGCCTCCCAATTTCCACCCTCTCAATGCCCTGCCTCCCAATTCCCTGCCTCCCAATTTCCACCCTCCCAATTCCCTTATGTTCTATGCATAAAGGTCAAGTTGAAGAGAATATATGGAAAACCCTTGGCTCGAAAATATGAAAAGAAGGCATGAGGCTACAACAGAATTTCGCGTGCCTTTATCATCAGAAGCATTAAAAATTCTAACACAAGCACGCCTACTGTCTTGTCATGATTTTTTTCGGCTACCTGTCATGGTCCCCTTAGTTCAAAAATTGCTCCCCCCCCAAGAATTTTCTGTCACAATATAGGCAACAAACAGAACTTGAGTATAACAACATGGGTTTGGCTCCAGTTTAGGTGATGAGCTTACCGAAAAAAAGATGAGAGCAAGGCGAAAAATTAGCTTTTATCTTTAAGCTTCTCAAATGGAGCAGTCTCCCCATTTCAGAGATCAACGAAACAGAGAGATGCTTATTCTCCTATGCAAAAGCTTGAAATACCAGCATCTTATTCATAAAAAAACAAACCAGCCCCATCATGCTCTTTTCAACTCTGTCTTTCCAACGCTCAATAGGTACTAACTCTTAACTACTGACTCTTTTTAACTACTGACTTTTAATGATTGCGTTGGTTCATAAAAACCGTAGTGACCTCTCACCTTATAAAGCACAAACCCAGGATTTTTTAACGATGCATGCATAAACCTGAAATAAAAAAACAGAACTGTATTAGGAATAAATGATTATAAATCAAATGGTTATATTTTTATTAGCACAATATTTTCAAAGGAAACCACGATCCCCGCACAATAGAAACATTTCATAAAAACAAGAGAAAAAGCTATGGATTAAGAGTGAAATTCATTCACAATAACGGTAGATCAACCAGAGGAGAATAGAACAATCCTATAAGATAAAGAAACTATCATAAAAGGAAAAACTGTATGAAACGTGAAAAAGCATAAAAAAAACGGGCACAGAAGACCCGTTTCTTTATTACGTCTAGGAATAAGAGCTTAGAAATCCATTCCACCCATTCCGCCAGCAGGCATCGGAGGCATTGGTGTATCTTTCTT
>NZ_JBHIOR010000003.1:111843-162324 GCF_042195605.1 Bartonella sp. AP88HLJMH | reverse complement strand
TGGAACTTCAGCAACCATTGCTTCTGTTGTGATCAGAAGGCTCGCAATTGAAGCCGCATTCTGAAGAGCAGAACGCAAAAACTTTCACGGGATCAACAATTCTTGAAAGCAATCAAATCACCAAATTCACCGGTTGGAAAACATGAAAAAGCATAAAAAAAACGGGCCCAGAAGGCCCGTTTCTTTATTACTTCTATGGAATAAGAGCTTAGAAATCCATTCCGCCCATTCCACCCATTCCGCCAGCAGGCATCGGAGGCATTGGTGTATCTTTCTTTGGAACTTCAGCAACCATTGCTTCTGTTGTGATCAGAAGGCTCGCAATTGAAGCCGCATTCTGAAGAGCAGAACGCACAACTTTCACAGGATCAACAATTCCCAAAGCAATCAAATCACCGAATTCACCAGTTGCGGTATTGTAACCATAAGTGTCAGCATTATTTTCCAGCACTTTGCCCACAATAATAGCGGCTTCTTCACCAGCATTGCTTGCAATCTGGCGCGCTGGTGCTTGTAGAGCACGACGAACGATACTAATACCAGCTTCTTGGTCAGGATTACTTCCCTTAACGGTCAACGCATTTGCTGCACGCAACAATGCGGTACCACCACCAGCAACAATACCTTCTTCAACAGCAGCACGTGTTGCATTCAAAGCATCATCAACACGGTCTTTCTTTTCTTTCACTTCAACTTCTGTTGCACCACCCACACGGATAACAGCAACACCACCAGCGAGTTTAGCAAGTCTTTCTTGCAATTTTTCACGGTCATAGTCAGAAGTTGTTTCTTCAATCTGAGCCTTGATTTGATTGACGCGAGCAGTAATTTCGCTCTTTTGTCCAGCACCATCAATAATGGTGGTGTTTTCTTTAGAAATATTCACTTTCTTTGCACGTCCAAGCATATCCAAAGTGACATTTTCAAGTTTAATGCCCACATCTTCAGAAATAACCTGTCCGGATGTCAAGATAGCGATATCCTCTAACATTGCTTTACGACGGTCACCAAATCCAGGAGCTTTTACAGCAGCAATTTTCAAACCACCACGCAATTTGTTGACAACGAGCGTTGCCAAAGCTTCACCTTCCACATCTTCAGCGATAATGAGAAGTGGTTTTCCAGACTGAACAACAGCTTCAAGCACAGGAAGAAGAGATTGCAAATTAGACAATTTCTTTTCGTGAATGAGAATGTAAGGATCATCAAGATCAGCGACCATTTTCTCAGCATTTGTGACAAAATAAGGGGAAAGATACCCACGGTCAAATTGCATTCCTTCAACGACTTCTAATTCCGTTTCAGCGGTTTTAGCTTCTTCCACGGTAATGACGCCTTCATTGCCCACTTTTTCCATAGCATCAGCGATCATTTTACCGATTTCAGCAGCGCCATTAGCGGAAATTGTTCCCACCTGTGCAATTTCTGCTGAAGTTTGAATTTTTTTTGCTTTTTTGAAGAGGTTTGCCACCACTTCTTCAACAGCAGCATCAATCCCACGCTTCAAATCCATTGGGTTCATGCCCGCAGCAACAGCTTTAACACCTTCTTGCACAATAGCTTGTCCTAAAACAGTTGCTGTTGTTGTTCCATCACCAGCGATATCATTGGTTTTAGAAGCAACTTCGCGCAACATTTGTGCACCCATATTTTCGAACTTATCTTCCAGTTCGATTTCCTTTGCAACGGATACACCATCTTTTGTGATGCGAGGTGCACCGAATGATTTATCAATCACCACATTGCGACCTTTAGGGCCGAGTGTCACCTTAACAGCATTAGCAAGGATGTCGACACCGCGCAACAAACGCTCACGCGCTTCACGGCCAAATTTGACTTCTTTAGCAGCCATTTAATTTCTCCTTGGAGTTTTCTCAAAATAGTACACAATGAAAAACTAAGTGCTTCAATTAGCCCATAATTCCCATAATGTCAGATTCTTTCATGATGAGGAGATCTTCCCCATTAATCTTGACTTCAGTTCCAGACCATTTTCCAAACAAAATACGGTCTCCTGTTTTGACTTCTAAAGGCACGCGCTTTCCGTTATCATCGAGAGCGCCATTGCCAACAGCAATCACTTCGCCTTCTTGGGGTTTTTCTTTTGCTGTATCAGGGATGATAATCCCACCAGCCGTTTTATTTTCAGATTCAACCCGACGGACAACGACACGGTCGTGAAGTGGGCGGAATTGTATATTAGCCATGTTTTAAATCCTTAAAACTGAACATAATTGAATTAATCTTAAAAGTTCTTGCTAGCACTCTCAAATTACGAGTGCTAGCATGTGTTAGATATAAAATCGGCATCTCTCAATGTCAAGAATAGCCATAAAAATAATTTCTCTAAATGAAGCTTCAAAGTCTTGCCTCTTATTGCACTTTCGCGTTATCTATCTTTTTTGAGAACCCGTGAACAAAAAAGGATCTTATCATGGTTGAAACACGTCAGGAAACGGATAGCTTTGGAACGATTTCGGTACGTCAAGATCGTTATTGGGGCGCACAAACTGAACGTTCTCTGCATAATTTTAATATTGGCAGTGAAAAGCAGCCTCTTGCCATCATCTATGCCTTAGTCCTTGTCAAAAAAGCAGCAGCGATTGTAAATATGGGCAAAGGAAAACTACCAGAAAATATTGGAAAAGCAATTATTGCCGCCGCTGATGAAGTGCTTGCTGGCGATTTTGATACGCATTTTCCACTGTCCGTCTGGCAAACAGGTTCTGGCACACAAAGCAATATGAATGTCAATGAAGTCATTGCTAATCGTGCTAGTAAGATTTTGGGAGGAAAACTTGGAAGCAAAAAACCAGTTCATCCCAATGACCATGTCAACATGAGCCAATCATCGAACGATTCCTTTCCCACGGCGCTTCACATTGCCACCACGTTGCAAACACGCCAACACTTACTGCCAATCCTTGAAGCTCTTATTGCGACATTAAAACAAAAAGAGCAAGAATTTGCAGATATCATTAAAATCGGCCGCACCCATACGCAAGATGCAACCCCTTTAACCTTAGGGCAAGAATTTTCAGGCTATCGTGCCGCATTAGAAGCCAATTTTCAGCGTATTGAAAATGCTCTAACCGATGTCCAAATGCTTGCTCAAGGTGGTACGGCTGTTGGCACAGGGCTGAATGCGCCAAAAGGTTTTGACGTTGCTTTTGCGCAAACAGTGAGCACTCTCACAGAAATAACGTTCCAAACTGCCAGCAATAAATTTGAAGCACTTGCCCATCATGGCGCCCTTGCGCATTTCCACGGGAGCTTGAATGCTCTCGCTGCTGATCTGTTTAAAATTGCCAATGACATTCGGTTTTTAGGCTCTGGTCCACGTTCCGGTTTAGGGGAACTCAGTCTTCCTGAAAATGAACCAGGCTCTTCTATTATGCCCGGCAAAGTCAACCCCACACAATGTGAAGCCTTAACCATGGTCGCATGCCAAGTTTTTGGTAATCACACCAGCGTAACCTTTGCCGCAAGCCAAGGACATTTTGAACTCAACGTTTATAAACCTGTTATTGGCTATAACGTTTTACAATCAATTACCCTTCTTGGTGATTGCATGCGTTCTTTTGATATGCATTGCATTCAAGGATTACGAGCCAATCGTGTTCATATTCACTCACTCATGGAGCGCTCACTCATGTTAGTCACAGCTCTTGCACCAGAAATTGGCTATGAAAAAGCTGCTGAAATTGCCAAAGCAGCGCATAAAAATGATACAACTTTGCGCACCGAAGCATTAAAAGCAGGTGTTTTTGTAGAGGATTATGACCGATTAGTTGATCCTAAAAAGATGATTGCTCCCCAATAAACAACCCACTAAAAAAGATGCAAACATCTTAAAACAAATCTTTCTGTCAAAAGATCGGGGTGTAAACACCCCGATGATGACCGATAACAATTACCCACAGCGTTCATTTTAGGCTCTGATCCGCATTTATGCTATGGGTGGTTTTGTTGCTTATATTGTACTTAAAAGGCACAACGGTTTTGCAAAGGCATGGATAGTCATAGCTCAACACCCAATGGCTATACTGGCAGAAAGTGATTTAAATGGATATGACCTTAAGGTGTTTTTCATTCTAGCTTCGCGTCTTGATTTTGAAAATCTATTAGCTATCAACCAAACAGAATTAGCTCAAAAAAATCGGTATTATCGGTATTAATAGACATAATTTCAATCAAAGTATAAAAAGATTAATGAATTCATCGTAGTTACGCTTTACAATGTTATCATTATTGATAACATTGGGTAGATAACTCTTATCTCAATGAGATAATGTGTTTATTTATAATGATAATCTAGCGTTATCCATATTGAACGAGAATCCTAAAGACCGTAAGATTTTCTCATTTTAAATCGGTCCCATGTTGCATCAATCAAAATCACTGACTTGCACATCACAAACGCAATGAATGTATGAATAGAAATTGTATCCGATAAGGACTACAAACGCCTCTAATGAACCACCTCAAGTGCCAAGGACTGTCACAACGGACAAAAGGGGCCTCTGTCACAACATTGTGGAGAGGACTGTCACAACACCCCACGAACTGGCAAATATAGTAATGGTACCGGCGTGCTCCTTTATGAAGCGTAAAAGAGGTGCTCAATAGATTTATTATTATACCATTCACAATCGCTGTCATGAAATGGGTTTAGGAACATTGAGAAATGTCTCCTTTATGAAGCATGAAGATGGGAGTGCTCAATAGAGGAACAGCTGTTGGAACAAAATTCAATGCACCGAAAGGTTTTGACCTTTGCTGAAACAATCAGCTCTCTAACGGGGATATCCTTGACAGCTCGCAAGAAATTGGAGGCATTTGCCCATTATAGCGCCCTCACCCATTTCCACAAAAACCTGAATGGCACGCGCTAATCTCTTTAAAATCGCCAACGACATTCAGTTTTTAGGCTCTCATCCACGTTCCGTCTTTAAGCGAACGGAACGGAGAGTTTATCCGTTTTACATGACGTATAAGAAACCTCATGAGACTTGAGATTCTCGCACTTTACTCCTTCTTATTCTTCGTATTCCATTCAATCAATCAAAACTATTCGCTTGGATTATCATAAGCAAAAGTGGCATATAGATAAAAAAGAAATAAAGTCGCTCATCCCCTCAAGTGCTCAAAAGGCTATCGCAATACAAAGCTACGCAACATCAGAAACGAGCAAAGAATATGATGGTGCCAATATGCATTTTTTACGATCAATTGAATATGTAAGCACATTGATGTCAATCATAATGGATAATACATTTAATAACAAAAAGTGTTTTAATATGTATAAAATAATGTTTTTTAAATAAGTAAAAAGCTTATTTACTATACTATAATTTTTTCTAAAACACAGAGAACACTGAAGGCGTATAAAAAAATCCTGAAAAATCAATATAAACCCGGCATAATAGCATGAAAACAAGTTTTAAGAACGCTTAAATATGGATAATTATAGAGTTTTTGAGTGTTTTAGTTTTCATAATGATATTAAGTATAGATTTTTTTAACCAATTTGTATATAATACGATTTGTATCTGAAATAAATTGGGGACGTTTTTATGAAAACAAAATGTTTAGTTGCACTATCTATTTTCACCTTCATTACCGCTTCAACAGCGCAAGCAGCAGATACGGTAATCTTTAAGCAATCAGAACCGAAGGTTTCATTGCAAGATGTTTCATCGTCACGTATTTCACCGGTTACTGTTTCTGCGCCTTTTTCTTGGTCTGGTTTTTATTTTGGAGGACAAATTGGATATTTTTCCAATAAAAATACTCTAAATTACGCACAAGAAGCTAGGGACGGAAAATGGGCTTGGGTTGATAGAGATTTATCACCGAAACTATCAGGATTGAGAGCAGGTTTGTATGCAGGTTCTAATATTGATCTGGGAGATCTTGTTTTCGGTTTTGATACCGATATGGTCTGGTCTGGAAGGAAAAGCACCCAAACAGACAATGGAAAGAAAATTCTAGATGAATCAAACTCCATTAACATTGCCTTTAAAAAAGCTGGGATTCCTATCATAAAACCTGCAGCTCAGGGTGAAACGATATCCAACTATGGTGACATTGTTGTTAGCAGTGTAACATTGAAAGAAACGTGGTCTGGTGCCACGCGCGCGCGTATTGGTTTTGCTTCCCATCGTCTTATGCCTTATATTGCAGGGGGTATAGCCTATAGACAGATGCAATATATCATGTCACTTTTATCAAAATCGCAAGAAGATTCGACAATTTTTGCTTCTGGCAATGTGTTAGATGAGACAAAAACAATGTTTGGTTACACTGTTGGTGGTGGTTTTGATCTTGCAATGACAGATAATATCATCATGCGTACAGAATATCGTTATTCAGATTTTTTTAAAAAGAAATTTGCAAACGATAACCTTAAAATCTCTTCTCAAACGCATGATGTTCGCTTTGGTATCGCTTATAAATTCTAAGTTTTGTAGAAAAATTGAACGATTAAAAAACCCTGTTAAAAACGGGGTTTTTTAATGCCCCTTTCCCCCTAAAAAGACGTAGATTCTAAAAACCTGTACTAAACTGTAAACAAATAGTCACGAAACAATAAAGCCTCTCCCTCTCTTAAAGCAAGCTCCTATCCTCTCAGCCTTTCATGTAATGCCTTTGGAATATAAAGCTTTACCATCATACCACTGGGCGCCATCGTAAAATAAATGAGAGCCGTTATTTAAGAGATATTTCTTTAAAATAAATATAGATATTGTGCATCAATTGCAGTTTTATAAGATGATGTTGACTTGGCCTCCCCGCTCTTAAAGGATAAAGATTCTAAAAACCCATTTTTAAACACCCATTTTTAAACACCATGTCCGTTTATAAAAGCACAAAAACCCTTGGAGACTCTTGGGAGATATTGGGGGATATTGGGCGGGCTTCTTTGGGCTCCTCCTCATGGAATGCCCTTAAATCTCAAGCAAGACAAACACTGAAGAATATCCAACACACACCGAAAAAAATACTGTAACGTTTCAAGGAAGTATGCCCTATATGACCACACTTCAAACAACAGTATTTTACCGCTATTATATGCCAAGAGTGGAGAGAGAATATTGCGGTTCTCTGTTTATGTAATTTCTGTAACGAGAAGACAGCTTCATTTGGAGAGAACATGAAGTTGTCAAGGTAAAAAAACAATTTCCAACCTTACCATTTCCCTCTGCTTTACAACTTTCAAAAGCCTCTAAAGCAAAATCTTTTAAGCCTCTCATGCTCCTGCCTTTTAAAGAGTGGAGATTACGCACTACCCCATGTTTTTGTTGCTCACATATCTTTTTGGCGATCACGCCCCTCATGTCATACGACAACGCTTCAAACCAAACACACTCAAATTCAAGACACTTTGGTTGCCAATTCACATGCGTGTTTTAAAGAAACAGCTCTCAAAACCCTCAAGCCCATTTTGCGAAAGCACCTACAAGAATATAAAATCTATAAAGCCTCTAAAGCATAATCTTTTAAGCCTCTCATGCTCCTGTCTTTTAAAGAGAGGAGATTACACATTGCCCCATGTTTTTGTTGCTCACATATCTTTTTGGCGATCACGCCCCTCATGTCATACGACAACGCTTCAAACCAAACACACTCAAATTCAAGACACTTGGGTTGCCAATTCACATGCATGTTTTAAAGAAACAGCTCTCAAAACCCTCAAGCCCATTTTGCGACAGCACCTACAAGAATATAAAATCTATAAAGCACCATCTCTACACTTCATAAAAGTGCAAGCAGGCACCCCCATCCATCATACACTTTAACCTCCAATGATGCCCTTGAAACGGCATAAGAGGCATTTTTATTCATTTTTTGTAAAATTTCACTCCACGCGAGCTCATCTAGCTTGTAACGCACGAGCGACATGATTTTGGTTGATTTACTATAAGCAGACTTGAAATGAGAGAATCCTACGGTATTCGAGGTTTTTCATTCAACATACAAAACATTGAACACGGTCTATAAATTCCATGTTTTATAAATCCCATGTTCTATAAAACAACGTGATGCACCATAACAGGATAAAGGAAAATATTTATGAAGTGGTGCGGGTGGTCGGACTCGAACCGACACTCCTCTCGGAACCAGATTTTGAGTCTGGCGCGTCTACCAGTTCCACCACACCCGCACACTGCTATAAAAGACAGGACTATAAAAGACAGACTTGTCGATTATTCCTTTGCACTATATGAAGAAGAACAGATTCGTCAACAGAAGACTTCTCATTTTTTAAGAATTCATATCATTTTCTTATCTATTTTATGAAATACTTTCTTTATTGGATTTCTCTACCGGATTTATAGCAATCTCATTTGTAAAGTCTTTACCTCTTAAACTTATAAAAGCCTCATGATATTAAACAAATTAAAGCTTTGGACGATTTCTTTAGCAAATCGGCGTACAGCACCACACTGGCTTGGTTTCATTGCCTTTATTGAAAGTTCTGTTTTTCCAATTCCCATAGATGTTTTATATATTCCGATGCTTCTTATCCATCAAAAGCGGGTTTATCGCTATGCTTTGATTGCGACAATCTGTTCTGTATTAGGAGGCATTGCCGGTTGGTTTATCGGACATTTTGCCTATGATACCCTTGCCAAACCCATTTTAGAAATTTATGGTAAGGTTGAAAGTTTTGAATCACTGAAAAATAGTGCAACCCTGCAATTTCTCATCATTTTACTGATAACATCAGGTTTTTTTCATCTTCCCCCCATCAAGATTGTCACAATTTTGGCCGGTGTAATGAGTGTACGTCTTGAACTTTTCATGCTTATTTGTATTTTTTCTAGAGGCGCTCGTTTTTATCTTCTCGCGTGGCTGATTAAACATTTTGGACAAAAAGCAATGAATTTTCTAGTACAGCATTTCAAATGGATTGTTCTCATTGGTTGTGTTAGCCTCCTTTTAATTTATGGGATTTTCATAGCTTTTTTAAACAGGAAGCTTTTATAAGGAACAGACTTAATGGCATGCGTTTTGTCTTCTCACCCACTTTTACACAAACACCTTCATCTTGAACCCAGCAGAAAAGAACAAAGTTTATGGGCTTTTTTTCTCGCTTTTTGCTTGTCTGCCACAATAGGGATTGCCCTTGGTTTTGAATATTTCGGAGGATATCTTCCTTGCGATTTATGTCTCATAGAGCGTTTTCCTTATTATGGAGCCATACCATTTTTGCTCTTAGCAGGTTTTGGAGCATGTTTTTTTCGCATAACTGCTTGGATACAACTTTTATTTTTTTGTGTTTTTGTCTTAATGTGCATCAGCCTTGTTTTAGCCGTCTATCATGCGGGTGTTGAATATGGCTTTTGGGAAGCTCCCCTCAGCTGTGGTTTAAGCGCAGTCAGAAAAACCTCAGACATTAACCAGCTGCTTAACCAATTAAACAACATTCATCCCCCTTCTTGTTCTGAAGCATCCGCACGCTTTCTTTTTCTCTCATTTGCCGGTTGGAATGTCGTCTCAAGCCTATTTTTCTCCCTTATAAGCCTCTATATTACTTCAAAAGGGCTCCTTTCAATCCATAAAAAACTCTAACCATAAAATAGAAACGAAACCGCGCGCACTCGTTCTCTCCAATCGCTTCCCCCTAACCAACACCCCTCCAATCACCAATCCCCACCCAAAACCACCCACCGCCAAACCAACCCACCCACACCAACGAGTCACCAACATCCCTCCTCTAGCGTTGTACTCAAAAGACAAAAATAAGCAGATACATCCATTTTATGGTTTCACCTCTCTGTACTTATAAGCAACATTTTGATAAAAACTCGTGATAGAAAAGCCGTAAAATAATAAGTGAGGGGACCAATAAATATAAATGGTCTGCTATGGCTGAAGATAAGAACACAGAGCCTTCTACCCTATCACCTATTTCCTTAGATATAACCAAACTTGAAGAACCATGTGTTATGATGGAACATGATCATAATGCATGGCGCGAGCATATAAAAGAAAGGGATTTAAATGCGCCTTACGAAAAACCACCTCATATAAAACCACGAATCAAATCGGCACCACGCATCAGGCAAGTTTTTTGGTGCGATTTTCCTCATGATTCGATACTCCCTGAATTTTGGAAAAAGCGGCCTGTTTTAGTGCTTTCTAAGAATGCAAAATTATATGGAAATGTGACAGTTTTACCTTTTTCAACGAAATCACAACCCAATAATCCCGCTGCGTATCCAATACAATCTCCCATAGAGAATAAAAAAGCATGGATTATCTGCAATTATGTCACAACAGTTTCTGTAAGTCGTTTAAGTTGCTCACGTACCGTTCCAAGGTTATCCTGCGAAGATTTTCATAAAGTTGTAGCTCTGATGCTCAAATATTTACCGCATTTACACTATTGACTTTTGAGAAAAATAAGTGTATCTATATCACCATACACGGCATCAGTAATGGTGGCCGCTTCCCCGCAAGGGGAGATAGGAACGAAGGAGTGGGAAACCGCTCCTTTCGTCATTTTTGGTATTTTTTTGAAAACTGCCATTTTTTGCAACCTTCCCTAGAACATATCCAACATTCATTCTCCACCGTTGTTGTTTTGAAATATCTGCGATTTGGGATAAGCAGAAGACAATATCCACACCTTGGATCCGGTAAAGTTTCCCATGGAGATTACCGAGATATTGTACATACTTATCATTTCATTGCACAAAAAATCGTGCTGCCGTTGCTTAAACTTTATATGATTTTCCGCAATAAGAATATCTTTCCAAGATTGAAAAAAATTTTTCATAATTTGGTATAACAAACAATCCCTTGTTCTTCGCGCTCTTGAAGTGTTCAATCGCTCAATTTACCAAAAGATATTCGACCTCACAACTTGTTTATTTACGTCCCTCAATACGGATGAAGCGGATGAAAAAGCCAGCATTTTTGAAAAGAAAAAAATAGTAAAGAGCATTTAATGATTCAAACGCTTTAAGACTACACAGAATACTCCATTCATCTTTGAACGCATCTGTTTCTGTTAAAGAGAGCTAATAATGCTTATATAATCTGAATAATATTAGTTTACTTACCATATGATAACCGATTGATAACGATAACGCTAAACACAGAACTTACATCACCACACCTCAAAATAGTATTTTTACGAGATAACAAAGAAAATTCTGTAGTAAAACAGAAATCAACACCCAACCGATTTCTATCTCTTCACCAATAACAATTGTTTATTGCCCTAACCGCATTATTTCACCTGTCACACGACCCAACATAGCTTTTGCAGATAGACTTTCTTCCTCTTCTCCTAGAAACGATATATTAAGCTATTTTGGGATTTACTGCTAAATTGCTTATGCTTGCACTTTGAATACCTTTTTCTCATTATACAAAAGGTAGATAAAAAAATAATTTCGTTTATCAGCTTTATTTTAAAGACACACCTATTTTTACAGGATACGTTCTCCTTTCTATCAGCCCTATCACATTTAATACACTTGTCGTTTCTAAACATGAACAACCAAGCATCACAATGGAGCAATAGACACCCATCACTTTCATGGGCACTTGCATTGACAAGAGATAAACAAGAGCATTGATCACCACACACAGAGCAAAAATCTATAGCGACTACGCCATAGACTTTCGCCACGCAAGGGTTATTCTTAAAGCATATTTATGATGAGATAATCATTTATGACATCCTTTTTGTTGCGCCATAGAACGGGTTTTGCTAACGAGTTTTACTATTGTGCAAATTTTTCAAGAGAAATCCTCACTCGCTCATAGATGACAAGATTTCTTTATGGAGAGCGCACATGACGCTCAGCTTTGACCTTTTCCATAACAAGGGTAAGTTCAAACTTTAACCAACACGACAATACACCTATTCTAAACGATTTACGCACCACCTCATCGGCAACAGGCTGCTCCAATATTGGTGTATTTATCGGTGCACTTACTTGAGAATTTTTTGCACTTCCACGCACCGTAAAAAAAGAAAGTATTTTTATCATATTTAAATCCATTTCAGTTGATTTGGATTTTAAAAGTGCCCCAAAAAATCAAACAAAAATAGAGAGGTAAGTTACGAAAACTACAGGGTAAATTTTACTGCCCCAAAATGTCTATTTTTCCCCGCCTGAACAGTCAGAGGAACACTATAAAAATTATTTTTATTGAAAAACAATTACTTATAATCTAGGGAAGAAAAGTAAAAATCTCCCCCAGAAAAAGAGTTTATCTTCAAAATTATCAAAAAAAACAGCGCAATTTTAGTGATCTTTTTATTTTTTTTCTTTTGATAAAAGAGAGCTGGCAGGTGTCTTAGGCGCCCCTCCGGTAGGTTCCCAATTCGCAACAGCCGCTAACTCCTCAATAACATCCTTTTTTAACTTACCACTTTTCTTATTGTGTAAATCATATTGATCAGCATTCTGTTGCAACCATTTTGCAAGCGTTCCTTTAACAGTTTTACCACCCTCAACCTCACTCACCGCTTCCCATGCCGCAACAATAGCAGCAAGCTTTGGAGCATAACGTGGATGCGTTGGATCTTGAAACGCATATTTTTGGTCCTTAGTCTCAGCAGAATCATCCTCAGGAAAAAAAACTTTAGGTCTCTTACCACACAATAAAAGCCATTCTTTCAAATCATCTAGGGAAACAGAAGAATATTCAACAATAGGATTCTCGTCCAAACGACCCCCCCGAAAATCACGATGATAGTACCATTCTACCCTTAATTTTCCCTCTTCTACTACTCTTACTATCTCATTATAAACAGCTCGGAACAAAGCAATTTTAGCGAGCGGTACTCGCTCCCCTCCTTTCGTAAATACCACTGTCTTTAGGTCTGTCTTCGTTGGTAAATTCACATATAAGTGGATTCAAGCCCACTATCAATAACGCTGCCTGCAGTATTGTTAGTTTTTGAGAACGTAAAAGCCATTCTAAACTTTCATCAATTTCCATATATTCCCCGCCTTTTTCTACGAAACTTAACATATTTTTTAAAACGCTAAGAGCAATCTCCTTCACTGACACGGAGATTATCCTCCCCTCACATTGCAACTTATCACACTTTTTAATAATCCCACACCCACACCCCTCCTTGTGATACACAAGAAAATGATTTGAATTGCTTCAATATAAGAAGTTTTGAAGTGAGAGGAATCCTACTGAATTTTGGGCTTTCATACAAGATATCAGGCAAGTTACAAGGCGATAAATGCCCCTTCATAAAGCATAAATTTTTATGCGTGATCAAACAATTTGATATGATAATATCTCTTTCATTTATGCACCCCCACCCTTAAACCTGCCCCTGCAATCACAGCACAAAAGATAATTCGTTACACGCTAACAAATCCACCTAAATGCAAAAGCTGTAACAACGCTAAAATGCGCGTAAATATCATAAGAATACCGTCTTACACCTCCACAAGCAGAATGAGTGGCGTAAAACTGTACAATAAAATGTCATGCCTATAATGAACAGTGCTAAAGACTGTCGCAACACTGGGAGCTAAGGTGTATGATGATGCCGGCTTGCTCTTTTATGAAGCGTAAAGATTAAGAAGACTCAATGGAGTTTATATTATTTCATGGAAATTTTGCCGCTCCACCCTTCTATACTCTTCACGGGGCCCCCTCGCGAAATGGGCTTTTATCCCTTGAATAAAGATCTCCTTTAAAGAATCATTTCAAATTCTAAGAGCTGACAGTCTTTTGAACGCATCGAATGAATGATGATGCTAGCTTATTCCTTTCCTATATTCTCGAGCATCAATACATTGAAATGCTCCATTCAAACGCCCCTTTAGCAAAATAAAGCACATTGTCTCTTAAATTTTTTCACGTAATCATTTCTTTCATGCGCCCCTGTCGTCTCCATTTGATGAATCTCCTTGTACTTTCTCAACATCCCAGCACCTTTTTTCTCAGTGCAACCTTTTTGTAATTTGTCAGTTTTTAACTTTTAGATTGACTTTCGGTTTATTTTTCTTATGTTTTAGAATTATTCTAAAGTGCAGAGGAACAGAAAATGTTGAGATCGTTTTTTTCATTTGTACAACGTAAAGCTCTGTCCTTTCGTTCAGCACAAAACGTGATACTTAAAGCGCTCAAATTAAAAGAGCAACATGCGGCGCTCTATTTAAAATATGCAAAAGCTCTAGAACCTTATTCCTCTAAGGAAGCCGCGGTTTTTACCGCCATGGGGCTTCAAGAGCTTAAAAATTATAAGCAACTTTTGTGCCTTTCTTGCCATAATCGTGCAAACACTATCGGTTCATTATGTGACAAAACTTCTCTTGTGAAAGGCAAGAACCGCCATCCCTCCCAAAAAACAACAGCGGCAAATCACACCATAAAAAAGCCTTCGAAAACGCAAAGACAAACACTTTTGACTTGGATTCAACCAGGTCTTGCAGGGTTAATGGATGGCTCTGTCTCTACCCTTGCCCCCATTTTTGCCGCAGCTTTTGCCACGGGAGACACGCATCAAACTTTTTTGATAGGGCTCTCAGCTTCAATTGGTGCGGGACTTTCAATGGGTTTCACAGAAGCAGCCCATGATGACGGAAAATTATCAGGGCGTGGTTCGCCATTAAAAAGAGGTCTTGCCAGCGGCATTATGACAACATTAGGAGGACTAGGTCATACTCTTCCCTATTTGATCAACTCTTTTTATGTAGCGACAATTATTGCTTTTATCATTGTTTTTTTTGAACTAGGCGCCATCGTCTGGATTCAGAACAAATTCATGTCCACTCCCTTTTGGCGCGCCTCTTTACAGGTTATCATTGGGGGAGCTCTGGTTTTTGCCACGGGTATTCTTATCGGTAGTATCTAAAAAATCTTATCTGTAACCATAATTTAGATCTCAAATAAGCGCATGCCCCTAGGCATAAGCCATCCTTGATGATGCCATTATTGAAAAATGCCTTTGATGATGTTAGGTGGTGTTGTGGAATATTTTAGGTCAGCAAGAGATGATAAGCAAGCTCTGGGGACAACCTATATCCACACACCTTTATCGACTTGGTTTTATAGATATCTTTTGTTAAAGTATCATTTTCTTCTAGACCTCATATTTTGGAAATGCCTTGATCATGTCGCACACTGAAACCAACGCCTCTCTAAACAACCATCCTGTCTCTTCTCAATCTTCACATGCCCAGACTTTATTTGTTCAGCGTCTTGCACACGGACAAGGTTTAGAACTTCCTTGCTACGCGACGGCGGGTTCTGCGGGTCTTGATCTACGGGCAGCAATTGGAGAAGAAGAAACGCTTGTTCTTGCCCCTGGGCAGCGGGCACTTATTCCAACAGGTCTCATTTTTCATTTATCACTTGGGTTTGAAGCACAAATACGTCCACGCTCTGGCTTAGCCTTAAAACACGGCATCACATGCCTCAACACTCCAGGAACGATTGATAGTGACTACCGTGGTGAAGTCAAAGTCCTTCTTATCAATTTAGGACAAGAAGACTTTTCAATCCAACGGGGCATGCGCATTGCCCAAACAGTTATCGCCCCCGTATCTCAAGTTAATGTTTGCGCCATTGAACCAGAGCAAAATACCCAAAGCCATAACGAGAGCCGTGGAACAGGAGGTTTTGGTTCAACAGGACACACTTAAGAAGCTCTGAAAAATCGCTATCCTTAAAATATAACACACACTTATTCTAATCACCTTTTCACTTAAAACCCCTTGGGCTTTTAAAGTGCACAAGGAGTGCGCATTTGCTTTCAAAGTTTTTTCACTAAACGCCCCTCTAAACAAGTATCCTTACTCTTCTCCTGTCTCTTCTCAATCTTCACACCCCCCTTGACTTTATCCGTTCAGCATCGCACGCTTGGGACAAGAAAGCTTCCTCACTACACAACGGCTGATTCTGCGGGTCTTGGATTTACAAGCAGCAATTGGTAAAGAAGAAACGCTTGTTCTTGCCCCTGAGCAGCGGGCACTTATTCCAACAGGTCTCATTTTTCATTTATCACGTGGGGCTTGTGAAGCACGCATCCGTCCACGCTCTGGCTTAGCCTTAAAACACGGGCATTACATACCTCAACACTCCAAGAACGATTGAGTGTGACTATCCGGAAGTGAAGTCAAACTCCTTCTTAATCAATTTAGGCCAAGAAGACTTTTCCATTTAAACGGGGCATGCGCGCCATTGCCCAAACAGTCATCGCCCCTGTATCCCAACTTAATGTTTGCGCCATTGAACCAGAGCAAAGTACCCAAAGCCATAACGAGAGCCGTGGAACAGGAGGTTTTGGTTCAACAGGACACACTTAAGAAGCTCTGAAAAATCGCTATCCTTAAAATATAACACACACTTATTCTAATCACCCTTTCACTTAAAACTCCTTGGGCTTTTAAAGTGCAAAAGGAATGCGCATTTGCTTTCAAAGTTTTTTCACTAAAAGCACCTCTAAACAAGCATCTCTCAATTACGTCTCGTGCACTATACAAAACTTCATTATCACCAGATACCCCTCCCTCATAACAAAAACATTGGCATTAACCATTGAGCGTTCACACACTACTTGTAATGTCGACAATCTATACATCATATTGATTTATAATAATAATGAATTGTCTTTCAACTTAAATGAGAAATCTCAATACTGTAAGATTGTTTTATGGCAAGCCTATTTATATTAAATCAATCAAAAGCATGTTTCTCACATTCCAAACGTGGCTAGCATGCAGATAAAAACTGGAAAAATGCCTATAATGAATACGTGTCCTAAACACTATTGCAACATTGGGAAAAAAATATAAATACGGTAATGGTGCTCGCTTGCTCTTTTGTTAAGCGTAAAGATGGTGATGTTTGATAGATTTTTTTATTATTTTACGGGGGCTTTACGGTTATACCATTTATGAACACCGCCGCAAAAAAGGCTTTAAGATGTATTAAGATACACAACAATCGCCTCTGCTGTTTTCTTGATCGCACCTCTTGCGGCAAGATGAGTAGAGCTTAATCCTAAAAAAACCGATTCGATATATGAACCCCCTGCATAATATCAAACCCATGCGTATTTGGTTTAACAAATCCACGGAACCCTCATCAATTTCACTCTACGACTTTGAGTAATATGCTTTGCTTCCTGCAACAAAGGCTGTTTTTTATCACTGATCAGAGACATCGGCTGGAATATTAGCGTTTCCCGCAGTGCCCGTTGTTACAGCATCCACATGCCCCACAACGTTACCACCCGCTCCATCGACAGCAGCATCCGCTATCCCTGTTGTTTTATTATTGATCTCACCTCTTGAAACAAGATTGGTAGAGTTTTGCAATCCTACAAGACCGATTTTATGATATCCAGCCATGCGTATTTGATTTAATAAATCGATGACAGTACCATAATCAATTTCGCTATCCGCTTTGATTAAAATTTTTGCCTCTAAATTTTGCGTCGTTTCCCTCAACAAAGCTTCTCTCAAAGCTGCTTGTTCTACAAGATGATCACCAATGTAAAGAGAACGATCTTTTTGCAACGTAACATAAAGAGGTTCATCAGACTGAACCACTGAAGGTGCTTGAGTTATAGAAGGAAGCTGAACGGAAATGGCAGATGTTGCCAAAGGCGCAGCAACCATAAAAACAATAAGCAACACCAATACAACATCAATAAAAGGGGTTACATTGATTTCGCTTTGCAACCCACTCTCGTCTATATCCCAATCATTATTAAGGCTTGCTTTCATTTTTTATGACTTTTCTGTTGTCTTTGTCTATCAAGTTCACGGCTCAAGAGCCTTTCAAGAGCAGCAGCGATATCGCCTAAATCACTGCGATAACCACTCAAAGCACGCATAAGGCTATTATACATAACAACGGCGGGAATAGCCACAAAAAGCCCAACAGCCGTTGCGAATAAGGCTTCAGCAATTCCAGGCGCCACCACATCAAGTCGCGTTGTTTGAGACTGAGCAATCCCAATAAAAGAATTCATAATTCCCCAAACAGTTGCAAAAAGACCAACAAAAGGAGCAATTGCGCCAATAGTTGCAAGAACAGCGCTTCCACATGCAACACGGCGTGTAGCAGCCAGCAAGCAGCGTGACAAAAGTGAATGAACCCTTTCTTTTAAACCTTCATGAACATCACGAGCCTTAGCATCGCGAACATCGCGGGAAACATCTTCATATTGATTGCTCTCCTCATAAAAGAGAATATCTTCAATCGTTTGTGCACTTTCCCCTGTACTGTTTTTTTCACCAGAGCTTTCGTTTATCCCTTCAGGAGCAGAAAAATGAACCTGTTGTGCAGAAAGATACACCTCTTTAAGGACTTCTTTGAGAAAAAACACACCAGCTCCTTTGCTTTCTTTCAAGCTAGCTGCCAAACGCGTAAGAGTCTGAGCATTTAGAACCAATTGAAGTTCATGACGTACTCTTCGTTTTACCAAAGTGATCTCGACAATTTTCACAAAAGCAATTGTCCAAGACACAAGTGAAGCAAGTAACAAAATAATGATAACGGCTTTCACCACCCAATCAGCAGCCATAAACATAGAAAGAGGAGAAAAATCATGCACTGTCAATACAGAAGACATATTATCTAAAGGGACTGTTTTATCTAAAGGGACTGTTTCAGATTCCATTTTTATCTCACATTCTTGTGCTCTTATCTTTATTTATGAGCTGGATCGTCACCCCGCATAGCATCACTCTTCCACAATGCCACGACCCTTTTAACGTCACTTGTGTATTCCTCTTAAGAAAGAAAACTTGATAAATCAAGTATAGTTTTATTTCACAAGCTCTCTCTCTTAATTCTAAAGAAATTACTCAAGAAATTTTTCTCTAACAATTCAACAAGTTTATCTTACCCAATCAATTTATTGCATAAATTAGGCAAAATGATAAACTTACAAGAAGTATCGCATATAATATTTTAATTTATAAGAATAATTTATCATCGTTCCTGTCAAATAAATCTCTCATATCGCAAAGCTTTTCTCATTTCAGCGGCTCTTTTAAATCCAACAAAATATTTTCTTACATGAAACAAGCAGCAAAAATATCATAAAACTCTTGAAGAAAAGGATATGCACATCTCTAACAACCCCTACACTGAAGTACCTCTCCTATCCTAAAATAAAAATATACCTTACGTTTTAAAAAAAGAACTATCGCAATATCTTAAACTGACCAAAAGTATCATGGGCAGCGCGTGTTGCCCCCAAATACATAGAGAGCAAAGAGCCGCAATATTCTTTTCTTTTTCTTTGCTTCAAAAGCATAAAAATGACAGTACTTCTGCCGCAAAATCGCAACAACGATGTTTTTTACCTGTCACAAGCCTAAAAAATAAACCTCAACACGCTTTTTAAAAAACTTTTATAAAAAAACTGCGCCACGAGAAACTGAAGAATGGTGCTAAATTACTGCAAAAGCATAAGACAATTCTCAACAGATGCGACCCTTTACAGACAAAGCATATCGTATAGGAAAGATTTATTTTATCAAAAACAGTTTTAAATTCGACAAAATGAAAGGAACCAAAAAAAGCTTTTGGCGTTACTCAAGCAGTGAAAATTTTCACTCCAATGCAAATGATCACTATGAACACACCAATACAAATATAATGAATCAAGAGGGAAAAATACCATGGCCCATAATAAAACAACACAGCACGATAAATCAGCCGTAGAAAAAGACCTACAAGGACAATTAGAAACGTTACGCACTGAAATTTCAGGGATTACCTCAACCCTAACAGATCTTGGTGCAAACAAATTCAACGCCGCCAAAGACAAAGCGGAAAAACTATATCACTCAGCGAAAGAAAGTGGTGAAGACATGATGTCTCAAGCAAAAGACAAAATCAGTGATCTTGAACAAACCATGAACCAATGCGTTCGCAAAAATCCTGGCAAAAGCGTTCTTTTTGCAGCAGGCGTTGGTTTTATTCTTTCTCAATTACTACGTCGTTAAGCAATGCATAAGTTTATCGCTCCTCTTTTAAACCATCTTGTCGGTGGAGGGCTTAAAAGCACAGTCAAGCAAGTACGCCTTCAAGCAATTTTCTATGGGTTTATTAGCATTTCATTCTTCATGTCTTTGCTTTTTTTATGTACCATCGGTTTTATTGCGTTATGTTCTGTTATGAAGCCTCTTGCTGCCGCCAGTATCATGTTTTTAATTTGTCTTTCTCTTGCGGGATTAGGTCTTATTATCAGTCGCGTTCTCAAAACTTATCAACGCTATGACCAACAAAAAAAGACAGAAGAACAACGCCACAAACTCATGACAGATGCGACCGTTTCCAGTCTTGCAGCTCTCAGTCAACATCTCCCTTTTGCCAAATTGGGTGTTCCCATTCTCGGACTTGCAACTTATTTTTTGTGGAAAAAAGATAAAAAAGACCGCTTTTCAGAGTAAAATATGTAAAGCTGTCACTCTAAATCCCCCTCTCAATGTGCTTTCTTTTGTTATAAAAGAAAGCACATTTTTTTCCTCATAGTCTCTTTAGCTTCTTCAAATACCTGAAAAAAATCCCCTTCATTTTGCTAAAAATTCCATAGAACCGCTACACTCTCTTTCAGATTGCAACCCATGTTTCATGAACATAGCAACATGAGGCAAAGCTTGCATTAAAAGTTCTGGTTTGATTTGAAGCAATTGATTGTTTTTTGAAGGCAAGGTATTTTCAGTTTTACCTTTTCTCTATTTTTTCATAAGCCTTTTTTCATGACCATAGGTCACATCAGTAGTTTGCATGTGTTTATATTTTTCTGAACACTCATGTTTGTTACAATGACTATTTTGTTTAGGGGAAGGAAACGCGCTCTCCCATAGCGCTGTAGTAAATAACCTATAGGATATTTTAAACACAACAATTTTCCATGAAGAGCGTTGTCCACCAAGGACTGTGTGGATTATCATTAACTTTTTTCTGATAAGATTTGCAGTAGAATATTGTCTTGATTTTTAAATAGCGCTTGAAAAGACGCTTTATCAATAATGGTCAATATTAATTATGGTCAATGGGATTATAGCTTCCATGATCTCTTCGCCAATCTTCTGGTTGTTGAAATTGGCTCGACCACAAGCCATTTTGTGCTTTTTGAGCAGCAGATTGTAGGGTTTTATAGTCTGCTGGGGATGGAAAATGATGCTGATCTTTTGTCAACACCATCAACCCTTCTGCCAGCCCCAACCGCGCCAGATCAACCCCATCTACAAAACATTGTGCATAATGAACCTGTTGAACGACACGTGCTTGCCGACAAGTAACCTTTTTATCAATTGTTTTTGAAACAAGCCAAGCCGTAACAAAAGCACCGCAAGGCCACTTAACTCCGTTGCGTGAGGCAAATTGTCGTGTTTCACAGCTTTCCACACCATATAATCGGATATCACGGATGATCTTTTTTCTCCATCCATCATCTACAAGCGTGATCATTTTAAAGGTCACACCACTTGTGACCTGTATAGCACCGGAATAGACCGGCACATTTTCTTCATAAAATTGTGATGCGATTGGTTCTGAATGCAATACCACATTTTGTTGATTTACGTCTTGTTGGTTTGCATAATCTATCAATTGTAACTTCGGATTTTGAACGGGGTTTTCTATTGTCTTTTCTGATCCTTCAAAAAGAGAAAATTGCATAATATTTTCATTATGTTGACTGAAATAAAAGTATCCTAAAATAATAATACAAATTAAGACAATATATTTAGGCGCTGCTCGAAGATATTTTAAAATTATCATTTTGAATATTACTATATTTTTTGTTCATTAAATAATAAAAGATTAAATATTATTAATTTATCGATAGAAAAATTTATTTTTTTCATTTATATGATTCCCGATTAATATTTTGAATATTAATTTTATGATCAACTTAAACATAAAGCGGGGGAATTTTCATGAAAAACATGAATAATTCGTTCATTAATGAACATACCTTACAAAAAACTATTCTATCCAACACCCAAAAGAAATGGTTAACAGCAGCATTGATGCTGTTTATTGCCTTCATGGCACTGAGTGAACCAGCATTTGCTGATGGCGGCTTCGGAAAAATTGAAACTGCTCTTCAAAAAATAGTTGATGCTTTAAAAGGACCAATTGCAAAATCAATCGCAACCATTGCGATTGCTGGTGTTGGGCTTGCATGGATTGCTGGTTATGTTGAAATGCGTAAAGCTTTCTTTGTTTGTGTTGGCATCGGCATTGTTTTTGGTGCATCGCAAATCGCATCAATGTTTATGTCTTAATTCGCTTAACTTTAGCCTTTCAAAGCCATGAAAGAGCACGACAAGCTAACAGAAGATACGTTATTTCTTGCTTGCACGCGCCCTGCAATGATTGCAGGCGTGACGGTGGAAGCTATGGGATTAAATGGGATAGGAACGATGATATTGTTCATTATGGCAGGCAATATTTTTTTTCTAACCTTTGGTGTGATGCTGCATTTCATATTCAAGGAAATCCTAAAGCATGACCATAACAAATTTCGTATTCTTCTGACATGGCAAAAAACAAGTATTTTTGCCAGAAATTCGAGTCTATGGGGTGGGGGAAGTATTTCTCCATTACGATTAATTCGTAATTATGAGGAATTACAATGAATAGAACAGAGCGCAAACGTGAAAAGCAGCCAGAGGCGATCATTCCTTATGTGCGCCATGTCAACAAGCACATCATTGCGCTGGATTCACGCGCTCTCATGAGCGTTATTAAACTTGAAGGGATTAACTTTGAGACAGCGGATATTATTGATCTGAATGTGCTTCACGAACAGCTCAATAATCTGTTTAAAAACATAGCGGATGAACGGATAGCGCTTTATAGCCATATTATCAGAAAGCGTGAAACGATTTATCCGAATGGGACTTTCAGATCGGCATTTGCCAAGCAATTAGATGATAAATATCGCGACCGGATGATTTCACAGGAGCTTTATCGCAATGATCTTTATCTTTCGATTTTGTGGAATCCACACATTGATCAAACGGATAAATTAGTGGAGTTTTTCAAACGTTTAGGCAAAGCCAAGCAAGAAAAGACAGAAGTTGATGCAGAGTCCATTCGCAAGCTTGAAGATATTACCACAGATCTTATTCAAAATTTAGAGCGTTATGGTGCAAAAAGACTGAGTCTTTATGAACATGAAGGTAATATTTATTCGCAGCAAAGTGAGTTTATCCACCAATTGGTGGGAGGTCGTCGTGAACGGATACCTCTCACATGGGGGACGATAGCTTCGACTGTTTATTCAGACCGTCTCATTTTTGGGAAAGAGATCATAGAAATACGCTATGAGGCGGCACAGCGGTTTGCGGGCATGTTTGGTTGGAAAGAATATCCAGCAAAAACCAGGGTAGGCATGGCGGATGGTTTGCTCACCCTTCCCTTTGAGTTTATTTTCACCCAATCTTTTATTTTCAAGAGCAAAAATGCTGCCAAACAGATTATGGGGCGCAAACAGAATCAAATGGTCAATGCAGGAGATCGAGCAGGTTCACAAATTATGGAACTGGATGATGCGCTTGATGATCTTGAATCCAATCGTTTTGTTTTAGGGGAGCATCATTTATCATTGGCAGTTTTTGCTGATACGCCGCAAGAGTTAGCGGATAATCTTGCCAAAGCGCGTTCTCGTCTTACAGATGGTGGGGCTGTGATTGCGCGGGAAGACTTAGGGTTAGCAGCAGCTTGGTGGGCACAATTGCCTGGCAATTATGCTTATCGCACCCGCTCTGGTGCAATAACAAGCCGCAATTATGCAGCGCTTTCTCCTTTTCATTCTTTTCCGGTTGGAAAAATAGATGGCAATGTGTGGGGACCAGCGGTAGCCTTGATGAAAACCTCTGCTGGTTCACCGTTTTATTTTAACTTTCACTTTGGTGATTTAGGCAATACGTTTGTTTGTGGTCCTTCTGGTTCTGGGAAAACGGTTATTGTCAATTTTCTTTTAGCGCAACTTCAAAAGCATGATCCCAATATGGTCTTTTTTGATAAAGATCGGGGTGCAGAACTTTTTGTCAGAGCGGGTGGCGGCACTTATATGCCCTTGAAGAATGGTAGACCGACAGGCATAGCACCGCTAAAAGGCTTAGACTATAACAATCCAGCAGATAGAGTTTTTTTACGCCAATGGATTATAAAGCTTGTTTCGTCTGAAGATCAAAAGATCAGTGAATCAGAAAGACAAGATATCACGGCGGCTGTTGACCAACTTGCCTTGTTGCCAAAAGAACAACGGACGATCTCCGCCTTACAAATGTTTTTTGACACCACGCACAGGGAGGGGATAGCGGGTCGTTTAGAAAGATGGTGTAAAGGCAATGCCTTAGGGTGGGTTTTTGACAATCCTGATGACGACATTGGCATTGATGCAAAATTTATTGGTTATGACATGACGGATTTTTTAGACAATAATGAAATTCGTCCCCCCTTAATGATGTATCTTTTTCATAGGATTTTGTCTCTGATTGATGGGCGTCGTATTATCATTGTCATTGATGAGTTTTGGAAAGCCTTAGAGGATGATTCCTTTAAAGCCTTTGCGCAAGACAGGCTGAAAACTATCCGTAAACAAAATGGTTTGATGTTGTTTGCAACGCAATCTCCCAAAGATGCGATCAATTCGACCATTGCCCACACCATTATAGAGCAATGCCCCACACAAATTTATTTTCCCAATCAAAAGGGCAATCATGGGGATTATGTAGAAGGTTTTAAATTATCGGACAGAGAATTTAACCTGATACAATCAGAATTAAGCCGTGAGTCACGGCGTTTTCTCATCAAACAAGGACAAAGTTCAGTTGTAGCAGAACTGAATTTACGCGGCTTTGATGATGAAATAGCCATTTTAAGTGGCACCACCAAGAATATTGAACTCCTAGAGACCATTATGGATGAAGTTGGACAATCTCCAGAAAAATGGCTTCCTATTTTTCAAGAAAGGTCAAAGCAATGAAAAAACTTTTATTGGCAACAGCTCTTTGCGCAATTTCTTTTGGACCTCAAGCAAATGCATTTGGAGGTGGTCCCTTTGATTATAAAATACTGCTGGAAAATATAGAGCAAGCCAAAAGATTGAGAGAACAAGTTGCAAAAGCAGAACAACAAATTCAACAAGGTGCACAACAGCTTGAGCAATTAAAGAGCCAACTCGATCAAGCGAAACAGTTATATAACTCCTTAAATGTCAAGCCTGACATTTCGGGATTGAAAGAGATGTTTAACAAGCAAGGGAGCAGTGGCGCCCTTCCTTCAGACTTTAACCACTTTCAACAATCGATGGGCAGTGGCGGCGGTGGCGGTGGCGGTGGCGGCAGCAAAAACACGCAAAAATGGCAAGAAGAACTTAAATACAAAGAGCCCGCGGGGGGTGCTGGATCAAAAGAGGCAGTAGATGCTTTTTACGCACAAGAAGTGAAAAAAGCCGAACAGAACACGGTAGGACAAGCAGCAAAAGGCCAAGACGTCTACGAAGAAGCCAGTGAAACACAAAAAACCATTACCAAGCTCCTTGACGAACTTGGAAGTACTGAAGATGCGGGTAAAATTCAAGGCATTCAAGCACAATTATCAGCGATACAAGCAAAACTCCAAACACAAGTTCTCCAAATGCAAGCCGCCGCGATGATTCAACAAGCAGAGTACAAAGCTGCCGAACAACGAGCTTACGAAGAATTTTCAGCGCGATATGCAGATTATGCCAAAAAACTGCGTGGTCAATAAAGAGTAAAAAAGAGGGGCTTGAATATGAACAAGATCATCATAACAACATTGCTACTTTGCACAGGGCTCATCACCACTGGATGTGAAAAAACCCACAGCGTAGAAGAACTTAAAAAAAATAAAAAACTGATGGAAGAAGTATTAGTGAAATGTTTGACGTCAGGGGATTTGAATTCGAAAAATTGTAAAAATGCAGAGCAAGCTGAATTTGAAACCCGTAAAAAATGGAGAGGCTTTGGCTCGACAAATGACGATAAACAAGAATCTGAAAAGAAACAGGACAATAAATAATGAATAAAGTTCTCATAACAACATTGCTACTTTGCACAGGGCTCATCACAGCTGGTTGTGAAAAAACTTATAGCGTCGCAGAATTTAAAAAAAATGAAAAATTGATGGAAGAATGGGGAGCAAGATGTGGATGGTCAGGAACTTCAAAAAATTGTGAAAACCTAAGAGTAGCAGCTTTAGAACTTGAAAAGGAACGCCGGAAAAAAGCTGAAGAACATAATCGCAAACTAGATGAAGAATTTAAAGCTGAACAAAAAGCTTGGATTGAAAAAATGAGAGCTGAGAATGAAAAATTCCGAGCTGAACAAAAAGCAAAAGAACAAGCCGAACGAGAAGCAGAAGAGCGCGCTAAACAACAACAGGACAGTCATTAATCATGAATAAAGTTCTCATAACAACATTGCTACTTTGCACAGGGCTCATCACAGCTGGCTGTGAAAAAACTTATAGCGTCGCAGAATTTAAAAAAGATAAAAAATTGATGGAAGAGTGGAATGCTAAATGTGGATTCGCAGGAACTGCCAAAAATTGTGAAAACCTAAGATTAGCACAACTTGAACTTCAAAAGGAATATTACCATAACCTTGCAAATGAACTTCTTGAAGATAATCAAGAACAAAAAGAGTCCGAAAAACAACAGGACACCCATTAATCATGAATAAAGTTCTCATAACAACATTGCTACTTGGCACTGGAATTATCGCTGCTGGCTGTGAAAAAACCTATAGCGTCGCAGAATTTAAAAAAGATGAAAAATTACGCCTAGAATGGGATGCTAAATGTGGATTTGCAGGAACTTCAAAAAACTGTGAAAACATGCGGTTAGCATTCTTAGAACTTGAAAAAGAATATAAAGCACAAGCTGAAGAAAGAAGTCGTAAAGCAGCAGAGGAACGGAAAAAAAGTATGGATGAACTTTGGGCTGAACAAAAAGCTAGACAAGAAAAATGGGAAGCTGAATTTGAAGCAAAACAACGAGCTAAAGCCGAACAAGAAGCAAAAGAGCGCGCTAAACAACAACAGGACACCCATTAATCATGAATAAAGTTCTCATAACAACATTGCTACTTTGCACTGGGCTCATCACAGCTGGATGTGAAAAAACCTACAGCGTAGAAGAATTTAAAAAAAATGAAAGCTTAATAAGAGAGTTTCAATGGAAGTGTGGAGCTTCTGATAATTCGAAAAATTGTCAAAATGTGCGACAAGCCGCGAAGGAACTTGATGAAGAACATTCTAAGAGAGCGTTAGAAAATTATAATAAAGCTCTAGAGAAAATAAATAAAAGGCGAGAAGAACGAGAAGCAGAAGAGCGCGCTAAACAACAACAGGACAATAAATAATGAATAAAGTTCTCATAACAACATTGCTACTTTGCACAGGGCTCATCACAGCTGGCTGTGAAAAAACCTATAGCGTCGCTGAATTTAAAAAAGATGAAAAATTACGCCTAGAGTGGGATGCTAGATGTGGATTTGCAGGAACTTCAAAGAATTGTGAAAACATGCGGTTAGCATTTTTAGAACTTCAGAAAGAATATGAAGCAAAAGCAGCAGAAAGAGAGCGTGAAGATGATGAAAAGTTTCAAAAAATGATTAGAGATTCCGAAGCTGAAATGAGAGCCAGAATTAAAAAAATGAGAGCTGAGAATGAAAAATTCCGAGCTGAACAAAAAGCAAAAGAACGCGCTGAAGAAGAACGAAGAGCAAAAGAGCGCGCGGCAGAAGAACAACAGAATAATAATTAAGACATAATGAAGAGCGGAGCATCTCAATGGCAATAGTAACCAAAGGTGTATTTACTGACATAGATAATACTGTAATGCATTCCCTTACAAAGACAATGGATAGCACCATTACACATCGCTATTGCGCTTTAGCTGCTCAACTTAAAGAGCTTCGTACACTCTAATATATTTATGGCAACATTATGTTTGTGCTCTAGATTTATCATCACTGGTTATAAAAACCGATAACACAAGCATAATTTAAAGATTGTGCTCAAACCTTGTAAAACTGAAAGGAAAAAGGGGAAATATCTATGAATAAAGTTCTCATAACAACATTGCTACTTTGCACAGGGCTCATCACTGCTGGATGTGAAAAAACCTATAGCGTAGCAGAATTTAAAAAAGATAAAAAATTGATGGAAGAGTGGAATGCTAAATGTGGATTCGCAGGAACTGCAAAAAATTGTGAAAACTTAAGATTAGCACAACTTGAACTTGAAAAGGAATATGAAGCAAAAGCTGAAGAAAGAGCGCGTGAACGCGAAGAAGAAAACCGTAAAGCGATGGAAAGATTTGACGCCGCAATGGAAGCTCAACATCAAGCAAGGCAAGCTGAAATAAAAAAACTAAAAGCTGAAATGGAAAAAAGAAAGGCTGAAGAAAAAGCAAAAGAACAAGCCGAAAGAGAAGCAGAAGAGCGCGCTAAACAAAACCAAGATAATAATTGAATCAGAAATAATCATATTTGCAAAAATTAGATAGAATGGACGTGCAATGACATTCGAAGAAGTAGCTTACTTTACCATGGTAGAAAATATGTTAACGAAACCTATAATGAAAATAATGAATGATTCCGTTGAACATCTCTCAACAGGTTTAAGTACTCCGCTTAAAGCATCTTGTACAATCTACATTATATTTATAGGGTACAATATCATCTCAGGGCGTTCTTCTATGCCCTTATGGGAATTTATAACGACAGCTTTCAAACTTGGCATCATTGTTTCACTCGCCACTAATGCTGCTCTTTATAATGAGTGGGTCGGTAATATATTTTTTGAGGCTCTGCCGAATGCCATTGCACATGCCACACAAGGTACAATACACTCAGATAAAAATATATGGGATGATCTGATAAATAAAGCTATTTCACATATTTTAGATTCAACAAAATCTTCATCATGGCTTGCACTGGGGGCGTATCTTGTTTCATGGATTTATGCTTCGCTCTGTTACACAATTGCTATTATTTTTTGCCTAATTGGTTTTATCGTCACACTGTTTGCTAAACTTGGTTTGTTTCTTGTCATATCAGTAGGACCGCTCTTCATAAGCCTCTATATGTTTTCATCAACAAGGCGTTTTACAGAGGCATGGTTAGGACAAGTTGCAAACTTCATCATTTTACAGGTATTAGTCATCTTGCTTGGTAGTATGTATATCGAACTTGCAATGAGTGTCTTTACAAAAAACATTAAAGATTTCGTGTTAGCCTACGGCGAATTCTTCGTGGTTGGCGTTGGTGGTATTTTTCTTTTCTTCAATTTACCTGGCATTGCTTCCGCTTTAGCCTCTGGGGGAGCCTCCCTTACAGGCTCAGGAGGAGCTAAAACGATAACGAACGGTGCAAAAAAATTAGCATCACTAATAGCACAATTAGCAAAGGCCTAAGTTCAAATGCGGAAATTTAAAAAAATTGGGATTATCCTACCATTTCTCTTTCTCAGTGGCTGTATGTCTTCACCAAACACACTGAAGTCACTCCCAAAATGTGATGGATATTCTAAACGTCCACTCAACAGATCAATGTGGAATTGGGAAGGGAAAAAACCCACGCCCACACCCATTATCATCAGTAACAACACCCCTTCACCCGTAGAAGGTAAGCTGGAAACGCTTCTGGCACAAAAATTAACGGATGAAGAAATCAAATCTTACAAAAATTGCGGGCAAAAAGCATGAAAGAAAAAGATATAGAACAATACATTGCTGAAGCGCGCTCGTTTGATCAAGATCGCATGCTCGCCTCACGCCGCACCACCCGCGTCTCGCTTGCCATTGCCGGCATCGCGGTTGCTGTTGCAATACTGTCTTCTCTCGCGGTCATCACCCTCACGCCCCTTAAAACCGTGGAACCTTTTGTCATCCGTGTGGACAATTCAACCGGTATCGTTGAAGTTGTGGAATCCTTAAAAGAAGGTCCCACCAATGTCGACGAAGCAATCACACGCTACTTTGCTGCAAAATATGTCCGCTCCCGTGAAGGCTTCACCACAGAAGAAACACAACACAACTTTCAAACCGTCTCCCTCCTCTCTTCTTCAGAAGAACAGGAAAGATTCGCCAGCTGGTATGGAGCAAGAAATCCCCAAAGTCCTCAAATTCTCTATAAACACGCCGCCGTTACAATAACAATAAAATCAATCTCCTTTATCAATGACGATGTTGCCCAAGTGCGTTACTACAGAACCATTCACGACAACGACAACAACAAAGAATTCATCACCCACTGGGTTGCAACACTTACCTTTGAATACATCAATGCCCCTATCTCTGTCCAAAACCGTTTGATAAATCCTCTAGGGTTTATTGTTAGTGAATATAGAACCGATCCGGAAGTGGTCAACTGATCATGACAAAAAAAATTCTTTTTCTCATTCTTAACATCGCTATTACCCTTTCTTTAACGCCTAGCCATGCCAGTATTTTTCCCACCCGTGCGCCAAGCGATAGCCGCATTCGCTTTATCAACTATGATGCCTATAATGTCACAAAAATTATTGGCTCCATACGCTCATCGGTACAAATAGAATTTTCTCCCAATGAAGAAATTGCCCATGTGGCAATTGGCAACAGCGTTGCATGGGAAGTCGCCCCCGCTGGCAATATTCTTTTCCTCAAAGCGCGGGAAGTCCAACCCATTACCAATCTCCAAGTCGTCACCACAAAGCTTGATGGCTCAAAGCGCTCCTATCAATTTGAACTCATGGTCAAAGATGGAGAAATTTCCTCTGGACAAGAAACATATTTCCTTGTGAAATTTCGCTACCCACAAGAAGAAGCAGAACAAAGAAGACTCGCAGCCCTTATGCGACAAGAAAAACAACAAGCCCAGCGTATCGATAATGTCTTCAACGCTTCTGAAACCTATGGACCACGCAATTGGGCTTACACCGCTCAAGGATCGAGCGTGCTCGAACCCTCCTCCGTTTATGACAATGGCAAAACCACAACATTTACATTTCCAGACAACCAAGAAATCCCTGCCATTTACATTGTCAGCAATGACGGTACAGAATCGCTGGTTCCCAAAACCACAAGAGGCAACATGGTGATAGTCCATGCCATTAGCGCACGCTTCACCCTAAGACAGGGAAAAAACGTCCTATGCGTCTTTAACGAAGCCTATCAACCAAAAGGCACAAATCCAAATACCGGAACAACCTCACCATCTGTTGAACGTAAAGTTGCATCAGATCTTTAAATAAGCGGGAATTGAAGGGGACAACACATGAGTGATAAACCAATCATCGAAGATCGCGGATCTATTGGGGATGGCAAAAACAATAGCGCCAAAAGCGCCGGCAAAAAAATAGTTGTCGCAATAGCCTGTATAGGAATCTGCGGCTATGTGCTCTGGAACATCTTATCCACCCCCACAGAACAAAAAGACACCGCAAAAGCTCATAAAAAACAAGCACAAAACTTTCACAATTCCCTCGCCCCTTTAGAGCTCGCGCCCTCTGACCCGCGTGCCAACATAGCGCCAATAACCTTACCACCCCCACAACCACTCGCACAAGAACCCAAAAAAGATGACCCACTACTTGATGCCGCAAGACGCGCCCCTGTTCTCGCTTTTGCCAAAGGCTCTAAATCTCAATTAAAAGACATCGTCAACACGACTCTCAACCCCTTTGACAAATTCCATGCCCTTGAAAATCTCGCGAATGCGCAAAATTCTCCTGCCCTTCAAGACACACAAAATTTTGCAACCCTATTAAAGCCTACCAAAACAGAAGAAGCAAAAGCAAAAGCAAAACTCATCGGCAATAGAAACTTTATCATCGCCATGGGAACCTCTATTCCCTGTATCTTAGAAACCGCATTAAACAGTGAGCAACCAGGCTTTGCAAGCTGCATCATCAACCGTGATATCCTCTCTGACAATGGGCGCGTTGTTTTGCTTGATAAAGGAACCCAAGTGATTGGCGAATACCGCGGAGGGATAAAACAAGGTCAATCTCGCCTCTTTGTACTCTGGACAAGAGCAAAAACCCCAACCGGTGTCATCATCGACCTTGCCTCACCCGCAACAGACAGTTTAGGAAGAGCTGGTTTTGATGGCAACATCAACACCCATTGGTGGGAACGCTTTGGCTCTTCCCTTTTGTTGACCGTTATTGATGGTGCCACAACAGTTTTAACAAATAAAATAGTAGGCAATTCCAATAAAGAAGGTTCAAACAACTCTGGAGGCGGCGGTTTTGAAGGCGCAAACAACACTGGAAAAGAGGCCGCCAGTATTGCTCTTGAAAATCAAATCAACATCCCTCCTACCCTAGAAAAATTTCAAGGCGAACTGGTCAACATCTTTGTAGCAAAAGATCTCGATTTTTCCTCTGTCTATAAACTAGTCGTAAAGAGCAAAAGAAACCGCTCTACTCCCAGCTATTCCTTTTTTCATTAAGCCAATAAAGTCACATTATGCCATCAGCAAAAAATGCAGAACGCGCCTCCATCGTCTTAACAAAATTAAAGATCTTAGATGATTTCCTCAATGATGAGAATTTATTTGAAATTGTCATAAATCGCCCTGGCGAAGTAATCGTTGAGGGTCCCAATGGTTGGCAAACCCACATCTTAAAAGAACTAACCTACGGCGAACTAGAAGGGATTGCAAAAGTTGTTGCTGCCTACACAACACAAAAAATTAGTGTAGAAAATCCCGTTCTCTCCGCAACACTGCCCAACAACGAACGCATACAAATTGTTATGCCTCCAGCAGTTGCAGCCAATACCATTAGCATGACCATTCGTAAACCTTCATCACGCACTTTTTCTCTTGAAAGTTTACATGAAAACAATCTGTTTTCTGTCGCCCAAAACACCAGTTTCACACCCACGCAACAAATGACAGAACGATTATCCGAACTCTCTGATACAGACAAAGAGCTAACAGATCTCTTTATCGCCAAAGATTTTTGCAACTTTTTAGAAAGAGCCGTTATTACACAACAAAATATCTTAATATCGGGCAAAACCGGTTCTGGTAAAACAACCCTCTCCAAAGCTTTGATTGCAAAAATCCCTGACTATGAACGAATTCTCACCATTGAAGACACGCCAGAACTTGTCGTTCCGCACGCCAACAAAGTGCAGCTCTTTTATTCAAAAGATAACCAAGGCTTAGCAAAAGCAGGCGCAAAAGAACTGCTTGAATCAGGATTACGCATGCGCCCCGACAGAATCCTTCTACAAGAGCTGCGTGATGGTACAGCCTTTTACTACATCCGTAATGTCAACTCTGGTCACCCCGGCTCCATTACCACCGTCCATGCCTCAACAGCCCTTGCAGCCTTTGAACAAATGACCCTTTTAGTCAAAGAAAGTGACGGTGGTGGTAATTTAGCACGCGATGATATCCGCGGCTTATTAATCTCGATGATAGATGTCATCATCCAATGCAAACGCCTCGAAGGAAAATTTCGTGTAACAGAAATCTATTACGACCCCTTCAAACGCCGTGATGCCTTTTAAAAACTGTCGAAATGACTTAAATAACTCATTCATATCTTTCGCAAAGTATACATCTTATCCTTTTGCATTCTTTTCAAAAATTTTAAGCGTTTTCGCATTAGAAATAGACATATCAAACGGCAATCCTCTTTCATCAACAACTTTAGCTAAGGAAATTCGTATGAAATCAGACACCGTAAGTCCTAAACTTGCTAATATTTCACCGGCTTCTTTTTTCAACTTCTTATCTATATTTGCTCGAATAACATCTTTTGAATCTACGGCTATGCCCATAGTAAACCTCCTTTAGTTACCTTCTTATGTATGGCTCAAATGAGTTATTATAACAAGTTTCTAATGTTCTAAATTTCTTTATCGTGTAATTTCTTTTGACATTGTTTGCGCTATCACATTATTTAGCTCTTTCGTATGTATCTGTTGCAAAACTTTAACTGCTGTTTGAAGCTCTTTCACAAGCTTTTTATCTTGAGGCTGATTTGGCGTGATTGCTTTTGACAAGTCAAAGTCTTGTTTATGAATAGCATCCTGTCCAAAACGTTTATCTAAAGCACTTTTCAGCTTTAAAAATTCTTCACCAACCTGCTCTGGTATCTTTGAATAACTATCACGACCAGCTTCAACATTTTTCATAAAAGTCACTGCTTCTTGTGAAAGTGACGGAACCTCTACTTTTAACTGTTCACGCTCCCGTGTAACACTAACCATCAGCGTCTCATAAGAATTCTCATAAAAGGATTGAAGCATTTTAATAGAAGAAATAGCAAGAGGAACATGATAAAGCGCTTCTTTTCGTTCTTTTCCTGTAGCCTTCAATTTATCGATAAAACGATCTGATCCACGCAGTTCGCCCGCTCTATCAGGTGCCCTATCCAAAATATCAGAGAGTTTATCGCCTTTACCTGCTAAAATCGTTTGCTCAATCCTAAACGCAGCCTCTTGTGGATCTCTATAAATAAATGCTAAACGACTGTTTAACTCCTTAAACATATTAACATAAGATTTTTCATTCCTAAGAGCGCTTAGCACCTTCTGTTCTAGATTAGAGTTATCCGTATAAGCCGCAAGGTATGGGGCTTTTTCCGTTGTTTTTGATGCAACATTCAAATCATTTTGTAATTGTTCAAGTTCTTCTTTTTGACGTTTAGCAAAACTTGTCTTTTCTCTATCCCAAGGAGTTTCAATCTTCTCTTTTTGTTGTTCCAAGCACTCTTTAATTAAGATCAACGCAAAAAGCAATATTTTTGCCAATACCTTGAGAAACATCATCCCTTTTATTTTCTGTAAACTTGGTAAGGTTCTTATAGATGAGTGCAGACAGATATTCTGAATTACCAAAATGTGCTTCAATTGACGCACGTGTCATTTCTTGTCGCTCAATACCCTTCCAGTTGATATGATAACCAGCTTCACGAGCAAGTTGCACCATAAATTCGCGCTGAGTACGCCCATTCCCCTCTCGAAACGGATGCAACGCATTCAACTCGCCCATGTAATATCCAGCCCTTTGGCTAAAGTCATAAGCACCAAGACCACGCAGATACTGTTCTTTTGCAAGCTTTTTTGTAATCTTCGGTGCATAACTTTCAATCTGATTATAACTAGCAAACATACTATTGCCTTTGGCAATATCCACTAAACGAACTTGTCCCGCCCATTCATATATGTCGCCAAACAGTCTTCTATGAATCTCTTTCATGTAATCCAGATCAAACTTACCACCAATAGGAGTATGTACAAATTCGAAAGATTTCACATAAGAAATCGTAGATTCTACACGTTGCAGCGTGGCTTTGTCTTTAATACCAAACCGATTATACATCACACCAGTTTCAGGATCAGTATAAGGATCACCGCTCCCCTTATACTTCTCCACGTTTTACCCTCTCCATATAATCTTTGAGGATATCACTTGTTTCAAACTCTCCAATAATAACACGTTCCATTTGCTCAACGACTTTTGGATCTGGCTCTAATCCCTCTAAACGTTGGCTTGCCAATGCATTTTCAGCATAGAGGCGACGCAGCTTAATTTCCTCTTCACTCAACATATTAAAACCCTCCTTTGCTTATATTTATTATAGCCAAACAGACTATAGAAACAAGATTTTATTCCTTGTCTTACCCGCGTTACATCTTTTGACCTTGTACGCTCATACGCATGATTTAGCTCTTGTATACGTTTCTGTTGCAAAAACTTAACTGCCATTTGAAACTCTTTTATGCAATCTTGATCATGGGACTGTTGTTAAGGATTTTTTTTTGATAGATCATAATTTGTTTGCATAGTAAGCCAAGCACGTGCTGTGCTTACACCAGCCATTTCAAGCCTAATAGCAAGATTAGCACTCATAGCGGCTTTTTCATTTAAAACTCTAGAAAGTGCTACACGAGATATACCAAGCCACTCTGCTGCTTCATTAAAGGATAAACCAAGCTCTTTGATCACATCTTCACGCAATAATTCACCGGGATGTGAAGGATTCTTCATCATTGTTTAGACCTGCTTTTTGATGATAATCCAGATAATCAAACATTTCGACATCTATGCTATCAAAGCGAAATATTACGCGACAATTTCCCTTTACAGTAATTGACTAATAATCCTTGAAATCGCCCTTTAGCAGATGTAATTAAAAGGACGGATAACTCAAATCTTTTGGCGATACATCTACTTCAAAAGCACCTAGAATACGCTTTAATTTTTGAGCATGGGCGGTTCTAATCCCTTCAGTCGTACCAGTATTATAGAAGGCTTCAATCCTTTTATGTTTAAATCCTAAAATCATAAATGAATATAGAGTGTACCCTTCCAAGATCCAAAAAATGTTCATTATTTTTACATCACATGGCTTTTTTACTTTATAAACATTAGAACTGTCGTGAAAAAATCGATCATTCTCATCTCTTTCTCATTATTCTACTAATTATTGGAAAAGTATAAGTTCATAATTAGGAGGAGCTAAACGTAATAGGAGCGTATCATATCTCCAATTGGCAGCGGCACTTAGAAACATCAAGATGATATAACCACAATGACCATTGCTGTTTGATATTCATGGGGCGCTGCACCCGCTGTATGTCCAGTAAAAAGAATGAATAACACTAATAAACTCCCACTACAAACTCTGTTAAACTAATAACCGGTTTACGAATAAGTAAAAGAAAAAGGAAAATCAAAAAAAAGCATATTTTTCATATCTTACGAACTATAGAGAAATCTATACGCATTGTAGTTATTAGAATTAGACTTTTCCCTTTTTTATTTAATTTGTTCGTAGATAGAGTATCCATTACCGTTATTACATCACTAACAGAGTTAATAATCATACCTTTTGTAATTGCCAAAATCCCGCATTAAAATCAGACCTTTATTCAAAGATGATCTGATAATTTTTTCAAAAAATTCAAGATTCCTCAAGTGCAGTCCCCATGCGTACATCATGATGAATAATAACATCCATCAACTCTGTCACGACAGTGTCCAATACTTCTCGTGCATCGCCTTCAGCCATAAGGCGGATAACCGGCTCAGTTCCAGAAGCGCGGATCACCAGCCTTGCCTCTTTTCCCAACCGCTTCTCTGCTTGATCAATGGCCGCTTTGACGGGATTTTTTTTCAAGACATTTTTATTTTTAATCGTTACATTTTTTAAAATTTGCGGTACAGGTTCAAACCGTTTACACAATTGGCTCATAGGGCTTTGACTTTCCTTCATACAGGCTAAAATCTGCAATGCAGCCACCAAGCCATCACCCGTGGTACCAAAATCACTAAGCACGATATGGCCAGAAGCCTCACCACCAACATTATATCCCTTTTGGCGCATGGCATCGACAACATAACGATCTCCAACTTTTGTCCTTACAAGGTGCAACCCTTTGCTATTCAAGAAACGCTCTAGTCCAAGATTTGACATAATCGTTGTGACAACACCATTGCACCGTAATCGTCCCATTTTATGCCAATTTTCAGCAATTACAGCAATCAACTGATCTCCATCAACCGTTTGTGCTTTTTCATCCACAATGAGAACACGATCTCCATCTCCATCAAGAGCAATCCCCACATCAGCACGCACTTCATGCACTTTTCGTTTTAAAGAGCTTAAATCGGTTGATCCACATTTTTGATTAATATTGGTCCCATTGGGTTCATCATGAATAGCAAAAACCTCAGCCCCCAATTCCCATAAAGCACGGGGAGCCGCTTTATAAGCAGCCCCATTAGCACAATCCACAACAATACGCACAGTATCTAAGCGAACATCACGCGGCAAAGTTCGTTTGGCATATTCAATATAACGATAAATATCTCCCTCAACCCGTTTTGCATAACCAATTTCGGCAGAACTTGCTAAAGATTTTGAAAGATCTGTATCGATCAATTGTTCAATTTTGGCTTCCATATCATCTGAAAGTTTAAAACCATCAGGACCAAAAAGTTTAATTCCATTATCATAGAACGGATTATGAGAAGCAGAAATCATCACCCCAAGATCCGCTCGCAAAGAGCGGCAAAGCATTGCAACAGCAGGGGTTGGCACTGGACCCAATAAAAAAGCTTCCATCCCCGCAGCAGTCAATCCTGAAACCAAAGCGTTTTCCAACATATAGCCAGATAATCGTGTATCCTTGCCAATCACCACACGATGAGATTGATGTTGTGAGCGAAATAAAACCCCTACAGCCATCCCCACCTTCATGGCAAAATCGGGTGTCATAGGAAATGAATTGGCTTTCCCCCGAATTCCATCTGTACCAAAATATTTTTGCACCATGCCTCTTTCCTTTAATATATAATTCTTCCCTTGTTTTTTTTAAAACCTAACAAGCCCCCTTGGTACAATAGTCCTCCTCTCCCCGTATAAAATCAGATCATTGATCTAAACCTTCATGCATTTAAACAATCAAGCCCCCTATTCACCATCTACACATCTAAACCACTCTCAAGCAATTATGTTTACACCCTCACACATAAAAGCAATATTATCTCCTCAAAATGCTCTATACATCCCTTTAACACAACCAACGGATAATTTCACACACTTGCTAAATCCGTAAAGAAACCCAGCACCAAACCTCATACCCTACCAAATCAGCAAGGAAATCTATCGCCTAACCTTACAACCCCCTACCACATTAGAAAAGCAACAGTCCACCTCGCCTTGTAGCATGCTAAAGCCGCCATCATACAACGGCTTTGCTTAATTTTTTGCTTTCATATTTTTGCAAATATTACAAGAAAGGCGCAAACAAAACTTGCGCCTTTCTCAAAAAAATTAGAAGTTTTCCTAAAACATCGTCACTCAAGCGATATTAAATAATTCTTATTTTTCTTTATCATGTCCCGCAGTATTGGACTTCTTTTCAGCATTACTTTTAGAGCGGTTGACTGATTTTGTGGTGCCTTTTGTGCTTTGCGCTTTTTTCTCAGTCTCATCCGATTGCACTTCTTTAGACTGAGCCTCCTTAGGCTCAACATTACCGGATTTTGCTGTTTTTTTCCCAACAGCTGCCTCTGCTTTGCCTGCCTCGCCTTTATCTGTCTCTGCTTTATGAAGCACTGTTTTAGGGGCTGCTTCAGCGTTTTTTTCATCTACCACTGTTGTCTCTGTCTTCATTTTTCCAGTTTTTGGAACAGAAGACCCCCGTGGCGCAGCACCCTCATCTTTCTGTGTGCGTGAAGGAGGCTTTCCTGCAATAACTTCGTTAATTTCAGCTCCCGTTAAAGTCTCATATTCCAACAAACCTTGTGCCAAAGCAAACCATTCTTTTCTTTTTGTTTTCAAAATGTTTGTCGCATTTTTATAGGCATCATCAATAAGCTTACGCACTTCCATATCAATCATGCGCGCTGTTTCTTCAGAGACATTTTGTGTTCGCGCAACAGAATGACCCAAAAAGACTTCATCTTGGTTATCGCCATAAGCTACATTTCCAAGCAGATCAGAAAATCCCCACCGTGTGATCATCGCGCGAGCTAATTTCGTTGCTTGTTCAATATCAGAAGAAGCACCAGATGTGATATTTTCCTTTCCAAACTTTAATTCTTCAGCCACACGTCCACCCATCATAATGGCCAGACGAGAAATCATCCACCGATAACTCATAGAATAGCGATCGCCTTCAGGCAATTGCATCACCATTCCCAATGCTCTTCCCCTTGGAACGATTGTTGCTTTGTGGACAGGATCAGCAACCGGCACATTAAGAGCCACAATAGCATGTCCTGCTTCGTGATAAGCAGTGAGTTCTTTTTCCTCTTGTGTCATAGCGGTTGAACGACGTTCCGCCCCCATCATCACCTTATCTTTGGCATCTTCGAATTCTTGCATCGTGACAACTCTTTTATTACGGCTTGCAGCCATAAGAGCAGCTTCATTGACCAGATTCATCAGGTCTGCACCAGAAAATCCTGGTGTTCCCCTTGCCAAAATTTTCAAATCAACGTTAGGCGCTAAAGGCACGTTGCGCACATGCACTTTCAAGATTTGTTCACGCCCAGAAACATCAGGGTTTGGCACAACAACTTGTCGGTCGAAGCGCCCTGGTCTTAACAAAGCGGGATCAAGCACATCGGGACGGTTTGTTGCAGCAATAAGAATAATACTTTCATTGGGCTCAAACCCATCCATTTCGACAAGCAACTGGTTTAAGGTCTGTTCACGTTCATCGTTTCCACCGCCAAGACCAGCCCCCCTATGGCGCCCAACAGCATCGATTTCATCAATAAAGATAATACAAGGTGCATTTTTTTTAGCCTGTTCGAACATATCGCGCACACGGCTTGCCCCAACACCAACAAACATTTCCACAAAATCAGACCCTGAAATGGTAAAGAATGGCACATTGGCTTCACCGGCCACAGAACGTGCTAGCAAAGTTTTACCAGTTCCTGGAGGACCAACAAGCAAAACACCGCGTGGGATACGCCCCCCTAAGCGTTGAAATTTTTGTGGTTCGCGTAAAAATTCAACAATTTCTTGAAGATCTTGCTTTGCTTCTTCAACGCCAGCAACATCTTTAAAGGTAATACGTCCTTGCGCTTCATTAAGCAATCTTGCTTTCGATTTCCCAAATCCCATTGCACCGCGTGATCCATTTTGCATTTGCCGCATAAAAAAGACCCACGCCCCCACGATAATAATAACAGGCAACAAGGAAAAGAGGAGATTGAGGAAAATGCTATTTCCAGAGCTTTCAGGAATAGCTTTAACATTGACGTTTTTGCTTTCCAATTTTTGTATCAAACCTGGATCGCGAGGAGCATAGGTTGAAATAGCTCTATGTTCAATGGTTTTTCCTGTTAATTTTTGACCTTGAATGGTCACAGATTTCAACTCATTATTCTCAACTTTTTGCAAAAATTCAGAATAGGAGACTTCTCCACCACCAGAACGTTGGCTATCTCCATTAAAGAGAGAAAACGACACAATCAAAATCAAGGCAATAACTCCCCAAATAAGGAGAGAGCGGTAATTGGAATTCATATTCAGCCCACTTAATCAAATATAGATTTCAAACAGTTCCCCTTAACATATAACCTTGTCAGCCCCTTGCCAAGGGATGAGAAGCTGTTTATTTTCTTTTAGAGTAATTTTCCTTTATCTTTTCACCTCAATATTAAAAAAAGGTTCCACAACATTCACCAAGGCAGCATCTTCTCGTGAGGAAAGCCAATCGAAAGGTGCCATAATCCGCTTGACGATAACATGTTTATGAACAACTGCTTGAGAAATCAACTCTGGAATATCATACCCTTTATGATTTGAGATCAGCAGCAGCGATTGTAAAGAGGGAAAATGAGGCTTTTCAAGCTCAAAATCGCTATTTTTTAATAAAAATTTCAGCTGTTCTAAATTTGCGGCTCCAACCTTTATAGCCTCATATCCATGATTTGTGATATGATAGCGCCCATCCCATATAAAAGTTTTATCTGGCTCAACGATAGCCTCTTTTATATTTCGCCCTTCACGCCACAAAGAAATTCCCTGCTTGTTATATTCAATAACAGAGCCCGCATAAGTAAAACGCCGCTTTTCTGAAGAATCGAGACAGAGTTTTTGAACAAGCATGCTTAATTTCTGATTGGGGAGCAAATAAAATCCCCCTCCCATCAGCACAGCAAAGAGCCCCACCACAAAAGGAAAACTGGAATGTTTCTGTAAAAACAGCGCAGGCTTTGCTATGAAACAACGCCCATGTTGGACAGTAATATCCAGCGCTAAGATCAAATCAGCAATATTTTTGGCTTGTTGACGACGCTGCAATGCGGCTTCATTTATTTTTTGAGCAATATAAGCCAATTTTTGTGGAGAAAGAGATTGACGCACGCGCACACGTTCAAAATTGCGATCTTCATTGGTTGGATCATCAATCCATGTTTGTCCTTGTAAGCGTAAATAATTCCGTAATGTTTGGCGTTTTACACCAAGGAGTGGCCGAATCAAACGCACTTTTCTATGCAACAGCGCCTCACGCGGAATACAGGATAAACCACGTTCATAGAGGGGACCATAGTTTTTTTCGGCAATATTTTTTCTTGTTTTTCTGGTATGATCCTCATCACGTATACCCTCGGCTTCACCGCGCAAAACACCAGCAAAACCACTGGCATAAACCTCATCGCGCATGGCAACAGCTTCACTATATAAAGCACCTCTATTCTTTTGGAGACGTTGATACCGCATTTGATAGGTCTCAACCTGATCATTGAGTGTATGCCCCGTCATAATAAGTGATGCGCCTTGTTTTTGTGCTTCTTTAACCAAGAGATCATAGCGTGCAACACGCGCGCTGGAAGCAATATGCGTCTTTGGCTTTTCGCCTTCCCATCGCACAGTGATATGTTGAATATCATGGACACGACAAATTTTCGCAACAGTTTCTGCCTCACGCATCGATTCTTTACGCAATTGATGATCAACCGTGACAACAAGCATTTCTGGAGGAAATGCGAGAGTTTCCAAATGCTCTTTGACCAAAAACATCAAAGCCAAAGAATCACTTCCCCCTGAGACGGCAAGAATCAACTTCTGACATTGAATAAAATCCGATGTTTTAAAGAGATTTCTTGCCAGTCTAACGCACACCGAAAACGACCTCGCTGTTTATTTTGCAGGTTTACAAAAAACAGATGCTAATGTTTGTTGACGTTTTGATTTTTTCACAAAATGAGCACAATCGTCTTTATTTGGCTCAAGAGCGACCATACTTCTTGCTAATTTCAGTAAAATCTCGGAGGTATAGAGCTTCTTTTTATCTGCATACCATGCGGTAAGATAAACTTGTGCTGCTTCATGATAGCGTTTTTGCCCCAACAAAGATTCGGCCAACCAAAATAAAGCATCATCACTCAAAGAATCTTTTTTGTAACGATTTTGAAAAGCGCAAAAGCTTTTTTCAGCATCAACATAGTTAGCAGAACGAATAAAATCATACCCTTCCTTATACAAAGCTTTAGAAGAAGAAAGATTGTCACTCTGATGTGCTTCAATTGGAGCACTTACTTCATGCGCTTTGTTAAAAGGTTGACTGTTTTCATGGTCATGGCTCTCCACCTTAGCTTCCACAGCAGTAACCTTTGTCTGATCACCTGTACTATGGTCCTGCTCCATCTCTTCCTTTACAGTCTGAGATTTTTCATCTACAGCAGACTTTTCAAAAGAACAAGAATAAACAGAAGAGACTTCTGTATCAAAAAGCTCGTGAAACTGCTTGTTAACATTTTTTAAACTGTTATGCTCAAGCACCATTCGTATCTTATGCAAAAGCTTATCTAAATCATAATCTTTAAATAAAGCCTGTTGATTCTCTAAAATAATCCCTTGGTGCTCCGCAACACTAGTAGCTTTTTCCACCACATCAGATGCTGCTTTATCAGCTGCTTCAGGTGCTTTCTTCACTGCATCAACAGCCTTATTAACGGCGTCAGTGGCTTTTTCTATCACATCAGATGCTGCTTTATCAGCTGCTTCAGGTGCTTCTTTTACAGCATCAATAGCCTTATCAACAGCGTCAGTGGCTTTTTCCACCGCGCTAGACGCTGCTTTATCGGCTGCTTCAGGTGCTTCTTTCACAGCATCAATAGCCTTATCAACAGCGTCAGTGGCTTTTTCCACCGCGCTAGACGCTGCTTTATCGGCTGCTTCAGGTGCTTCTTTTACAGCATCAACAGCCTTATTAACAGCGTCAGTGGCTTTTTCCTCCACATCAGATGCTGCTTTATCAGCTGCTTCAGGTGCTTCTTTCACTGCATCGACAGCCTTATTAACAGCGTCAGTGGCTTTTCCCACCGCGCTAGATGCTGCTTTATCGGCTGCTTCAGGCGCTTCTTTTACAGCATCAACAGCCTTATTAACAGCGTCAGTGGCTTTTTCCACCGCGCTAGATGCTGCTTTATCAGCTGCTTCAGGTGCTTTCTTCACTGCATCAGTTGCCTTATTAACAGCGTCAGTGGCTTTTTCCACCGCGCTAGATGCTGCTTTATCAGCTGCTTCAGGTGCTTCCTTCACAGCATCAGTTGCCTTATCAACAGCATCAGTGACTTTTTCCGCTGCATCAGATGCTGCTTTATCAGCTGCTTCAGGAGCTTCCTTCACAGCATCAACAGCCTTATTAACAGCGTCAGTGGCTTTTTCTATCACATCAGATGCTGCTTTATCAGCTGCTTCAGGTGCTTCCTTCACAGCATCAACAGCCTTATTAACAGCGTCAGTGGCTTTTTCTATCACATCAGATGCTGCTTTATCAGCTGCTTCAGGTGCTTCTTTCACTGCATCAACAGCCTTATTAACAGCGTCAGTGGCTTTTTCTATCACATCAGATGCTGCTTTATCGGCTGCTTCAGGCGCTTTCTTCACGTCATCAGTTGCCTTATCAACTGCATCAGTGGCTTTTTCCACCGCGCTAGATGCTGCTTTATCAGCTGCTTCAGGTGCTTTCTTCACGTCATCAGTTGCCTTATCAACTGCATCAACTTTATCCGTATCATGTGCAGGATATTCGGAAGCCTTTCGTGCCGCACTTTGAACAAGTGAAGTAGAACAAGCTATGAAAACCCCCATATAAAAGAGTGTTTTCCAATTGATTTTACGATACATTCTTTTTTCCCCTTAAGAGCTTATTGAATAGTTGAAACAAACAATCTTCTTTTTAATGATTATTCATGTCACTCAACGTTGTCACAGCACGTCGATTTTGATTCCAACAGGAAATATCATCACATACTGCTACAGGTCTTTCTTTTCCGTAAGAAATTGTTTGAATCCGTTGTGCGGACACACCAAGAGACACCAAATAGTTTCGCACAGCAACAGCACGGCGCTGTCCAAGTGCCAAGTTATATTCACGTGTTCCCCTCTCATCAGCATGACCTTCGATCATAATAGAATAATAAGGATAATGAAGCAACCATTCTGCTTGGCGCGTTAAAATACGTTCAGCATCAGCATCAAGTGAAGAAGAATCGAGACCAAAAAACACGCGATCACCCACATTAACCGTAAATTCTTGTCCTGAGCCTGGTGACACCTGATTCAAACCAGCATCATTCATATAAGCGCCATTCATACCGTTAAGTGCACCAACATTTTTTTTGCCACACCCACCCAGGCATAGTGAGAAAAGAAAGAGGATAGCTAAGGAATGAGAGATGGTTTTTTTGGTAGAGCGCATAGTCCGTTTCTCCTTGAATTTCGTAAAGAAGGGTCAATTCTTAAAAATATTTTTAAGAATAACCGTTAATTCCTAATGAAGAAGAAATTTTTTCTGTTTTTTCGTCCTCATTTTTACTTTTAAGTCTCTGCCAATTTTTCTTCTCTTCAGCCATTCCTCTAACATTTCCATAAGAAATGTTTCCCTTATGCGTCATGGCTTTTTATGCATCATCTTGATCTTGACGATTTTTTTGCAGCGCGTTCAGCTTTGCAAAAACTTTATCAGCGTCAAAAGTCTTATGCAGATTTTCTTCACTCTCATTTTCCTCTAGAGCAGCGTTTTCCGTCACAGAAGCGGGAAGCAACGACCTATCTTCTTCTGCTGCAACAGGACGATTTTTCGCCGCACGCTGGAGCTCAAAATCTAAATCGATTTGCGAACACAAACCAAGTCCTACAGGATCAAGAGGAACCAAATTTGCACTATTCCAATGGGTTCTAAGGCGGATTTGTTCAATTGTCGCTTTTGTTGTCCCAATCAACCGTGCAATTTGCGCATCTTTCAACTCGGGATGGTTCGTAACCAACCATAGGATACCATTGGGACGATCTTGGCGTCGAGAAAGAGGGATATAGCGCGCCCCTTTACGTTTTTTTTCAGGAATATGCACCCTCGATTGAGAAATTTTCAATCGTGCGTTTTGATCAGCCTCCACCCGTGCAATTTCACTGCGCGTCAATTGCCCAGAACTAATCGGATCTAAACCTTTAATACCATAAGCCGCATCACCATCGGCAATAGCTTTTACTTCCAAGACATGCAATTTACAAAATTCTGCAATCTGATCAAAAGAAAGAGCTGTATTATCAACCAACCAAACAGCTGTTGCTTTGGGCATCAAAAGTTGCGTTGCCATTTTTATAAATCCTCTTCTGCGCCTCTTCTATGAGGCAGGTTACCGCCCACTCAAGAGCACTGGAACTTTTTTATATGTTTAGGTCTCTCCAACCACTCCTAAAACAAAGCGAGGCATGGAATAAACCATTTTGCTATGAGATTACATTCTGTTATAGCGTTATTTTTGCTCAACGACAAGAGATCTCTCTTGTAATGATCCTCAACTAAGGTGTCTTTACCTTTAAGATGAATTTTCTTATAAAGGGTTTATTCGATTATTTCACCTCATGCTGTGGCACATTTATTCTGGTGGGATGCGTGCTTTATCGTCTTAAATTCTAAAGAGTATCCAACTGGAAAGAAAGCCCTCAAATAGGAAGGAAAACTATGGCAGGCCATTCACAATTTAAAAATATTATGCACCGTAAAGGGCGTCAAGATGCAATGCGCTCGAAAATATTTTCTAAGCTTGCGCGCGAAATTACCGTAGCAGCAAAACAAGGTGCTCCTGATCCAGCCATGAATCCACGTTTAAGGCTGGCTGTTCAAAATGCCAAAGCACAATCGATGCCGAAAGATAATATTGAACGCGCGATTAAAAAAGCGTCAGGCGCCGATGTCGAAAATTATGATGAAGTACGCTATGAGGGCTATGGACCAGGCGGCGTTGCCGTCATTGTTGAAGCTTTAACTGATAACCGCAACCGCACCGCTTCAAATGTGCGCGCCGCCTTCACAAAATCAGGAGGAGCCTTAGGGGAAACAGGATCGGTCAGTTTCATGTTTAATCGGATTGGTGAAATAATCTATAAGCCAGAAGCAGGAACAGCCGATAACATCATGGATGCAGCAATTGAAGCCGGTGCCGAAGATGTGCAATCAGAAGAAACCGGACATCATATTACCTGCGCATTTGAAGATATTGGTGAAGTTTCCAAAACACTTGAAGCAAAACTTGGTGAAGCAGAATCGATTAAAACGATTTGGAAAGCCACCACCCTTGCACCAATAGATGAAGAAAAAGCTTTGTCCGTTTTACGACTAATTTCAACATTAGAAGAAGATGATGATGTGCAAAATGTTTATGCAAATTTTGATGTCAGTGATGAGATTTTGGCAAAATTATCTGTATAATTGCCATCATTTGCATAAGCCCTCTCTTCATGCATGAGGGCTTCAAAAGCATCTGTCACCCCTCCTCTTTATCCGCACATATAAAAGCCCCGCGTCAATAGCGGGGTAAGCCATTGATGCAATAAAAAACCACAATCAATCGCAGAAAACATAATCCCAAAAAGAAAAGCATACACAAAACTCTGTAGCCTCACGCCTTTCTTACATGCCCCAAAGATTATCCCTATATTCCTCTCTATTTGATCTTTTTGTTCTTTAAGATTAACCTCCTCTCCCCACCCTCAAGTAATGAAATGATCTAGCCTCTAAACAATTAGGATTTTCCTAACGTATTCCTATAACGAATCACTCATGAAATTCACTTGAAACTTAAGGCTCAACAAACATGCATTCCCCTAAATATTCGCTACGCACTTAAAAAACACTTAGAATATATCAAGGAGATTTATACGCCCTATATCCCCACACCTCAAAGAGCAGTGTTTTTACAACATCACAGAATAAAAATAAGCAAATGGAAAGCCAGAGCTGATTGTTTAGCAAAGTATTGTACAAAAAGCCGGTACATCTCTCTAATCCGTTGCGGATAAATTTTTGACTTTATGGCATTAACTTTATGGCATCGTATATTTCTAAAATAACGTCATTTATCTTAAAAATCTGTCCTTTTGCTCTTACTGATCAATCAATATTCAAACCTAAAACAACCGCGTACTTGAATAAAACACATCAGAGAGCAACAGCCCCCCCCTGACAAGAGGACTCTTCACAAACAAAATCGAAGAGGAAGTTTAAAAATATAGCGACACTTTAAATAAAAAGTTGAAATCTAAAGACCTCAGAATTTTCGACTCTATTTTTTCAAGGTCTTGTTTTGAATTTTTTTAAGCATTTTCCCCCAAGGAAATTCCATTATCGATCAACAACCGTAGATGATAGATGAAATCTACATAACTCCCCATACCCACTATAATCAATTCCTTCTTTTAAATAATTAAAGACAATTGAGATTGTTTAAACTTGAGACTGTATAGACTATATTCCTTCTATATTCTGTTTTTAAGCATTTTGTTTTACTGTACATTGAGCAAAGGCGACCATGCTGGATCTGAAGCATCATTGGGGGTAGGGAGTTGTCGTTCATTGCGACCCGTAATATCAATCGTATAAATTTTTGGTCCCATACCGGGATTTTTGCGAAAGAACATCAGCACACGACCATTAGGGGCCCACGTTGGTCCTTCATTGTGAAACCCTGTGGTTAAAATTCGTTCTCCTTGTCCATCAGGGCGCATAACACCGATAGAAAATTGTCCGCTTAATTGTTTTGTAAAGGCGATATAGTCACCCCGTGGAGACCAAATAGGTGTTGAATAACTCCCATCGTTTGAAGAAATACGCTGAATATCACTCCCATCCGCATTCATTTTATAGATTTGCGGCTTTCCACTACGATCTGAAGAAAAGACAATTTGTTTTCCATCCGGTGAATAAGAAGCAGAAGTATCAATAGCAGAAGTTGTTGTAAGTCGCGTCATCGTACGGGTTCGTAAATCCATAGTGTAAAGATTGGCACTCCCATCATTTTGTAACAAACTCATGATAACTTTTTGTCCATCAGAAGAAAAACGTGGAGCAATTGTCATGTTATTAAACGTTCCGATCAACTCTCTTTGCCCCATTTCAATTTGTTGGAGATAAACATGAGGTACTTGATTGTCCTCGTAAGCCATATAGGTCAATTCTTGTCTTTTTGGTGAAAACCGCGGTGTAAGCACCAATTCACTTCCATCAGACATATAAATCAAATTTGCTCCATCTTGATCCATCATTGCTAAACGTTTAATGCGTGCATTTTGAGGACCTGTTTCATCGATAAAAACAATCCTTGTATCAAAATAACCACTTTCTCCTGTCATCTCACTATAGATCTCATCTGCGATCATATGTGCCACACGCCGCCAACGTTCTGTCGCGGTATAAAAACGCCGTCCTTTCAATTGTCTTTGTCCAAACACATCCCATAAACGAAAATCGACCCTCAAACGTCCATCGATTTCTCTCATGACTTGCCCAGTAACTAAACCTTGCGCTTTTATTTTCTGCCAAGAAGCAAAATGTGGTTGTTTATTAGGATTAGAAATGTTTTCAAAAAAATTTGCTTTATCAAGCGGTAAAAACAGCCCCGACCGTTCGAGATCGGCTGTCACCACAGCAGATATTTTCAACCCAATCGAATCATTGGAAATAAAGTCTGTAATTGCAATGGGAATGGGATTAAAATCAGCGCTCGAAATAGTTCCTTTCAATTGCGCATAACCCGATGAAATACTTGAAAGCCACAACCCACAAGTGACAATAAACCAAGCAAAAACTTTATGTCTCGTTATAGTCATCATGGAATGTGTCCTTTCGTTAAGCGCTTTTTTCTCGTTTATCATCTTATTTCTTGGAGGGGATCAACATTAAAGTCAAAACCTTGCCCCCATAGATCATATTGATCACGTGGGAGATCTGCATAAGGTTGGCATGAAAAGACAGCAGCATACACCTGCCTTATCATAATAGCTTGTTGACTCTCAAGGCCGCTTATGGGATCAATGATAGGATCGCCCACAACCATCCCTTCACGGTCTAAATAAAATCGCAACCGCACGACCGGACGATTTTTTAAATCGCCGCCAAGCGCCACAAGTTTAAGCTTCTGTTGAATACATCCCCCCGCAATATTGACCAATGTTTGTGCCATTTTTGTGGTATCATTAATATTTTTTCTTGCACCCAAAGCTTCTGGTGTATGAGAACGTTTTGCTCCCCCTCCTTGTGACCGCGCACGATTGAGCAAATTATTTTCCTCCAGAGCTAAAATATCTTCAATGGTCTGTTTCTCTTGGTTTTTCTTGTTAAGCTTTGGCGTCTTTTGATTCAATGCAGCCTCATTCTTCCTTGGAGATTTTTCGTCAAACTTTGGTTTAAACTGTGGAAGAAGAGATTTTTCTGGAAGTACAATTTTGGACGCTTGATGAACAATCTGCTCTGCTGGTACTTTTGGGACCGTTGGAGCCAATTCTTTTGGCGATATCATCTCTTCATTTTTGTGAGCAGGCTTGAGCGCATCCTTAGAGGCATCTTCCGGCACTCTCAAAGGCATCTCAGGCGCAACCTTGGGTGCATCCTCCGGTGCCTCCAAAGGCGTCTCAGGTGCAGCCTTGGGCGCATCCTCCGGTAGTGCCTCCAAAGGCATCTCAGGTGCAGCCTTGGGCGCACCCTCCGGT